>CAYQDU010000018.1:0-36096 GCA_964416275.1 uncultured Anaerolinea sp. | reverse complement strand
ATTTCCAGCCGGTCGGCCAGGGACTTGAAGGCTTTATGCAGGGCCGGGTGGATATTCGGCCCCCAGCCCAGGGTCACCCCCTTACCCAGGGGGAAGGTCCTGTGGGCCGGGCTGCCAGGGCTGGCGGCAAAGGTCACGTCGATGGCAACGGCCAGGGTAGGGCGAAGCTGGAAGGCCGAGGTGAGCGCCCCGGCCAGGGTAACTTCTTCCTGCGAGGTGGCGGCGGCCCACAGGTCCCACTGCAAGGCCCGGCCTTGCAGTTCTTGCAGGCATACGGTAACGGCCGCCACCGAAGCCCGGTTGTCCAGCGAATGACCGGCCAGAAAATCTTCGCCCAGGTCCAGCGGCGGCTGGGCGAAGGAGACCAGGTCGCCCACCCGCACGACGCTCTCTACCTGGCGGGGAGGCAGGCCAATATCGACCAGCAGGTATTCCAGCGGCACGGCGCTATCGCCCAGGTCGTCGGGCAAGAGGGTCGCCGGCGGCTGGACGATTACACCGGAGTAATCTTCCTGCCCGTGGACGGTCACCAACTGGCCGGGCAGGACGCGTGAATCGATTCCTCCGATCTGCGAGAGGCGCAGGAAACCATCCACAATGCCAGACACCATCAGGCCGATGGCATCCATGTGGGCGGCCAGCAGCAGGCTGGGGCGCGGTTCAGGGCCTTGACCACGGCGCAGACCGTGCAGGCTGCCCAGGCGGCTGATCTGCAAGTCATCAGTCAGCGGTCGCCAGGCATCCTCTACCAGGCTGCGGATGGGCGATTCGTAGGCCGATAGCCCAGGGGCGCTAATGAGTTGTTTTAAGTAAGGGAGCAAATCATCCATTTTTTGCCTATATGTAGCTCCAAAGTTTTAGGGATTATAACATCGAACATTATGGCCCGCCTCAGGTTAAGGAGCTTTTTACTCGGGTTCTTATGGGCCGGGCGAAAGGGTCGACGCATCTTCTGACGGAGTAGCCGTCTCGCTAGACGGAACAGGCGTATCGCTGGGCAGAGGCGTGTCGCTGGGGGGAGGCGGCGGAGGCTGGGTATCAGTGGGCGGTGGGATGGGCGTATCGCTGGGCGGCGGGATCAGCGTATCCGTGGGCGGCGGCGGCAGGGTCTCGCTGGGCAGCGGGATCGGTGTGTCGCTGGGCAAAGGGGGGTTGGTGAAGAACGGCGTGGGCCACGGCGTCCAGGTCAGAAAAGGCGTGGCGGTCTCGATGGGCGGGAGGGTAGGAAACACCCACGCCGTGCGAGTGGGGCTGGGCAGGGCGGTGAGGGTGGGCGGCAGGGTGGGGCTGGCAGTAGCCGGGCGCGTAGCGGGCCGGGTTGGGGTGGCCGTAGGCCGAGAGGCCTGAAGATCGACCAGGCGCGCCGCCAGAAACCCCAGGCAGTAGCATGGCAGAGTCGCCAGGATCGTAACGATAAAGATCGCTCGCAGGCGGAGTTGTTGTTCTCGGTGCATACCCTATCCCCGGACGCATCCATGATAACACCAGCTTGGGGGCCTGACAAGCACGTTTCAAAATCGTAATTTCAGGGTTTGTTTCAAAGTCGGTATTGTGTGGTAAAAATATTGCCATGCATTGGATTTACTTTTCCCCGCATTTCGACGACGCTGTGTATTCGTGCGGCGGCCTGATCGCCCACCAGACCCGCCAGGGTCACACGGTCGAAGTCTGGACCCTGTGCGGCGGCGACTTACCGCGCGGCCCATACACGGCTTTTATTGAGGAACTGCATGCCCGCTGGGGAACAGCCGAAGGCGCGGTGGCGCTGCGCCGGGCCGAGGATCGCCTGGCCTGCGGCCGCCTGCGGGCTGCGCCGCGCCATTTCCCCATTCCCGATTGCGTCTACCGGCGTTCGGTGCATGCTCCCGGCTGGGTGGGCGGCCCGGCCACCGGCCTGGGCAACGAGCTGACCTACGCCGGGCTGGCGCTAGGCCTGGCGGGCGCAGGTTTGGCCGACCCAGCCCGCCAGCCCGTTCCCGATCCACTCAGCGAACGGGCGGTGGGCCGGGCTTTGGGGCTGGTCGCCCAGGTGGGCCAGGTGGGCCTGGCGACCGACCCGGCCGTAAGCGCCGCGCCGGCCCTGGCCCCAGCCGGCGAAGACGCGGCCGCGTATCTGGCCGGGTTTCTGTATCCCGATCTGCATGCTATTTTTGGCCTCATCCACCCGGAAGAACAGGCGCTGATCGAAAACACGGCCGAGGCTCTGCGCCAGCGCCTGCCAGGCCGGGCGCGCCTGGTCTGCCCGCTCGGCGTGGGTGGGCATGTCGATCACAAGCTGACCCGCGCCATCGCCGAGCGGATCGGGCTGCCCGTGTGGTATTACGCCGATTATCCCTATATTGAAAAATACCCCGATCAGGCCGAAGCGCTGGCCCCGGCCGGGCTGGGGCTGCAAACGACATGCCTGGACGAGCGCGACCTTAAAGACTGGGTCAATGCCATGCTGGCTTATCAATCGCAGATCAGCACCTTCTGGCCTGGCGAAGAAGACCTGCGCGCCGCCGTTCATGCCTATTACGAGCGCTATACCGGGCTGCGCCTGTGGCGGCTATAGAAATTATGGCGTTTCGGGCTTCGCCGGGAAAGAGGATCAAGGAAATTCCTGCCTCTGGCGAAAGAGCCGAAATTATTCGGCAGCGCGCTAACCTGTGGAGCGTTCAATACGGTGAAAAAGCAATATCGGCGGATTTGCCGCGCTTTGTGCGGCAAATCCGCCGATATTGCGTCTCGGGTGGACAATATAATCGCCCAACAGGCCCCGCAACGAAGATAATATTGTTTGCGCTGAACGCTCAGGCCACCGCAACGGCCATGGTTCCGGCCGGAGAGGGAAGGAAGTGATCGAAGGTAGTATGCTTCAGGCGCTCTACCAGCTCGGCCTGCGCCTCGCACCACACCGAGCGCATTGGGCAGACATCGCCAAAGGTGCAGATGCCATTGCTGCCAGCGCATTCGTTGAGCATGATCGGGCCGTCAATCGCTTCCACCACTTCCAATAAAGAAATTTCCATCGGAGAGCGGGCCAACGAGACGCCGCCGCGCGCCCCACGCGAGGTTTGAAGCAGCCCGGCGACAGAAAGCTGTGAGACGATTTTTGCCAGGAACGAAGGTGGAATTTGTTGTTCCTGGGCAATCTGGCTGGTGGCTGCGCGTTGTTCCGAGCCCAACTGAGCCAGATACAACACCGCACGCACCGCATAATCGGCCTGACGTGTGATTTGCATGGGTAACTCCCTTTTTGATGTCTTACAGTAAGAATATATCAATATTTTAGACTGTTTTTAGCCAATTCACAAGTGACACATATCATGGTTTCCAGATGATTGTCATCTTTATTAGGGGGATACGGGTCAGATTTCCGAAAAGGCGGCCGGGCGGCCAGAGCGCCGGTAGAACAGCGCCCTCACGATTGGGGCAAGCGGCGCAGTTTCACGCCCAAAGTTCCTCTCCTGGAGAAACTTTTCCGGCCAGGCCGGAAGGCCACTTCAAGCAGGCCCGGCCGAGAGCGCATGCAAGCGCCGAATTCGTGGTAAGATTGGGCGCGGATTGAGAACCTGGATCAGGAGGATTGAATTTTATGAAGCAAATTTGTGTTGTAGGTGTCGGCTACGTTGGTCTGGTGACGGCAGCCTGCTTTTCCGATCTGGGCAACCGGGTGATTGCCCTGGATATCATGGAAGAAAAGATCGCCGGTTTGAAGCGCGGCGAGATGCCCATCTACGAGCCTGGCTTGAAAGAGCTGGTGGATCGCAACGTGCGCGCTGGGCGGCTGTCCTTTACCACGTCGTATGAAGAAGGCCTGAAAGGCAGCGAGTTTGTCTTTATCGCAGTTGGCACCCCCTCTGGCGTGGATGGCGAAGCCGACCTGCGCCACGTGGCGGCGGTAGCCGAAACCATCGCCAAGACGATGAAAGAGCCGCTGATTATTATCAATAAATCTACCGTCCCGGTCGGCACCGGCGATTGGGTGGCCGATATTGTGCGCCGCCACCAGCCCAAGCCCATCCCCTTCTCGGTAGTATCCTGCCCCGAATTCCTGCGTGAAGGCTCGGCTATTGGCGACTTCATGCAGCCGCACCGCACCGTGCTGGGGTCGCTGGACCCCGAAGCCGCCGAGAAGGTGGCCCAACTGCACCTGCCGCTGCGCGCCCCCATTGTCATCACCGATCTGCGCACTGCGGAGATGATTAAGTACGCGTCCAACGCCTTCCTGGCGACCAAGATCTCCTTCATCAACGAGCTGGCAAATATCTGCGAAGAACTGGGCGCAGATGTAAAAGAAGTAGCCGTAGGCATGGGGTACGACAAGCGCATTGGCAACATGTTCCTCGACGCCGGGCTGGGCTACGGCGGCTCGTGCTTCCCGAAAGACGTCAAGGCCCTGGAATACATGGCGGTCGAGAAAGGCCGTCACCCGCAACTGCTGCACGCCGTGATGGAGATCAACAACGACCGGCGCAAGATGGCCGTCAGCCGCCTGAAAGAGATGGTCGGCGGCAGCCTGTCGGGGAAGACCATCGGCCTGCTGGGGCTGTCGTTCAAGCCCAACACCGACGATATGCGCGACGCGCCCTCGATTGACATTGCCACGGCGCTGCTCGAAGCCGGGGGCAGAGTGCGCGCCAGCGACCCAGTGGCGATTGAGATCGCCCGGCCCATCCTGCCTTTCGTCGAAATGTACACCGACCCCTACGAAATGGTGAAGGACTGCGACGCCCTGGTGCTGGTCACAGAGTGGAACGAGTTTAAGAACCTGGATTTTGACCAGATCTGCACGCTGATGCGCCGCCCGGTGCTGCTGGATGGACGCAACATCTACGACCCCGAACTGATGAAGCGCAAAGGCTTTGTCTACCGCGGCATGGGCCGGGGCTTCAACGGCAATATGAGCTAGAAAGTTTTTAGAGCGTGCAGGCGGCTGCGCCGCCTGCACGCTCTCGAATGGATCGCGATGCAAACGCCGCCCGTATGTGACTATGAAGGCTCAGATTACCAGGCTACATTCTGGGATCAGGGCGGCCGGGCCTATGAAGATCGGGCCGAGGCGATTGCCCTGCGCCGCCTGCTGCCCCCCGGCGGCCAGCGCCTGCTGGAATTGGGGGCCGGGGCGGGGCGCAATACCCCTCGCTACGCCGGCTTTCAACAGATCACCCTGCTGGATTATTCGCGCAGCCAGCTCAAACTGGCCCGTCAGCGCCTGGGCGATTCGGCCCCAGATGGCACACGATATCGCTACGTAGCCGCCGACATCTACCGCCTGCCGTTTGCGCCGGGCCTGTTCGACGCCGCCACCATGATCCGCACCCTGCACCACATGGCCGACGCGCCGCTGGCCCTCCGCCAGGTGCGCCAGGCGCTCCAGCCGGGGGCGGTTTTTATCCTCGAATACGCCAACAAACAGAATCTAAAGGCGATTGCGCGCTATGCCCTGGGCCGCCAGGCCTGGAGTCCGTTCACGCCAGAGCCGGTGGAGTTTGTGCGCCTGAATTTCGACTTCCACCCGACTGCCATCCGGGCCTGGCTGAAACAGGCCGGGTTCGACATACAGCGCCAGCTCACCGTATCGCACTTTCGAATTGGGCTGCTCAAGCGGCTGGCCCCGGCCGGGCTGCTGGCCGGGCTGGACAGCCTGGCCCAACTGACCGGCGATTGGTGGCAGTTCGCCCCCAGCGTGTTCGTGCGGGCCGCCGCCCGCGTCTCTTCAGGCGCCGCGCAGGACGCGCCGGCCGGGCCGGACGAATTCTTCCGCTGCCCGGAGTGCCAGCATATGCCTTTGAACGAAGACCCGCAGGGGTTCGACTGCCCGGCCTGCGGCCGGCGCTGGGCCATCCACGACGGAATCTACGATTTTCGCCAGCCGGTCAGCGGGTAAAAAGCACCCACGTCCACCACAAGAGCATCATCACAAAACCGCCCAACAGGCGGATGAAAAACGCCAGCCCGTAGCCTTTTGCCATTCCAATCACGGCCTCGCGGGCCTGGGGCCAGTCCCGGCGGCGGTAGTATTCCAGCAGCAGCACCGCCAGCGGCGCGAATAGCAGCCCGCCGAAGGGCGGCAGGATCAGCGTGCCGACGATTCCGGCCGCCATCGCCACCAGGATCGACCCCCAGGAGGCGCCGCCGGTGCGCGCTCCACCAGCCATCATGACATTATCGGCCAGCGAAGCCCCGATCCCGATCAGGCTGATGAGCACGAACAGCGCGCCGCCCAGCCAGCCAAACCCGCTCACCAGGCCATATACCAGCACCGAGGCCCAGATGATGAGCAGCCCTGGAAAAGCCGGGATCAACAGCCCCACCAGTCCCACCACAATCCCAGCCTGGACCAGCAGCAGAATCAACAGATTGCTGAATTGGGTTGTATCCATCGATCGCCCTTTTTTATGGTTCTTCCGCCGTGGGCAACTTTCCGCTCAACTGGGGTAGAGCAGCTGGCGACTTCGCGCCACAGACTACGCCCCGATTAAGCGGGCTGGTACCCCGCCGAGGCGGGTAAATTTAGCTCTTCCGCTGAAGGCGGGAACTTTTCTATATTTAGGGGGGAATTGTGGGGCGTAACCCACAATTCCCCCCTAAATATAACTTTTCCCCTGGAAAGAGGGTTAATCGTGGATTTGGTCGCGCGAAGTGCGACCAAATCCAGGCAATATTTTTTGAAGGGCCGAAGAGCCGTAAATTTCTACTCTTCTGGAAGGTTGTCGAACGGCTGCGCCGCTCAACACCTTCCAGAAGAATTCTAGCCGCGGATCACGTCCACCCAGCCCATCCAGGGGCGCAGGACTTCGGGGACGGCGATACTGCCATCAGCCTGCTGGTAGTTTTCCATCACCGCAATCATC
This sequence comes from uncultured Anaerolinea sp., assembly GCA_964416275.1. Lineage (GTDB taxonomy): Bacteria > Chloroflexota > Anaerolineae > Anaerolineales > UBA4823 > RBG-16-57-11. The sequence continues at coordinate 29,257 of CAYQDU010000018.1, read as the reverse complement.
GGGCGGGGCAGGGCCAGGCCCGACCCGTTGAGGGTATGCACCAGGCGGGTCTTGCCGCCCTCGACCGGGCGGTATTTGATATTGGCCCGCCGGGCCTGGAAGTCGGTCACGTTCGAGACCGACGAAACTTCCAGCCACTCCTGGCAGCCGGCGGCCCACACTTCCAGATCGTAGGTGATGGCCGAGCCAAAGCCAATGTCGCCGCTGCACAACTGCACCACCCGGTAGGTGAACCCCAATCCCTGGCACACCGCTTCGGCATCGGCCAACATTTGCTGGAGCATAGCCTCCGACTCTTCGGGTTTGCAGTAGACGTACATCTCAACCTTATCGAACTGGTGACCGCGCTTGATGCCGCGCACATCCCGCCCGGCGCTCATCTTCTCGCGCCGGAAGCATGGCGTATAGGCCACGTACTTGCGCGGCAGGTCGGCCTCGTCCAGGATTTCGTCCATGTGCAGGCCGGTCAGGGCCACTTCGGCGGTCGGCACCATCCACAGGTCCTCTTCATGATCGCGGTACAGGTTATCGTTGAACTTAGGAAGCTGCCCGGCTCCAAACAGGGTAGCGCCCTTGACCATGAAGGGGGTGTACTTTTCGGTGTAGCCCTGGCGGATGTGCAGATCGAGCATGTAGGCGATCATGGCGCGCTGCAGGCGCGCCCCGGCCCCGCTCAACACGTAAAAGCGCGAGCCGGTGATCTTGACCCCACGCTCGAAGTCGATGATTCCCAGGGTGGGGCCAAGCTCCCAGTGGGGTTTCGGGGTGAAGTCGAACTGGGGCAGTTCGCCGCACACGCGCAGCACCACGTTCTCGCTGTCGTCCTTACCGTAGGGCGTACGCGGGTCGGGGATATTGGGCAGCCCAGCCAGGGCTGCGTCGAGGTTGGCTTCCACCTGGCGCAGTTGGGCGTCGAGCAGGTCGATCTGGTCGCCCACGGCCTTCATGGCGTCGATCCTGGCCTGGCGCTGAGCCGGGTCTTTCAGCTTGCCAATCTCGCGCGAGGCGGCGTTGCGCTCGGCTTTAAGCGCCTCAACCTGCTGGATCAGCCCCCGGCGCTGCTCATCCCAGCCCAGGATGGCGTCCACCGGAGACGGGTCCATCTGGCGATCCCGGAGCGACTTACTCACCACGCCGGGCTTTTCACGGATCAGGTTCATATCTAGCATGATGAACCTCCTTGCGGTAGCAATCCGGCGGGTGGGGTCACTGCTGCGCCGGAAATAAAACGCCCCCGCGCCGAAGCAGGACGAGGGGGGCGTTCGTGGTGCCACCTGCATTTGCCGCCCACCAGTAAATTGCCGGGGAGCAGCCTCTCCATCCGCGCTAACGGGCGGACCCGGCCCCCTTACGGGCCGTCTGCCGGCTGCGCCGGGCAAGATCGGCCCCCTGCGGGGGCGGCTGGCCGGGCCAGGCGACCTGGTCCGGGCCGGCGGAGGGGATTTCGCCCTCGCCCCCTGCCGCCTCGCACCATCCGGCGGCTCTCTGCAAAGGGGCGCGGGGTACTCGTCTCCGCGCAGTCGTTTTTTGGACTCGATTGGATGGATTATACCTGAGGCTGAGGTAGTGTCAAGCCTTGCTTCGCGGTATAATGAAAGGCTGTGCGCCTGCAAGCGCACAGCCTTTCATTATACCGGGAGCTGCGACGCTCCTTTGGAGAGTTTTATGGATATTGGTTCCGTCCAGCAAGTGGATATCGATTCCCAGATGCGAGCGGCGTATCTGGATTACGCCATGAGCGTCATCGTGGCCCGCGCCTTGCCCGACGCGCGGGATGGGCTTAAGCCGGTGCATCGGCGCATCCTGTACGCCATGCACGATATGGGCATTCACTCGAACACTGCCTACAAAAAATCGGCCCGTATCGTGGGCGAAGTGTTGGGCAAGTATCATCCGCACGGCGACTCGGCTGTGTACGAAGCCATGGCCCGCATGGCGCAGGACTTTTCGATGCGCTATATGCTGGTGGATGGGCAAGGCAACTTCGGATCTATCGACGGCGACCCACCAGCCGCCATGCGCTACACCGAAGCCCGCCTGGCCGCCATGGCTGAAGACTTGCTGGCCGACATCGACAAGAACACGGTCGATTTTGGCGACAACTTCGACGGCTCGCTGCAAGAGCCGCAGGTGCTGCCTGCCCGCCTGCCCAATCTGCTGCTCAACGGCAGCGCGGGCATCGCCGTGGGCATGGCGACCAACATCCCGCCCCACAATCTGCGCGAACTGTCGGCCGCCATCGCCTACCTGATTGAACGCTACGACCAGGTAGATGAGATTAACATCGAAGACCTGCTTCAGTTCATCCCCGGCCCGGATTTTCCCACCGGCGGGGTGATCGTAGGCGTAGAGGGCATCCACCAGGCGTATACTACCGGGCGCGGCCGGGTGGTGGTGCGCGGCCTGGCCCACATCGAGGAGATGAGCGGCGGCCGCCAGCGAATCGTTATCACCGAAATCCCTTACCAGCTCAACAAGACCAGCCTGCTGGAGCGCATCGCCGAGCTGGCGCGCGAAGGCAAGCTGGACGAAATCAGCGACCTGCGCGACGAATCGGACCGGCGCGGGATGAGTGTGATCGTAGAGCTGAAGCGCGGGGCCAACGCCAGCAAGGTGTTAAACCAGTTGTATAAGTACACCCCGCTGCAATCCACCTTCGGGGTGCAAATGCTGGCCCTGGTAGAGGGCGAGCCGCGTCTGATCTCGCTTAAGCGAGCGCTGCAAATTTTCATCGAACACCGTCGCGAGGTCATCCGCCGCCGCGCTGAGTACGAGTTAGCCAAAGCCCGCGATCGGGCCCATATTCTGGCCGGGCTGTTGATCGCCCTGGCAAACCTGGATGAAGTCATCAGCACGATCCGCAACGCGCCCGATGTAGACCAGGCCCGCACCCGCCTGATCGAACGCTTCAAGCTCTCGGAGCGCCAGGCCCAGGCCATCCTCGATATGCAGCTCCGCCGCCTGGCGGCCCTGGAGCGCCAGAAGATCGAGGATGAGCAGAAACAGACCCTGGAGCGTATCGCCTACCTGGAAGACCTGCTGGCAAACCCGCACAAAATCCTGGCCGCCATCAAAGAAGATGTACAGCAGATGGCCGAAAAATACGGCGACGAACGCCGCACCAAGATCGCCCGCGAGGCCCGCGAGACTTTCAGCCAGGAAGACCTGGTGCATGACGAAGCCGTGATTATCAGCCTGACCCAGAAGGGCTACGTCAAGCGCATGGCGGCCGATACGCTGCGCAACCGCACCCGCGGCGGGCGGGGCGTGACCGGCCACACCACCAAAGAAGAAGACGCCATGTCGTTCCTGTTCTTAGCCCGCTCGCTGAATACGATTCTGTTCTTCTCCGACCGGGGCAAAGGCTATGCGGTCAAAGCCCATCAAATTCCCGAAGCCGACCGGGCTGGCAAAGGCGTGTCGATGGCAAATATCTTGCCGCTGAGTGGGGGCGAGACGATCACTGCGGCTGTGCCGGTGGCCCTGTTCGACGAGAGCCATTTCTGCGTGATGGCGACCCGCGAAGGGCGCATCAAACGCATGGCCCTGGGCGAGTTGGCCGCTGTGCGTCCCTCCGGGCTGATTACGATCAGCCTCGACCCCGGCGATATGCTGGGCTGGGCGCGCATCACCAGCGGCGACGATGACGTGATCCTGGTGACGGAACGCGGCCAGGCGCTGCGCTTCAATGAGAATGAAGTACGCTCGATGGGCCGGGCGGCAGGCGGCGTGACCGCCATGCGCCTGGCTGAGGGCGATCATATCACCAGTATGGAAGTGGCCGAGCCGGAAGGCGACTTGATGGTGATCACCGCTCAGGGGTATGGTAAACGCACTCCCCTGAGCGAATACCCGGCCAAAGGTCGGGCCACTGGCGGCGTGCGCACCATCAACGCCGAAGCCCTGGATAAGCTTGGCCTCATCGTGGCGGCCCGGGTGGTGCAGCCCAACGACGACCTGACCATTCTGGCAAGCAACGGGGTGGTCATGCGCCTCGCGGTCAAAGACGTGGCCCAAACCAGCCGCTCGACGCGCGGCGTGCGGGTGATGAAGGTCGACAGCGGGGCCAGCGTAGCCTCCATGGCCCGGATCGTTTATTTAGCCCCAGAGAATGGCAATCCGACCGGCGAAGCCGCCGCATAAACCCAACGCGCCCGGCTTTGCAAGGAAAAGGATGTTATGTTGAGGGTGCTGCCTGGTATAGCCAGGCAGCACCCTCAACCGTTAGAAAAATTCCCGCCTTTGGCGGAAGAATCTTTTTAAAGGAAAGGCGGGACAACCCGCCCGGAGACCAGCAGGCAAGCCGTGCTGAGGACGCAGGTTAGCACAAACAAAATCAGCAAGATCACAAATGTCTGGGCGGGGGTCATGCCCAGGAAACGGCGCGGCGGCGGCGCAGCCGGCGGCGCTTCGGCAGGCTCATCTCGAAATGAATCTTCGGCTTGTTGGCGCAGATCGTCAAGCATAGACGCTCCTTAGAGAGACTTGCACCGGGGATGGAAACAAGACGGTTACATCTCCCGGCCAGCAAGTACTTCCGGCTCTCCCGGCTTGGTCGGAAAAACCTTCCTCCTATTATAACCAATCCTGAGGCCGAATGTGTAGTTCGCCGGTGCGTAAGGTGAAGGGTTCTCCGTCTGCGCCTTGCAGGCGCAGCGAGCCATCCGGGTTGAGGCCAAGCAAGCGCGCGACCCCAGAAAATTCTGTGGGAGATTTTGGGCGGCTGCGCAGCCGCCCAAAATCTCCCAAACTCTCGGTTGCATCGCCAGGGGGATGAGGGGCGTCCAGGGGTGCGCCTTCCGCCACCCACACCCTTTCGCCTTTGAAGGCCAGCCAGTCGTCCCAGGTCTGCCAGAATTCGGGGGCGGCCAGGCGCGTGCGCCACGCCAGCAGATGGATCATAATCTGGCGCAGCAGCGCCAGCCGGTCTACCGCCCGCCCCAGCACGCTTTCCACGCTGGTCGCCGGGTAGATCAATTCTTCCGCCGGAGGCAGGGCCGCCGGAGTCACGTTAACCCCAATGCCCAGGATCACGGCTGCAAGCTCGGCCCCGTTCCAGTGGGCCTCAGCCAGTACCCCACACACTTTGCGCCGCTCGATCAAGACATCGTTGGGCCATTTCAGGGCCGCCGGGAGGTCGTAATCTGCGCGCAGCGCCTGGCACACGGCCAGCCCGCCCAGGGCCGTCAGGCGACCCAGCAGGGATGGCAGATCGAGGGCCGCCAGGCCGGGGGCGGCGGCGTACAGCCCGGCCGGGCGCAGCGCCAGGCTAAAGGCCAGGGCCACGCCGGGCGGGGTATGCCATTTGCGCCCCTGCCGGCCGCGCCCGGCGGTCTGCTCGTCGGCTATCACCAGCGATAGATCAGCGGCCGGCGGGCCGGCGCGCCCATCGGCCCACTCGGCCGCATCCTGGTTAGTCGAGCCGGTCACGGACGCGTAACGCAGACCACCCAGCGCCAGCCCGGTCAACGCCCGGCGCACCGGATCAGCGTCCATCAGCGCCGCACCTCTTCCACTTCCGTATACCAGCGCACCCGCTTGCCGATGCGATCCCGCGCTTGCCAGCGCAGCCCCTTGGGCGCGGCTTGCAGCGCCTGGCGCAGCCGTTCGATGCGCTGCCGGACGATATGCGCCTGCTCTGGGGCCAGGCCCAGAGCGGGGTCGGCCAGAAGCGGCTCCAGGCGCTCCAGGTTCAAGCGGGTGGTGGTGTACAGGCCCCAATCCTCGGCGCACAGGCGGCTGATGTAGCCCAGGTCGATCTGGCCCGGCGCTTCCCCGCCCAGGTCGTTGTTGAGCAGCAGGGCGATCAGATCGGTGGCGTCTTTGCGGTTCAGTTCGACGATCTGGATCTTCGACAGGAACAGGTCGGCCAGCGAGATCGTCACCGGGTCGAGGTGCAGACGGTCGTTGAGCGGCAGCTTGTGGCACATCTCAAAATCGCCCACGAAGATGTCGACATGCCGGCCGGTGTGCGGGTCGTGATACAGCTGGCGATTGGCTCCGTTCAGGGCGTTGAAGCGCGCATCGGCGGCGTAGCCCATGCGTTCGAAGAAGGCCGGCAGGCGGGCCTGGTCGCGCCGGCTGACGGCAAAATCCAGGTCGGGATAGTCGCGCTGCAAGCCCAGGTCGTCCATGTTGGGGCTGTGCAGGCGCACCGCCAGCCCGCCCATCAGGCGCAGGGCCAACTGCTCGCGCTGCGCCTGCTCCACCAGGCGCCGGACTTCATCCACGATCTGAGGCTGTATTTGGGTCATGCCAATGCCTTAATCGCTATCATTCGGATGGAATTTCCTGATGCACCCGGTCGATGTCGATGCCCTGGCCTTTGCGCATGCGCTTGAAGTACAGGTAGATGGCCGTCGCCAGGCCGTACATCGCCAGCATGTAGAGGATCGAATTCGGGTTCTGCAGGCCGATGCCATACAGCTGATTCGGGTCGATGATCCAGGCGTAGAGCAGGAAGGCCAGGAAGGCCGAGAAGATGGCCCCGGCCACTGTAATCAGCGGCACGCCCAGGACTTTGTATTTGACGATGGGCGAGGCATTGTACAGTTCCGGCTTGCGGTATGGCAGCAGCGTGGCGGCGATGGAGGTACCGAGGAAGGTGACCGCAATCACCAGGGTCGAATCGAGGGTGAAGGAGCGGAACTTGAAGATGTCCCAGGCGAACAGGGCCGAAACGATCAGCGAAGGGATCACCATCAGCGCCAGGGCGTAGAGCGGGGTGCGGGTGCGCGGCTCGACTTCGGCCACGCGCGAGGGCAGCAGCCGGTCGAAAGCAGCGGCGAAGATCACGCGGGTGGAGCTGAGGAAGACCGTCCCCGACCAGCCGAACCACCACAGGCTCATCGCCGCCAGCACGATCAACTGCACCAGGCGGTTGTGAGTCATAAACAAAGCCAACAGGGCCGGGTAGGGCCAGATGGGCAGGGCCGGGGCCTGCTCGGTATAGCCCCAGGTGTAGTTCCAATAGGCGGCGTTAGCCTGGGTGTAGAAATCCCAGGTGATGGTCTTGGCGATCAGCAGGCACAGGATCACCGCCAGGAAGGTGGTGAAAATCAACGCCGAGGCCATGCCCCAGAAGTTGCGCTTGAAATCGGTGGCGCCGCGCACTTCACCGTACAGGGTGGCGCCCCAGTTGGGCCACAGGTTGAAGAACACCAGGAAAGGCATCGCCAGGAAGATGGCCGAAATCCCGCCGCCGTTGAGCGGCAGGGCCGCCCCGGCCTCCGTCCCGGCCTGCACCGTAGCCTCGTACACGTTGGCCGGCGCGCCGAACAGGGCCGCCGACTGGCTCTCGAAGCCGGCCTTGAACGACTGCGGATTGCCCAGCAGCAGGAAGCCCATTACCACCAGCAGCCCGGCCATGCCGCCCCAGAAGCACCAGCGCTGGATGCGGGCATAGGTCTGCATCCCGGCCGCGATGTAGCCCGTCACCAGCAGGCACAGGAACACGCAGGTGAGGAACAGCCCGGCCGGGTTCTGCCCGAACCACAGGGCCACGCCTTTGGCCCCCAGCACCCCCAGGATAGGCGTAATCACGATGTGGCGCAGCATATCGCCGTACAGCGGCACCCACAGCCACAGGATGAACCACCAGCCGGTAACGGCCAGCACAAAGCCGATCCCGCCGCCCAGCACCCGGCTTTGCCAGACGTAATCGCCGCCCGAACGCGGCATGACCGCAATCAAGGCGGCATAGGTGACCACTTCAAAGAGGATGAAAATGGCGCTGATGATGAGGGTGGGGATGAGCCCGCCTTGCAGGGAATACATCTGGCTGAAACTATACAGCCCCAGGGTAATCAGGTTGATCGAGAATGTGGCGTATATGAAAGCGTCGAAGACGGACCAGGATCGCACCAGGCCGGTGGCCTTGCGAACGAATAAATCTGCTCCCATTTGTTTGCGAATCTCCTTTAGCCAGCGGGTCTAAAATTCTCTCTCCCGGTTTCACCGGAGAAGTTTCTATATGGGTTCTTCCGCCGAAGGCGAGGTTTGATCTATATTTGGGGGGCTGCGGGCAGCTGCGCTGCCCACAGCCCCCCAAAATATAGAAATTTTCCCGGCGAAGCCGGAAGAGTTGAAAACTATTTTCTTTAACCCGTCGTCAACACGTAAGTGTCGATTTTGTCCTTACCCAATTTCACCAGCGCGCCCAACAGCGTGCTTTGCTCATACATACTGCCGGGGTTGATGCACAGCGTGCGCCCGATGCGGGCGGCCCCCCGGCTTTCGTGGATGTGACCGTGCAGCCCCAACAGCGGCTGGGCCTGCTCGATAGCCTGGCGCAGCGCCTTGCTGCCCACCGGCTTGACCGCGTTGCCGGCGTACTTGGGGCGCAGGTTCTCGTCCAGCTCGGGGGCGTCGTCGAGCATAGAGGCATGGGGCGGCACGTGGATGTTGAAGATGGCGTTGCGCGGGTGTTTCAGGCCCTTGAGCATGGCGGCATAGCGGGCTGCAAGGTGATCTTCGTCTTCTTCGCGGTAGGTGCGCCAGGGGGTGGGGTTGCTCCAACCGGAACTTATCATTTCGTGGTGCTTGTCGATCTGGATCACCTCGCCCTCGGCCAGGTGCACCCGCTGCGACTGGCGGATGACCGCATCCACTTCGGGCATATCGTCGTTGCCGGGGCAAACGTAGCATTGGATATGCGTGTCGCGCAGCTTGGCCTCGGCGCTCTCCAGCCAGCGTTCCAGGGTCTTGAGGGCCTCGCTCAGGAAGATGTCATGCACCTTATCGGGGGTCTGGGCCAGGGCGGTCACTTCTTCCGCCGTGGTCAGGTAGGGATAGTAGCCCCGGCTCTTGATACGCTTGCTCATCTCCTGCACTTCCGCCTCGCTGGTCAGGCGGAAATGCTGCTCCAGCAAGTTGACTTCATACGCGCCGTCGGCCTGGCGGATGAGCGGGACGATGGCCTTACCGGTCATGTCGCCGCCCAGGATCAGCACATCGGCGTTGTAGAATTTTCCGGCGTTGATAAACTTATTCCAACAAATATCCGAACCGTGTACGTCGGTAGCAAAGAAAATCGTGGTCACAAAAAATCCTTCGTGGCTCTTCCGGCTGCGCCGGGAAAGTTCTAGAGTGGGGGCGGGCGGCTGCGCCGTCCGCCAACCCGCCAGCATAGATGGGGCTTCTGTCAGAAGCCGGGAGAGTCCTGTCGATTCAACCCGGTATCTACAGGCTGCGGTCTGTAGCCTATGGGGAGTGATTATAACAAGAATACGGGGGGAATTTAACCGTTTATCCGTCGGCCTGGGCCAGGAACCGTGATAGGATAAACGCCTCGGGAGGATTTTGCATGGGAACCTGGATTTGTCACCTGCGGGTGGCTGAACGTCTGTTGGAACATTTTCCGCACCTGGATGAGCAAGCTTTCATCCTGGGCAGCCTGGCCCCCGATTCGGGCATCCCCAACGCCGATTGGACCGTCTTCGACCCACCCAAGACCGTAACCCACTTCCTGCGCTCCGGCGAGGGCGAAGACCAGATTCGCGACCTGGATTTCTACCGGGCCTGCCTGTCTGGCCTGAACGCCGACGGCAGCCCGGCCTGCTACAGCTTTCAATGGGCCTATTTCTTTCACCTGCTGTGCGACAGCCTATACGTGCGCCGCATCTGGCGGCCCACCGAACGCCGGCTGGCCGGCGAGATCGAGCGGCGCGGCAAGCTGGCGGTGGTCGAGATGGTCAAAGAAGACTGGTACGGCCTGGATCACTGCTACGTGCGCGATCATCCCGACTGCGCCTTCTGGCGGGTGCTGATGCCGGCCCCCAACCCGCCGGCCTATCTCGATTTTATTTCCCCGGCGGCCCTGGCCCAGCAGCTCGATTACATCCGCGCCTACTACAGCACGCCCGACCCGGCCCGCGTGCTCAACCGGCCCTACCCCTATCTGAACGAGGCCAGCATGGCTCGCTTTGTAGACGACTGCGCCGCGGCCAGCCTGCATGTCTATCGCCGCCTGCAGGCCGGGCCGGTAGACGCCGCCTGCGCCAGCGGGCTGGACCTCCTGCCGGCCGGGGACTGCGCACCCTACCCACCGCCGCTAGGCGATTGAACCGCCTGGGCCGGGTCGGGCGAGGTTGTTTGGGCCAGCAGGTCCTGGGCGGCCTGCACCTGCTCCGGGTCGCCAATCAGCCCAACCCGGTCGCCGGCGGCGAACAGGGTCAGCGACTTAGGGTTGGCCAGCACCTGCCGGTCGCGCAAAATCGCCACCACCGAAGCCCCGGTGCAAGCGCGCAGATTCACGTCTGCCAGGCTGCGGCCCACCAGAGGGCTATCGGCGGGCAGGTTGAGCCAGATGATCTCGATATTCTGGGTAGCTTCCAACAGGGCATGCAGCAGGCGGTGTTCTTCCTCGGTGTTGACCTGCAAATCGTAATGCTCCTGGCGCACCGTATCGGCGTAGCGCGAGATTTCGTGCAGCGGGAAGCCCAATTGCAGCAGGGTATGGCGCACGATCTCCAGCCCCCCCTCCAATTCGGGATGAATGACGTGCTGCGCCCCCAGGGCGGCCAACTGCTTTACTCCCGCTTCGGTGGCGGCGCGGGCGATGATGGGTAAAGCAGGGGCCATGCGCCGGGCGGCCGCCACCACCCGCTCGCAGTTGGATTGATCGGGCAGCGTCACCACCAGGGCCCTGGCCCGCTCCAGCCCGGCGTGGTTCAGCACCTCCGAGTTGGCCGCGTCGCCAAATAGGCTGGGCGCGCCGCGCGCATTCAAGGTTTCGACCCGTTGAGCGTCCACTTCCACCACCAGGCGCGGAATCGCTAATTCGGCCAGCACCTCCTCGATATGACAGCCCACCCGCCCGTATCCCACGATCACCACATGATCTTCGATCTCCGGGGCCGGCAGAGCCGGCTGTGGCCCCTGCCGGTCGAGTCGCTGCCACAGGCCGGGGATGCGCCGCAGCCAGCGCTCGGCCGGGTCGGGCAGCCGGAACATGAATGGGTTGAGGGTGATAGAGATCAGCGACCCAGCCAGGATCAACGAGTATTGATCCTGGTTCAGCAGGCCCAGGGTTACGCCAGCCTGCCCCAGGATAAAGGAAAATTCGCCGATCTGGCTCAAGCTCACCGCCGCCACCAGGGTAGTGTGGGCCGGCCAGGGCAGCAGCAGGCCCAGGAGGATCGTGATGAGCGGCTTGCCGATCACGATCAGGGCCGTAATGACCAGCACCGCCCCCAGGTTGCCCAACAGATAGCCAGGGTTTACCAGCATGCCAATCGAGACGAAGAACAGCACGGCAAAAGCTTCTTGAAAGGGCTGTACGTCGGCCGCCACCTGGTGGCTGAGGGGTGATTCGTTCACCACCACCCCGGCCACAAACGCCCCCAGGGCCAGCGAAACGCCAAAGATCTCGGCGGCGCCCAGGGCCACTCCCAACGCCACCGCCAGGATCGCCAGGATGAACAGCTCACGCGAGCGGGTGTAGGCGATGCGCATCAGCAGCCAGGGGATGAAGCGCGTCCCCACCAACTGCACCAGCACCACAAAGGCGGCCGCCTTGAGCAGGGTCAATCCTAACCCCAGCCAGTCGAAGCCATTGGCGGCGTTTGCCAGGGAGGGCAGCAGCACCAGGATTAACACCGTCGCCAGGTCTTCCAACACCAGCCAGCCGACAGCTGTCTGCCCGGCAGGTGTATTGAGCAGGCCGTTATCCATCAGGCCGCGCAGCAGCACCACCGTGCTGGCAATGGACAGCGCCAGGCCCATCACCAGCCCGGCCACGGGCGTCCAGCCCCACAGGGCGGCCAGGCCCACCCCCACCAACGAGCTGAGGCTCATCTGGGCCAGCGCCCCGGGGAGGGCAATCCCGCGCACGCGCCACAAATCCTGAAACGAGAAATGCAGGCCCACCCCAAACATCAGGAAGATCACGCCCAGCTCGGCCAGTTGGCCGATAGTTTCGCTGTCGCCCACGAAACCGGGCGTAAACGGGCCAATCACGATCCCGGCCAACAGATAGCCTACAATGCCGGGCAGCCCCATCCGGCGGGCAATGACGCCGCCAATGAAGGCAACCACAAAAGCCACGGCGATATTAATCAACAGCGGTAATTCGTGCATCTCTTTTCCTCGCCATCTCTGCTGCGGTCTACAAGGCGGCGCAGCCGCCCACAGCCCCCAACAGATCGATTAAATTCCGGCTCCAGCGCATTCGAGAGGTCTAAAAAAGATGACCGGGGATTGGCCGGCCATCTTTTTTAGACCTCGATTTGAGCATAACGTTGACGCAAATTCTCCAGCGCGGCGCGCTGGGCTTCATCGAGGGCGGGAAAGCTGCTCAACGAGACCCGCCCCGAGCGGATGGCGGGCCAGGCCGCCTCAATGCGGGCTTTAACCCAGCTATCCAGCCGGAAGGCAGACAGGCATTTGCGCAGGGTTTCCAGGCTGCGGTCGCGCCGCTCGATCAAGTCGCCGCTTTCCCCGGCTTCCAGGAGGATCACCAGCTTGTCGGTTGGGCCAAGCGTCACCAGGTCGAACGAAAGCGTATCGGTATGCGGGTTGCAAGCGGCCTGAAGGGCCAGCGGCTGCCCATTCAGGCTGGCCTGGATGCGCCCCGGCTGGCCCAGGCCGCGCAGGTGGATGTAATAGGCGCGTTGGGCGGCTGTAACCGAGGCGTCGCCCAACACGGGTAGAATAGAAAAACGCAGCCGGCCGGTTTCCCATTCCTGGACGAAGGGCGTCAGGGCGTAGCGCCCGTTGGCGTATTCGACCGTCTCGCCATCGTCCTCATACAACTCGAAGCGCTGGCTGGCGCCGGGGAAGACATACAGGTGCAGGGCGCTGGGGTTGCCGGTTGGCCCCCAACCGGTCTGCGGGGCCATTGGCACAATCGCCCCGGCCGGGGCAAACACCGGAATGTCTTCCGACCCGCCATACACCGTCTGCCAGCCGGAGGGCATCACCTCGCCGTTGAAGAAATTGAACCACAGGCCGGGCGGCATCCATACCACCTGGCGAGCCAGCCCCAGGCTGGGTTCGGCCGGGCGGGTGAAAGGAGCGGCGATGAGCTGGCTGCCGAACCAGTACTGGCGCGGGCAGGTATAGGCCTCATCGGCCTCAGGGTGCGAATAATACAGATGAGTGATGAGCGGCAGCGATTGGGTATGGTTACGCCAGGCCATCGTGTACAGATAGGGGATCAGGGCATGGCGCAGGCGCAAAGCCTGGCTGGCAATATGATCGGCCAGGTGGCCGCGGCCCCAGGGCCGCCGTTCGTGATACAGGTTCTTGGTGGAGTGCAAGCGCAGGATGGGGCTGAAGACGCCGAACTGCACCCAGCGGATGTATAGTTCGTCGTCTTCGATCCCGCCCATATGGCCGCCGATGTCGTGGCTCCACCAGCCATAGCCCACATTGGCGGCCGTGGCGGTGAAGGCCGGCTGGAAATCCAGCGCATCCCAGCCCACTACCGTATCGCCAGAAAAGCCAATCGGGTAGCGGTGATTGCCCAGCCCGCCCCAGCGGGAGAATATGAATGGGCGGGTGCGCCCATTGCGCCCGTGATCGTAGAAATGCAGGTGGTTGAGCCACCACAGCGGGTCCAGGCCGGGCAGGACGGTCTGCGTGCCTTGCTGCCAGTCCAGCCACCAGAAATCGACCCCCTGGGCTTCCAACGGATGGTGCAGCAGATCAAAATAGCCTTTGATGAAGCGCGGGTTGGCCGCGTCGAAAGGAATGGGCAGCCCGGAGGCGGCGTCTCTTTCCAGGTATTCGGCCAGGGCCACGTAAGAAATTTCGTGCGGGTGAACTCCTTCGGCCGGGTGCAGGTTGAGGGCCACCTTTAGCCCCAGGTCGTGCATCGACTGGATGAAGGCCGGCGGGTCGGCGAACAAATCCTGGTTCCAGGTGTAGCCCGTCCAGCCGGTGGAGGTGTTGCCGGTTTCGGTCACGTGCCAGTCCATATCGACAATGCACACCGAGAGCGGCGCGGCGTGCTGGCGGAACTCCTCCATCAGGTTCAACAGGTCGTCGGCCGAGTAGGCCCAATAACGGCTCCACCAGTTGCCCAGCGCCCAGCGCGGGATCATGGGGGTAGGCCCGGACACCCGGTTGAAATCGACCAGGCAGGCGGCGTAATCATGTCCATAGCCAAAGAAGTACCAGTCCTGATTGGTGGGGGCGGCGCGCAGGGCCAGCCAGCCGGCTTCGTCGAACACCAGCGAGCGCGAATCGTCCACCAGCGCCCAGCCCTGGCGGGCCATCAGCCCCGGCTCCAGGCGAATTTTGCCGCCTGTATCGTCCAGCGTGCGGGTAGTGCCCCACAGGTTGCCCCCCCGCCGGGCGGTATCACCCGGCCGCCAGATCGCCCCGGTGGCCTTGACTTCGATCTGCAAGTTAGCAACCTGGAACCCATCCGTCGGCGCCTCCGGCCCAGGCAGGTACACCAGGCGCAGGTATTCGGTTTCGATCTCGATCCGCTGCGGATCGGAGCGGGTCTCAAAAGCCGGGACGGGCTGGCGGCGAAACCAGAACGCCTGGCTGGGGCGATCCTCAAACTGGCTGGTGCGGCTGAATTCCAGGCGGATCAGGCGGGCGGTCAAGACCGTAAAACGCACGTTCGGCCCCAGGACGACAGCCGCCGGGTTGGGAAGCGGGTCAAAACTGGGCTGGATGATCGACATGCAATCTATTCTTTCAAACGTGGAATCATGAGCAAAAAGCCCACGGCAATGACCAGCTCGCCGGTCATCACACCGTAGGACTGCCATTGGCCGAAATGGGGCAGGCTGGGGAAAGGTTGGCTGCCAAAGCCGAAGGTATCGGCCATGCCCGACACGACCGAGATGACATATCCGGTGCTAACCAGGCGATAGCCAATGTCGGCGGCGATGCTTTTTTCACTTTCGTCGGGATGTAGAATGCGCCACAGGCTGTTCATGGTGGCGATTCCGCCCAGGCAGATCAGCGCCAGGCCCACCAGAAAGACCGCAATCTGCACAAAGCCCACCACCGGGCTGAGATCGGCCCCAAACAGGCTGGGCCGCACCCCCAGCACATACAAGATCAGCCCGGATAGCACCAGGCCCAGCGAAGCGCGCAGGCGCAAGTTAACCGATTTCGGACGAGAGGCGGGTTGATCGTTTCCCATCAATGATCCGTTCGCTCACAGGCTGGCGGGCATAACCCGCCGCAGCAGGCTTAGCCAGTTGCCATACAGAACTGCGCAGATGTCTGCTTGAGTATACCCTTTTTCGGCCAGCATGGGCGCCAGTTTTTGCAGGTCGGCGATGGTGTCGATCTCGTGCGGGACGGACTGCCAGCCAAAGCCGCCGTCGAAATCGGTGCCGATAGCGGTGTGCCGGGCGTCGCCGGCCATCTGGCAAATGTAATCGATCTGGGCCACGATCCGCTCCAGGCCCACCTCAGCCCGCCGGTCGCCTTTGCGCCAGCCGGCCTTTAAGAAGGCGTTGAACCCTACCACGCCAATAACCCCGCCTCGCTCTACCATGCCGCGGATCACGCGATCTGCCAGGTGGCGGTTGCCGGTTGCGCCGGGCAGCAGGGCCAGGGCGTTGCTGTGCGAGGCCAGCAGCGGGCCGGGGTAGGCGTCCAGGGCCTGCAAGACGGCCGGCTCGTCCATGTGGGTCAGGTCGAGGGCCAGGTTCAGGGAAGCCATGCGCTCCAACAACTCGAAGCCCTCGGCGGTCATCGGGCCGGGTTCGCGCGTGCCGCCGCAGAAGCGCGTCCCCACCCAGGCCGGGCCGATGCTGCGCACTCCGCGCACATACCAGTCTTCCAGTTCGCCCACCTGGCGGATGGCCTCGGCGCCTTCCATACTGATCACAATCCCCACCGGGGGGCCGTCTGGGGCGGGCGGGGGGGCGGCCGGCTCGGTTGGGGCGGGCGGCCAATCGGGGGCTTGCTCCCAGGCGGCAATCAGGGCGTCCAGCTCAGGGCGGGTCTTGAGCAGGCGAAAACAGGTCGGGTGTTCATCCACCAGGCGCTCGTAACGGTCGATCTGGTCGCTATACAGGCGATGGGCTTGTTGGGCGTCCTCGTAGGCCAGCTTCTCCCACTCGCCGGCCCGGTGGCGGGCCGGGGCGGCGAACAGGCTGCCCACCACCACGGCCACCTTGCCGCGCCGGTATTCGGGGTAGCCCAAAAGCGAATCATCGTTGAGGGCCGGGGTGGACGTACCCGCCTCCCGGCGGCGGGTTTCAGCCGCCGAAAGGGTGTAATCGCGGCCAAAGGCGGCCATGTTCCAGGCCAGGTCTTCGTGGGCGTCGATGAGCAGCATAGAGTCTCCTATTGGCTGGGTTTTGCTCCCAAACCATATTCTTGAAATACATCGCGGGCAATCTGGCGGTCGATCTTGCCCATCGGATAATCCTTCAGATCAGCCGGGAGCACCCAGCGCAGGTCGGTGGGCTGGACGGGGCGCGGCTCAGAACCATCCCGCAGAGTGCAGTAGAAGGCGTGCAGCGTCACCCGGAAGTGGGTATAGGCATGGCGATAGACGCCTAACTGCCCCTGCACATCGATCTCGGCGTCCAGTTCTTCGCGGATCTCGCGCTGCAAGCAGGCCGGCAGGTCTTCGCCGGGCTGAAGCTTGCCGCCGGGAAATTCCCACAGCCCGCCCAGCAGCCCATCGGCCGGGCGCTGAGCAATCAGCGTTCGACCCTCCCGGCGGATGACCGCCGCCGTGACGACCCAATGCGGAACGGGCGGCTTCTCCAGCCTCACCGGGCGCTGCTCCTGAACCCCCAGGGCGCGGGCCTGGCACAGGCTCGCCAGCGGGCAGGCCTCGCATTGAGGCTGGCGTGGGGTGCAGATTTGCGAGGCCAGGTCCATCATAGCCTGGTTGTAATCTCCGGCCCGGCCGGGCGGCAGGTGGGCCTCAGCCAACGCCCACAGGGTCCGCTCGCCGTGCGGCGAACGGGCCGGCAGGCGCACATCGAACACCCGGGCCAGCACCCGGCGAATATTGCCATCCAGGGCCGGGGCGTCTTGCCCGAAGGCAATGGAGGCGATAGCCCCGGCGGTGTAGCGGCCCACGCCGGGCAGGCCAGACAGGGCGGCGGCGCTACGCGGCAGCTGGCCGCCCAGGTCGTTAACCACTACCTGAGCCGCGCGGTGCAGGTTGCGCGCCCGGCTGTAATAGCCCAGCCCCTCCCAAAGCGAAAGCGCCTCCTGTTGGGAGGCGGACGCCAGGCTCTCCAGGTTCGGGAAGCGCGCCATCCAGCGCGCAAAATAAGGGAGGACCGTTTCGACCCGGGTCTGCTGAAGCATAATCTCAGAAACCCAGATAGCGTAGGGGTCGCGGGTTCTACGCCAGGGCAGGTCGCGGGCGTGCTGAGCGTACCAATCGAGCAGCGCCGCCGCAAAAGGGGAGGAACTCACATCTGGAATCCGCTGCGCGCCTGGACGATCTTATATTGGAAGTTCTGCACGTAATCGAGCAGCCGCCCGGTGAGGTCCTTCCAATCGGCCGAATCGAGGATCTGGGTTAGCGAGTGGATAGTGGGCATCTGCATGGCGGTCAGGATTTGCGGCTGGCTGCCATACATGGTAAACCAGGCGTCGCTTGGCTCCATCCCCAGGCGCTGCACACTGGGAATAAAATCGCGCACCACGAATTCAAAATAATCCTGTTCCTTGCCGGGTAGGATATCCCAGGTCATGAGTAGTTTTACGCCCACAATGTTTACTCCTGCCTTAGACCAGTGTTTTCTAAGATCGCTCGTATTCCAGAACCACCACGCGGGTTTCTTCGGGAATACTGCTGGCGCTGATTTTGAGCGAGGGCTGCGGCTCGGCGCTGGCAATACCCATTTCTTTCAAGAACTTGCTCAACGGGTTGAGTTTCAGGCTGCCCCCCGGCAGGCCGTAGTGCATCGGGATGACAATGCCCGGCTCAAGCAGGCTGATGACCTCGATAGCTTTGGCGGGGGTCAACCCACCGCCGCCGCCCACCGGCACCAGGGCGATATGCACGTTGCCCAGGGCTTCGATCTCGGTCTGGCTGGGGACGCGGCGCAGGTCGCCCAGATGAACGACATTCAACCCATCGTAATCGAACACGTACAGGGTGTTGTGCGGCTCGTCGGCAGAGCGTTTGCCGCCATTGGTCTGCACCCCGGTGATAAAGACCCCCCCAATCTCAAACTCGCCGGGGCCAGTGATGGTGTGGCTTTTGCCCTTGACCGCCGAGACGTTGTTGTGCCCTGGCGCATCGTGGCTGACGGTGACAATATCGGCCTTGAGCTTGAGCGGCTCCAGGCCGGTGATGCTGTGGTCATACGGATCGGTCACAACCGAGGCCAAGCCGCGCTCGGTTAGCCGGAAACAAGATAATCCATACCAGACAATTTCCATGCCAACTCCTTGTATCTCATTATACATCATTTGGATTTATGATTTATGATTGCAAATGGCTGGGCGAGGATTAGTTTGGGCGCCCCAACCAGGCGCTCGAAGAGCCGATGGCGCTCTGCAAGCGTCCAAAAATAGGCTTTCAGGGGATTTTGCCGCATTCCGGGCGCCAAAGTCCCCTATCGCCCCTGCATACAGGCGAGCCAGGCTCGCCAGTCGTCCCCACCCCAACGGAAGAATCAAACCCGATATGACCGAGATTCTGCCCAACTTTCAGGAGTACACGGCCCACGGAGGCCAGGCCGAGCGGCTGCCGGACGGCGGCTGGCGTTTGAGCCTGCCGCCCGGCGACGAGCAAGCCTACCGCGTGGCCCAAATCGACGATTACAGCCGCCTGGGCCGGAGGGCGTTCCCCTGGCAGGCCCCAACCAGCCTGCGGCTGTGCGCCCGCGCTTCGGGGCGCGACCTGCCCGGCACATGGGGGTTCGGGCTGTGGAACGACCCGTTCAGCATGGGTGTGCTGGGGGGCGGGCGGGTGCGCCTGCCGGCCCTGCCCAATACGGCCTGGTTCTTTTTCGCCTCGCCGCCCAATTATCTCTCGCTGCGCGACGACCGTCCCGCCGCCGGCCAGCTGGCGGCGGCTTTCCGCGCGCCGCCCTGGCCCACGGCCTGGATGGCAGCCGGGGCGCTGGCCCTGCCGCTGCTGGCCCTGCCCCCCGCCGCCCGCCTGCTGCGCCGCCTGGGACGGCCCTTTCTGCGCCAGGCAGCCAGCGCCCTCGACCTGGACCCCACTGAATGGCACACCTACCAGATCGACTGGCAGCCAGGCCGGGTGCGCTTCACCGTAGATGAGCGATTGGCGCTGCAGACAGGCCTCGCGCCGCGCGGCCGCTTGGGATTGGTGATCTGGATCGACAACCAGTATATGGCCCTGCCGCCCACCGGCCGGGCGGCCTACGGCTGGCTGGCAAACCCGCCCGCCTGGATCGAGGCGGCGCAAATCACAATCCATTCTTCTTAGTCAAGCTTCGGGCTTTTCCGCCGCAGGCGGGATATTGTGAGGCTGCGCCCCACAATATCCCGCATAGATAACTTTTTGTGGAATGGGCAGATGGCTACGCCGTCCGCCCATTCCACAATAGATCTTCCCGGCGAAGCCGAGGGGACCGCCCCACTTAACCGTAGGGCAGCCTATGGCGCTCTGCAAGCGCCAAGCGAAGCTCGCCAGTCATCTCCACCCTGGTTGAGTGGAGAGTTTCCGGAAGAGTTGCAAGAAGTCAATATTTGCTGATGCAGCAGTTTGGTAAGAAGTCAATATTCGTTAGCGCGATTGCTTGACAAGAAAGAGGGTTATGGTTAAAATAACCACCGCTTTGGAAACTAGCAGCCAAACGTTGTAGGCCGAGATAGCTCAGTTGGTAGAGCACATGACTGAAAATCATGGTGTCCCCAGTTCGATCCTGGGTCTCGGCACCTCTCGGCCAGAACGCAAGGCCGAATTCGCGGGCTTAGTTCATTTGGTAGAACGTCTCCTTGCCAAGGAGAAGGTAACGGGTTCGAATCCCGTAGCCCGCTCTCGGAATTAATGAGTGTAGATGGATGATTGAGGATTGAGCCGTTGGAAAGAGAAGCGGCTTTTTTCTTAAGTAAAGACTGCGCTGCCACGGCCGATTTTCAATCATCTAGTCTCTGCCTCGATCATTGGCGACGTGGCCAAGTGGTAAGGCAAGGGTCTGCAAAACCCTGATCACGGGTTCAAATCCCGTCGTCGCCTCTCTCTGATAAACCATCCGGGGAGTTGAAGCAGCCAAGCTGCTCCAACTCCCCGGATGGTTTTAATTCGCCGCGCGGGCTGGGGAGGTTAATTGGTCAGCACCCGGCGGCTAACCTTCAGCACCGCCCGGTAGGCCGCTTCCTGATGATATAGGGCCGTCATGGCCTCGATCAGCGTGGACTCAGGCCGGGGGGTGGGCAGCGCGGGAGGCGAGGAATTCGGGTCGGGCGGCTCGCGGGCGGCCATTAGAGCGGTGAACAAGGCCGGCAAGTCGGCGCGGGCCTCGCTCAGCAGCCCGGCCTGCTGCAAAGATGCCTGGCTGAGGGCCAGGGCGGCCAGGGTCTGGTTGCCCTGGACCAGGTCGCGGGTCTGGGCCACCAGCACCTGGACGCCCTCCAGCAGGCAGCGCAAGCGGGCGCGCGGGGCCGGCTCGGCCAACTGCGCCGGCGCATCGTCCAACTCCCGGTCGAAAACCGGGGCGCGGCGCGGGGGCAGCGAGAGGATGTGCGCTGCCTGCTTATGGGCGTCGCCCAGCGCCGTCAATTGATCCAGCAGCATCTCTTTGCGGTCGGCCAGGGATAGCAAGCGCGGCACATCGCCGTGCAGCAGCGCCTGGCGCTCTTCTTGAGTCAAAGATAGCAAAGACTGAGACAGGCGAAAGGTGCGTACCAGGGCGCCCTCAATGGCGGGCGGAATCTCGGAAACCATATCTGCGAATTTAACACAGGTAGGAGCGAAATCCAATAAATTGACTGTGAAACAATGATAAATACGCGATAAAGCCGTAAAGCGGCCCAAACGGGCCGCTTTACGGCTTTATCAACCGCTGCTTCAGCGCGCTGGAACGAGTGTGATTGGCGGGCGCAACCGCCAGAGGGGAAGTTTATCGTGAAGAGCGCCAGGCCCGGCCTGCGGTTTCGTGAGACAGCGCGCCGGACAGCGCCTTCAGTATAGAGATTTCCCGCCTCCGGCGGAAGAACCTGGATTATTCGACTCCGACGGTATACCCGTAGCCCGGCACGGTGCGGATGAAGTGCGGGCGGCGCGGGTTCTCCTCGATCCGCTCGCGCAAATTTTTGATATGCACCCGCACCAGGTCGGGGCTGCCAGTGTCGCTGGGATAATCCCAGACCTCATCCAGCAGGCGGTTGGGCGAGAAGATTTCCCCCGGATGGCACATCATGTGGTGCAGCAGCTCGTACTGCACCGGGGTCAGGCGGATGCGTCCCCGATTGGGGGTGACCAGTTCATAGGAGCGGGTATCCAGAATGTAATCGCCAACCATGATGCGGTATTTATCGACCAGGGCGAAGCTGGAGGGGGCTTCGTCGGCTGGGGTTGGGCGGATCGACGCAGGGGCGGCGGTTGGCGAGGCCACAACTGGCGCATCGGGCGAGGCTGCGCCGCCTTCCATCTCGAACGATTTTTTGGCCCGCCGCAGGATGGCCCGCAGGCGCAAGATCAATTCATCAATGTTAAAGGGCTTGCTCAGGTAATCGTCCGCCCCGGCGTTGAAGCCGGCGATCTTATCCTCGTCCTTGATCTTGGCGGTCAGGAACAAGATCGGCGTATCGGCCAGCATCGGGTCGGCGCGCATCTCCCGGCAGACAGTGTAGCCATCCATGCCCGGCATGATGATGTCGAGAATCACCAGGTCTGGCACGCGGCGGCGGGCGGCTTTCAGGCCCTCGACCCCGCTGTTAGTAATCAGCACGCGAAACTCTTCGCCGCGCAGGCTGCGTTCGATGGTGCGGGCTACGATGTCGTCGTCTTCGATTACCAGAATATGGGCCTGTTCCATCATGATCTATCTCGCATCGGCTCCCCCACAGGGCGAGTCAGGCACTCATTGAGCATCTCAAGCGTATAACGCCGGTGGCCGCCGGGCGTGCGCAGCGAGCGCAAGCTGCCGCCGCGCTCCATTCGGTTCAACGTCGACAGGCTTACCCGCAGGTACTGGGCCGCTTCGCGAGCGGTATACAGGGTGAGCTTTTGATCGGGAAAGGTGAATGTAGATTCCATCGCCGTGTGTCCAGAGGATTAGCCCCCGCAGCTGACTTCCGTGGGGTGGTTTTCGTCAAGAGAAATGATAAAACCGCGACCCGCGAATCGCCGTAAAATTGGGGTAAAAGATGGGGCCGACCACAGACAGCAGCTTCCCACGCAACCGTGGTGCAGGTGACTGGCAAGCTTTGCTCGCCTGGGAAGAGGATTAATCGTGGATTTTGTCGCACAAAGTGCGACAAAATCCACGTAACGTCTCTTTTTACAGGCGCTCAAAGAGCGCCATGCCTGTCCCACGGGTTAATGGGGTGATTCCCACAGAGCGCCGGCAACCAAAGATAGACGACAGAGGTCTGCTGTCTGCCGTTGTTCCCCGTCACCCGCCTGCCCCGGCTCTGCCGATGATGCCGCCTTCGGTCAGGCGGCGCATGTCCGAGAGGGCCGCTTCGATCTCGGCTGGGGAGACCAGGCGGTCTTCGTCGTGGTGGCGCAGCGCTCCGGCGGCAGCCCGCTCCACAGCCACCTGGCGCACGGTGCGGTTGGAGGCCAGGGCCTCCTTCACCAGCTTAGCGCCCGCCGCATAGCCAATCAGCGGGTTGAGGGCCGTTGCCACGATGGCGTTTTTCTCCAGCCAGCCTTCGGCCTTCTCACGGTTGGCTTGCAGGCCATCCACACATTTCTCGGTAAAGGCCCGCACTGCCCCGATCATGACCTGCATTTCCTCGAACAGGTTGTGGGCGATGATGGGCATCATCACGTTCAGTTCCAACTGCCCAGCCTGGGCGGCCAGGGCGATGGTCAGATCGCAGCCCTGAACGTGGAACATCGCCATATCGAGCATTTCGGCCAGCACAGGGTTGACTTTGCCGGGCATGATGCTCGACCCCGGCTGCACCGCCGGCAGGCGCAATTCATCCAGCCCAGTGGATGGGCCGGAGGCCAGCAGGCGGAAATCGTTGGCGATGCGCACCAGGGTGATCGCCAGGGTGCGCAGGGCGGCCGAGAAATCGGCCACATCGGCCATCGACTGCATGCTCTCGAACAGATTGTCAGACGGGTAGACCTTGATCCCGGTCAGCTCGATGATGCGCTGCGCCATGCGCCGGGCGTAATCGGGGTGGGCGTTCAGGCCTGTGCCAGTGGCCGTGCCGCCGATGCCCAGCCGGCGCAGCCCATCGGACGAACGCTGAATGCGCATAGCGTCGCGCTGCACCGCTTTGGCGTAGCCGCCAAACTCCTGCCCCAGGCGCACCGGCACAGCGTCTTGCAGGTGGGTGCGGCCCGATTTCACGATGTCGTCGAATTCGGCGGCTTTATGTTCCAGGGCCGCCGCCAGATTGTTCACCACGGCCAGCAGCTCGTCCATCCGCCACAGCGCCCCCAGGCGGATGGCGGTGGGAATGGTGTCGTTGGTCGATTGAGCCATGTTGACGTGATCGTTGGGGTTCACCCGGTATTCGCCCAACTGGCCGCCCAATAACTGCGTGGCCCGGTTGGCGATGACCTCGTTGACGTTCATGTTATGGCTGGTTCCGGCCCCAGCCTGGAACGGATCGACTACGAACTGATCGTCCCAGCGCCCATCCATCACCTCCTGGGCAGCCTGGGCGATAGCCCCCGCCAGGGCCGGGTCGAGCAGGCTCAGGTCGCGGTTGACCTCGGCCGCCGTGCGTTTAATCAATGCCATGCTCCAGATAAATGCCCGCCAGGGGCGCAGGCCCGAAATGGGAAAATTTTGCACCGCCCGCTGGGTCTGGACCCCATAGAGTGCATTGGCCGGTACCTGCAGCTCGCCCAGCGAGTCGCGTTCGGTGCGGTCGGTAGACATAGTTCCTCCTCAGGTGGGGGGAGGCGACGATAGGCCACGGAACTCGGATCATTAAGGACCGTCGTCCATCATCACCTCCGCGTTATGGATTATTTACCTCAAATTATACCGGTTATTTGGACGCAAGCGGGGGGAACGCTGAAACTGCGCCGTATGGTACAATATATCTCTCAATCCACTCACCGTTGGGGGCGGTTGCAGACGTTCATCCCATACACCCATGCTCATCTATAATGCCTCTCAATTGCTCACGTTAGCCGGTGGACCGCAGCGCGGCCGAGAGTTAGGCCGCCTGGAAATCATCCCCAACGGGGCGGTGCTGATCGAGAACGAAAAGATCGTGGCGGTGGGCGGTTCGCAAGAATTGCGCGCCCGCTATCCCAAGCAGCCCACCCTCGACGCGGGCGACAAGGTGGTGATGCCCGGCTTTGTAGACCCGCACACCCACGCCATCTGGGCCGGAGATCGCTCGGCCGAGTTCGAGATGCGCCTGCAAGGCAAGACGTACCTGGAAATTCTGGCCGAGGGCGGGGGGATTCTGTCTACCGTGCGGGCCACGCGGGCCGGCGCCCTGGAAACGCTGATGGCTGAAACCCGGCCTCGGCTGTGGAGCATGCTCAACTGCGGCACCACCACCGCTGAGATCAAGACCGGCTACGGTCTGCGCACCGCCACCGAGCTGCGTATGCTCCAGGCGCTCCTGGAACTGGATAAGGAAGGCCCGCTGGAAATCGTCCCCACCTTCCTGGGCGCGCATGCCATCGCCCCCGAATTCCGAGACCGGCCCGACGATTACACCGCCCTGATCTGCAACACCATGCTGCCGATCCTGAAAGATTGGTGGCCGCACCAGGCCCCGTATGCCGAGATGCCCTTCGTGGATGTGTTCTGTGAAACCGGCGCGTTCAGCCTGGAGCAATCCCGCGCCATTTTGGAGCAGGCCAAGGACCTGGGCTTCCCGCTCAAAATTCACGCCGACGAGTTCGATAACCTGGGCGGGGCCAGCCTGGCGGCCGAGCTGGGGGCCATCTCGGCTGATCATCTGGTCAAGACCTCGCCGCAAGACATCGAGCGCCTGGCGCACAGCGATACGGTGGCGGTAGCCCTGCCCTGCACCCCATTCGGCCTGGCCGAGCCGCACTACACCCCCGCCCAGGACATTCTGGATGCCGGCGGCCTGTTGGCCCTGGCAACCGACCTGAACCCCGGTACGGCCTGGTGCGAGAACATGCAATTTGCCATCGCCCTGGGCTGCCGCTACCTGAAGCTCACCCCGGCGCAGGCCATCGCCGCCGCCACGATCAACTCGGCGGCGGCGATCAAGCTGGCCCACAAGGTCGGCTCGCTGGAACCGGGCAAGCAGGCCGATCTGCTGATCCTGTCGGTCTGCGATTACCGCCACCTGGGTTATCGCTTCGGGGCCAACCTGGTGCAGACGGTGATCAAGAAAGGCCACATTTTCCCGATTTAGGCGCTCAATTCATGCCCACCATCGAACAGGCCCGCGCCTGGTATCCGCAAGACGACCCGACCCACGGCTTCGACCACGTGCAACGGGTATATGCCCTGGCCGAAACCCTGGCCCAGGCCGAAGGGGCCGACCTGGAGATTGTGCGCGCCGCGGCTCTGCTGCACGACGCCGAGCCGCCCCAGCCAGACGATCCGCCCGACGCCCAGGCGCGCCGGGCGGAACATCACCACGCCTCGGCCGATTTTGCCGCCCAGGTGTTGGCGCAAGAAGGCTGGCCGGCCAGGCGGATCGAGGCGGTGCAAGACTGCATCCGCTCGCACCGCTTCCGCGACCCTTCTCACCCGCCCGAAACCCTGGAGGCCCAGGTGCTATTTGACGCTGACAAGCTGGATGCCATCGGGGCTATCGGCGTGGCCCGCGCCATCGCCTATGCCGTCGGCCAGGGCGCGCCGGTGTACGCCCCGCCCTCGGTTCACTTCTTGCAAACCGGGCAGCTGGCCCCTGGCGAGGCGCACAGCGCCTATCATGAATACTGCTTCAAGTTGAGCAAGCTGAAAGACCGCCTGTTTACTCTCGCCGCCCGGCGCCTGGGCGAAAAGCGCCACGCACAGATGGCGGCTTTCTTCACCGCCCTGGCCGAAGAAGCCGGATCGGGGTAGCGCTGCGCGAAACTGTGGCGGGGCGACTGGCGAGCTTCGCCGAAAGAGCGCCAGGCCCGCGCCGCGGTTTCATGAGGTGGTACCCGGATCGAAAACCTCGCCTGATAATTTCGTAATGTCGGCGTGAAATTTTGCTTAAGAGTATTGCCCCAGGGCATAAAAAAGGCTACAATCAACGCATGAACATCCCTTACGGTCCTATCCTGGTTGTCGAAGACGTGCCGCATATCCTGGAACTGCTGGAGGTGACCCTGCGCTTCAAGGGCTATCCGGTGGCGACGGCCCGCAACGGGCAGGAAGCGCTGGACTTCATCGCCAAAGAACACCCGGCGATGGTGATCACCGACATCCTGATGCCCAAGCTGGACGGGTTTGCCCTGGTGCATCGCCTGCGCTCGAACCCCAAGACCAGCGGCATCCCGATTGTCTTCCTCTCCGCCACCTATGTTACCCCCGAAGACAAGAACTTTGCCCTCAGCCTGGGCGCGGTGCGCTTCCTGGAAAAACCGGTGGACACGGAGGAGTTTCTGCTGACGGTGGCCGAAGTGCTGACCGCCGGCCCATCCACCGTGCCGCGCCCGATGGATCAGCAGCAGTTCTACAAAGGCTACCGCGACCGGTTGGAGACCAAGCTGCGCCACAAGATCGGCCAGATCCAACGCACCGAGCGCCTGTTGGAAACCTTACCCGAAGAGCAAAAACCCGCCTTCCGGGCTTTGCTTGAAGAAGCCCGCGGCCATCGCGATGAAATCCAGCACGAACTGGACGAATTGTATCGGCTGCTCGATCAGTACGCCATTCAATCATGACTCCAGAACTGAAAGAACTCGAAGCCCTGGCCCGTGAGGCCGGGGAAATTTTGCGCGCTGGCTTCGGCCAAAGTCAGCGCATCGACTATAAGGGAACGATCGACCTGGTGACCGAGACAGATCACCGCTCCGAAGATTACCTGATCGGCGAAATCAAGCGCCGCTATCCGCAGCATCGCGTCATCGCCGAGGAGAGCGGAAGCAGCCCCGGCGATTCGTGCTGCGTGTGGCACATCGACCCGCTGGACGGCACGGTGAACTTTGCTCACGGGCTGCCGTTCTTCTGCGTTTCCATCGCCTACGTAGAAGAAGATCAAATCCGGCTGGGGGTGGTCTACGACCCGATCCATGACGAATGTTTCAGCGCCGCCCTGGGCGGCGGAGCCTGGTTGAACGGCGCGCCGCTGCATGTTTCCAACGCCGCCGACCTGGATCACGCCCTGCTGGTCACCGGCTTCCCCTACGACATCCGCACCAACCCTAACAACAACCTCGACCTGTACGCCCTGTTAGCCCGTCACAGCCACGGGGTGCGCCGGTTTGGGTCGGCCGCCCTCGATCTGTGCTACCTGGCCGCCGGCCGGGTAGATGGCTATTGGGAAATCCGCATCAATTCCTATGACATCGCCGCCGGGGCGCTGGTGGCGCGTGAAGCCGGGGCCACCGTCACCAGGCTGGACGGCGACCCGAATCTGCTGACCGCGCCCCACTCGGTGCTTTCGGCCGCCAACCCGACCATCCACGCCCAAATGCTGGCGATGATCCGCTCTCGTTAAATTTTTGCGGCTCTTCCAGCTTTGCCGGGAAAAAATCTATTGGGGAGTTTGCAGATAGCTACGCCATCTGCAAATTCCCCAATAAAGTTATGGCTCTTCCGCCGAAGGCGGGGGAGCCAAAGTTATCTATGGGGGAAATTTCCCGCCTCCGGCGGAGGAGGCATATCTTTATGATCCCAGGTCGGCTCGCAAGTCGCGCTCCAGGCCGGGCAGATCGACCCGCGAAGTCATGTCCAGACTGATTGGGGTGACCGAAACCATCCGCCGCACGTTCAGCACATAGGCATCCGTATCTGGCAGGTCCTGGTCGTGATCGTCGGCCCGGTAATAGCCAGGGCGACCCGGCACATCCCAGGAGGCGCGCTGCGGCGCGGTGATCTCATAATAGCGGCGGCGCGACACGCGCGTCGTCATCCAGGCGGTCGTCGGGGTAGCGTCGGAGGGTATATCCACCTTCAGCACGTCTACATCCGGCGGGAAGCTGCGGCCAAGCAGCAGCCCGGCGAACAAAGCTGCGAAGTGAGCTGCGGCGCCGAAATCAACCTCGGTCGAGTAAGTGAAATGATGCTGCGGATCGGTTTCCAGCGAGACGGCCAGCGCCGGAACGCCAAACGCCGCTCCTTCCAGGGCCGCCCCCACCGTGCCAGAGATGGTGATGCCGCTGCCCACGTTCTCGCCATAGTTGATCCCCGAAACCACCAGGTCGGGGCGTTGGGGCAAGATTTCGAGGATGGCGTGCTGCACGGTCTGGGCGGGCGTGCCGCCCACGGCATACACCTTCCAGGGTTGGTCATTAACGAACACTTCGTGCAGATGGATTGTGCCGTCGGAGGTGGAGGGGACGCTGCGCCCGGCCCCGCTGAACTGGTCGCGCGGGGCAGCCACATGCACAAAGCCCAGGGCTGAAAGCGCCTGGGCCGCGGCCCATAGGCCGGGAGATTGAATGCCGTCATCGTTGGTGAGCAGGATGTGTTTCATTTCAACGCCTCGCTTGCGCCCGTTGGGCGCACAATGTCTCCAGTGATTATAGTCGCAATCGAGCCAATTCCATTCACGAAGAACGCCTGCATGGATCGCATGGTGGACGCCTATTTCTGGCGCGCCCATGACCAAAAGGAAATCAACTATATCGAAGAAACGGGCGGCAGGTTGTTTGGTTTTGAGTCCAATTGGAAAAGCGAACTGCGCCCCGCCGCCTGGCGCGAATTTCTGCGCGCTTACCCCAAAGCCGAATTGACCACAATCACCCCCGAAAATATAGACGAATTCTTATGGTAGGGGTTTAATAGACGAAGTCGGGTTGTACCAGCCACATTCACGCTCTTCTGAAGGACCCCTCCATGACTCTCAAACGTATTTTCCTCCACAGTTTGGCGCTGCTCTTGGGCGCAGCGCTGCTCTTGGCCGTTCCGCTGCGTCCGGCCGCCGCCCGCCCGGCCGCCGGTTCACTGGGCGATCTGCCCGGCCCGGAAGGCAGCGGGGCGTTTGGCTCGCAGGTGGTAATGCTGGCGAACGGCAACTTTGTCGTCACCGACCCGCTGTTCGACGCCGGTTCGACTTCCGACGTGGGCGCGGTCTACCTGTACGACGGGACCACCCTGGCCCT
>CAYQDU010000017.1:0-36183 GCA_964416275.1 uncultured Anaerolinea sp. | reverse complement strand
GCGAGACGATCTCGGCCTGAGTGGGCAGGCCCCTCTCCCGGTTCGAGAGCTGGGCCAGGGTGGCGCGCAGCAAATCGACCTGGCCGGGGGCGGGTGGGCGGCCCCATAGCTCTTGCGGCTGGTTGGGCCGCAGATAGGCCGCCCCCCACAGGGCGGCCGTGGCATACACGGCCAGGGCCGCCGTCAGGCCCCAAACCAGCCCGTCACGAGCATACTCCCAGCGCCAGCCCAGGGCCACCAGGGCGGTGGTCAGGGCGCTCAAGGCCAGAATGCCAATCACAATGGCCGGGCGCAGCCCCCACCAGACCTGGGCGTTGGCCGGGATCAGAACTTCCGAACTGGCCAGCCACAGGCCCAGCAGGGCGGCCATGACAAAGGTCAGCCCGGCCTGGGTGGCGGCGATGGGGTGGGGCAGTTCCACCGGCAGGTAGGCTGCTAACCCAATGGCCGCCGCCCCCCACAGCGGAACCAGCGCCCAGGCCAGGTCGCCCGGCTGGCGGCCGGGGTAAAGCAGCGCCAACAGGGCCGCGGCGGCAAAATAGACCCACAAGCGCGGCGTGGCGGGCGGCTCGACCGCGCCCGGAGCCTGCAGCAGGCGGGCCTCCAGCCAGCGGGCCAGGGCCACCCCGGCAAAGATCAGGGCCAGCGGGGCGTACACCAGCAGCAGGCCCAGCATCTGCCCGGCCGGAGCGGCCGCCGGGCGCACCCAGGCGGCCAGAAAATCGGGCAAAGCGCCCAGGGCGGCCGCCAGCCCCTGCGGGCGGCTGAACAGGCCCGATCCAATCAGCAGAAAGCTTGCCAGCCCGCCGACCAGGGCGGCCCGCGCGGCGGGGCTGATGCGCGCTGCGCCGGCCGGGTCGGCTTCGACCTCGGCCGGCGCTGTCTCGGCGAGGTCTGGCCCTTCAGGTTCGGGCGGCGGCTGGGGCGCGGCGATTGATGGAGCGGCCGGGGCCTGGCGGGCGAACAGGCGCAGGGCCGCCCAGCCCAGCCCGCCGGCCAGCAGCCCAAACCAGGCGGTTGGACCGCACAGCAGGGCCAGCCCGGCCAGCGCGCCAGCCAGGGCCGGCTGCCAGCCAGGGCCGGCGCGCCCGGCCTGCCACAGCCCCACGGCCAGCAGCCCGGCGGCCAGCGCCGGCATCGGCCCGCCCGCCTGGCGCGAGATCGTCACCAATCCGGGGTCGAGGGCCAGCCCGAAGGCCAGTACCAGGGCCGCCGGGCGACCTAAGCCGCGGCGCAGCAAGACCGGCAGCCAGACCAGGGCCGCCCCGCTCAGGGCCGGGAACAGCCGGGCGGTCAGCTCGGTGGCGCCGAACAGGGCGAAGATCAGCCCGCTGATCTGCACGTATCCCGGCTGCGAGCCGATGCCATTCGCCGGGTGCAGGGCTTGCAGCGCCCAGGCCGCCTCGCTCTCGCTCAAAGGGGAAGCGCCCAGGTTCAGCAGGCGCAGCCCTAACCCCAACAGCAGGGCCAGCCCCCACAGCGCCGCTTCGGCGCTCAGGGCCGGTTCGTCAGGGGAGGGGATTTCGGCTGGCAAGTGTACTGTATTCATAAATTGTCACATCCCCGGCCTGGAAAGCCGTGTGCAGGTTGCGGACGAACTTGGCCTCCACCAGTCCCAGCGGGCAGGCCGGGTCGCTGGGAGTATAGGCGGCCCGTTCCAGCCCGCCGACGAAGATATAGCGGATATTGTACCGCTCCACCACAGCCTGGGCCTCTTCCCAACTGCGGGTGCAGTAGAGCAGCTTCAGGTCGGCCGGGCGGGTCCCAATCGCTGCCGCGCTGCCCTCGCCGCGCCATTGGTTTTCGTGGTTGATCCAGCCCATCACCCCCGGCTGGCCGGATAGCGTGGCTGCCCGGCCATAGTCGGAATAGGCGTCGCCTTTTCCGGCCTCGGCTACCACCCCGGCCGGGGCCTGGCCCAGCCAGGCGATGGCCTGCATCTCGGCTGGGTTGCTGCGGGCCAGGTAGGCCGTGCTGTCGAGGGTCCATTCGGGTGGGTTGAAGCCGTTGGTCTTGTTCCACAGGCTGAGGGGCGGGTAGGCCAGCCCGGCCGCCAGGCTGAGGCCCAGCAGCAGACCCACTGCCATCCGCCAGCCGCCTCGCAGGCCGCCCAGCAGGACGACGGTGGCGTAGGCCGCCGCCAGGCTCCACACCAGCCAGGCCTGGTAATAGAATTTGAAGATTGTATTCATGCGCGAACCGAATAGATCGCGCAAGAAGAAGAATTCCGGCCCGGTGACCATCAGCGCGCCGCCCAGGATCAGGAGCGCAACGAAGACGACCACAGACGGCGGACGATAGACCGCGGCCGGCGGGTCGTCGGCGCTGGTCGGTCGTTCGCCGTACAGGGTCAGCGCCGCCGCCCCAGCCGCCAACGCCAGCAGGGTGATCCATCCGCCGGGCTGGGTCAGGCGGCGCAGCACAGATGCTATGAACAACTGCCGGGCGTCGCCAGCGGCGATGGAAGCCTTGAAGAGCTGGCTCACCTCGCTCAGGCTGCCGGGCAGGTTGGCGGCTAACAGGCCCAGGGCCAGCGAGGCCAGCCACAGGGTCAGCCCGCCGCCGGCCGCAGCCGCCAGGGCCATTTTCAGCCCGGTGCGGGATGGCTTGGTCTGCCGCGCTTCATAGAGCAGGAAAACGAAGATGGGGATCAGCAGCGGGCCGAACATGATCCACAGGTGGGCGCCGCGGGTGGGATAGACCAGGTTGGGGATCACGCCCCCGGCCTGCGACGAAAAGCTCAGGTAGAAGGGCAGGTAGAGCAGGATGCCGCTTATGCCCAACAGCAGGCCCAGGCAGAAGAAACGCGCCGCCAGGCGCTTGAGTGTGCGCCCGTTTGGCCCGGCCGCCTCCCAGGCGAAGGCCGCCGCCGCCAGGGCCACATACAGCGGATAATCCCAGGTATTGAGGAAAGCCAATCCGCCCAGGGCCAGGGCGCACAGGCCGAATACGGCCGGGCGCAGGGGCAGCTCGAACTCCAGCCAGGGTTCGGGGTGGGTCTTCCGCCCGGATCCCCAGGCATAGGCCGCGCCGCTCAGGCCGGCCAGCAGCAGGCCGCCCAGGGCCAGCGACAGGCGCAGCTTCCACAGCCCCAGCCCGATCAGCAGCAGGCTCACCGGCCCTCCGGCCATCGCCAGGGTGACGAGCATTTCGGCCGAGAGGCGCGCCCGGCGCGGCCCGCCAGGCGACCGCCCGCCGCCCAGGAACAGGTTGAGGGCCAGCCCCACCGCCAGCAGCCCGAACGGGATCGCCAGCACGTGCGGGTGCAGGTCGGCCAACAGGAACGAGAAAAAGGGAAACTCGTCGATGATCTCGCGCGGGTTTCCGGCCAGATCGTAATCCTGCACCACGCGTGAAGCCCGCCACCACCAGTAATAGCGGGTGGGCGCCCAGGAGGGGGCGCTGGCCGGCGGCAGGGTCAGGTCTTTGATGTCCAGCCAGCGCCAGAAGGCCGAGGTTGGCCCGCCGCCGGGCGCGGTCTGCCAGAACAGGCCCCGGCTGTGCAGGACTTCCAAGAAGCCTTCCCAATTGCTGACCAGCAGCAGATACAGCGGGCCAAACAGGGCCGCCAGGCTGAAGCGCGGCCGATCGGCGGCCGGCCGGCCGGCGTTGAGCAGGTTGTATACCACGCCGTAGGCTCCGACCGCGCCCAGGCCGAACACCAGCGTCCCGCCCAGGTTGAAGGCCAGCGCCCCGGGCGTGCCGGTCATCTGGGCCAGCATGGCGACCAGCACGTAGCCAAAGTAATAATACGAGATGGCGTAGCCCGAAAGCCAGGGGTCGTGGGGCGGAAAGGTAGGCGAGCGCAGGATGGCGTTGATGAAGGCCAGTTCCATCGGCTTTTCGGTGCCGAGGGCTTCCGGGTTGGCGGCCCGCACCAGGCACCAGGCCCCGAAGGCCAGGGCGAACAGCGCTTCGGCGGCGACGATCATCCCCGCCCGGCGGCGCAGCCAGCCTCCCAGTTCGGCCGGGGTGAGGCCCAGCAGCGCCCACAGGCTCAACCCGCCCAGCAGGACGGCGGCGAACACCAGCCCGGCCGTGTCGTTGCGCAGCGCCCCCAGCGAGGCCAGCAGCCAGAACAGGTATCCCCAAATTAACAGCCCCAGCGCCCGGCTGAGGCTGTAGCCCCGGTCGGGCAAACCCGGCAGCAGGCGGTAGGCAATGGGGAACGCCAGCCAGCCCAGGGCGGTGATGGTGAGATACCAGACGAATGGTGCAGCCACAAATAGCCTTCCTATGCGTATTGGGCAGGGGCCAGGTTTGACCCGGCCGGCCACCCTAGATTTACTGGGGCAGGGTGACTTCGTAGATTACCGTATCGCCCTGGCGGTAGACCTCGCGCCACAGGCTGCCGGCTGCATCGGGAAACTTGTCCAGGCCGGGGCCGGGATAATGGCCCTGTTCCTGCTGCCCTACGATGATATACCGGACGTTGTATTTGCGCAAGAAGTCGGCCGCCTCGCCCAGGTTGGTGGTGGTATAGAAATTGTCCACTTCCTGAATGCGTTCCGTAACCCACACGCCGGGGGTGACGGCCCGCTGCTGCTGCTGGTGCCACTCCCAGCCCACCACGCCCGGCAGCCCGGTGTTGATCGTCATCCGCGACCCCCAGCGGTACAGTTGACGCAGGTTAGCCTCCACGATCACCGGCGAACCCTGGACGTGTTCTTGCAGCCAGCGGATGGCCTGGTAATCCTGGTTCAGGTCCATCGTCCCCCATTCGTCGGTGTAGAATGAATAGCGCATATAGGCCAGCCCATCCAGGGTATGAGGCGTGCGGTCAGAGATGCGGTCGTCCATCTTTGCCATCGTCGCCATAATAGTGTACAGCGAGGCCCCGGCCACCAGGGCCGCCAGCCCCACCTGCCAGAACAGGCCCCAGGTGGGCTTCCAGTCGTCCAGGGCGGGTAAAGTCCAGCCCAGGGCGACCGCCGCGGCGATGGCGAACAGCACCCAGGCTTGCAGATAGAACTTGAAGACCGTGTTCATCCGGCCGATATCGCCTTCCAGCACGATCACCTCGACCATCAGGGTCAGGAACAGGCCCGCGCCGACCATGAACAGGACGATGCGCTTGGCGTCGGGTGTATCCCGGCGCAGCAGGAGCAGGCTGACCCAGGCCCCAAAGGCGATTACAAACCAGGCGATGTGCGCCCCCAGCAGATCCAGGCCAATGGCGAGCAGGCCCAGGCAGATCGGCAGGCCCAGGAGCAGGGCGCGGTAGGGGGCCAGGCGGCGCAGGGCCGAGACGGGAGTCTTGGCCATCCAATCGCGGGTTTCCCAGGCCGCCCAGAAGAGCAGCAGGAACAGGAACAGGCCCCAATGGATGAAGTAAGAGTAGGAAGGGGTGGTTACGCCTTTCCACAGGCGGACCTTCGTATAGCCCAGGGCGTACCATTGGGCGTAGGGTTGGAAGAACAGGAAGGCCAGCCCCACCAGCAGCGCGCTGCCCACCAGGGCCGCCGCCACCCGCAGCCCGCGGGCGGGAATGTCGTCCAGCCAGGGCAGCCGGTTGCGCAAGCGGGTAGGAATCTCAAAGTTACCCAGCAGGGTGTAGAAAATGGCAACCACTCCCAGGGCCAGGTAGGCCGGCATATCCCAGGTATTGGTGGGGCGCAGCGCGCCGATGGCGAGGGCGGTCAGCCCCAGCCAGGCCAGGCCGCCCCCGGCGTCGCTCCATTTTGCCCGGCCCAATACCAGCCCAATCAGGCAGCCCAGGGCCAGCAGGGTGAGCGGCAGGGCCAGCAGGTGAGCGTGCAGGTCGGCGTATAAGACGCTGAAATACGGGAACTCGGTGATCGGTTCGATGTCGCCCGGCGCGGGGATGGCCCGGCTGGGCAGCCAGTACCAGTCGCCGATGCTGTAGGGCAGCTTTTCGCCGCCCACAGCCTTGCCAAAACCAGCCACGCCCCAGGTCCAACGCTGGGCCAGCGAGGCGTCTTCCGGCACGCCGCCGGGGGCGGCCAGGCGCTGGAAGCCCTGGTAGATCATGCGCACCGTCCCCAGGTTGCCCAGAATCAGCCCGCCCAACACGGCCGCCAGGGCTGGAATGTAGGGCGAAACCCGCCCGGCGGCCGCCGGGGCGTCGAAGGCTGCCCGGCGGGCTCCGGCTCGCTGGCTCAGATTCCAGGTTGCCGAGAAGACCCCCAGCCCGATCAGGCTGAACAGGGTCGGCAGGATCAGGTTATAGGCTACGGCCGGGAGGATGCCCAGAAATTTGACCGGGGTTCCCACCAGCAAAAAGCCATAGTAGTAGTAATTCAGGTAGCCGCCCGCAAACCAGGGGTCGTAGGGTGGAAAGGTAGTGCTTTTCAACACGGCGTTGAAATACGAGAAGTCCATCGGCTTCTCGCCGCCCTTCCAGGGGTGCCACAGGTCGGGGTTCTGAAAGCGCACGAACAGGAAGGCCAGGAACAGCGCCAGGCACAGGGCTTCGACCGCCAGGAAATAGCCGCGCCGGGCTTTCAGTTCGGCCGTCATCTGCTCCCGCTGGCGGTAAACCAGGTAGGTCGAAACGGCAGCCATCCATAGCAGCGCCGCGCCGATAGCCGCCGGGCTGAACGGAATGCGGGCCGAGCCAGCCAGCCAAACGATGTAGGATAAGATCAGCATTCCCGCGCTGCGGGCCAGCGGGTAGCCCCGGTCGTCCAGCCCTGGTAGGGCCAGGCGCAGTATGGGATAGGCCAGCACGCCCAACAGGAAGATGGTCAGATACCAGGCCGCCGCGCCCAGGGCCGGGTAGCGGTTCACCAGGGCGTTTGAGTCGAACAGGGCGCTCCACGTTCCCCCGGCCTGCTGCTCCGCCCAACGCTCGGCCGGCAGAAGCAGGGTGGCCGGCTGGGAGCCGTAATGCAGCGGCGGCTTGCGGATGATCTTCTCGAAATCCACCGAGCCTAAGATCTCGCGCACCCGCTGCGGGTCGTAGTCGGCGGTCTTGTGGAAGATCAAGACCTTCGGATGGTCGTACACGGTGAAGGCTTCTTCAGCGAACTGGTCGTTCAGGCAGACCAGCCCCAGGCACGGCTCGGAGACGAAGGTCTGCACCAGGTCGTAGCCCAATTGGCCGTGATAGGCGCCGGGTCTGGCGACCCGGTAGCAGTCGACCACGTCCTGCTCGGCCGGGCAGCCCATCAGGGCGCGGTAGTACAGGCTGGTCATGGGGAAGCGTTCGGGGATGCGCGGCAGGGTTCCCCACTGGCGGTTGGAGCTGATGACGATGTAATCGGCCTGGTCGAGGATATTGACGAAGCGGGCCAATTTTTCGGGGCTGTCTTCCCAATACATGTTGAAGTTCAGCCCGTTCGGGTACAGCCCGCCGAATGGGTCGTAGCCGTCGATGCGCAGCGGCAGGCCGTCGTCCCAATCGCCTTCGGTAGCGATGCCCATCCCGGCCAGGCTGACCGCCCCGCCAGTGGGCTGCATGCGCAGAGTCAGGCGGTACAGCTCGCCTTTGAGCAGCGGGATGGGCGTGTTCAGCCAGTAGGCGCTGACGCCGGTCTGCGGGTCTGGCACGGCGATCAGGTCGGAAGATGAAGTTTCGGCGTTATTGTCTGGGGCGTCCAGGCTCAGGCTGATGGAGAGCGGGCGGGGCGCTTCCTGGTCGCTGGCGATGCCGTTCCACTGGATTTGGGCCAGGCTGCCGTCCTGCTGGGGGGCCAGTTCCAGGCTGAAGGGGGCGTTGGGGCGCAGGATGGGCGCGGTGGGGGTCATTACCTGGGAAACCATATCTTCGCCCTGTCCGGCGATGGGCAAGAGATAGGCCGTAACCGTGCCGTTGAAGGCGGTTGAGGGCGGCTGGTCAATCGTCAGGCTCATCTGGTACGACTGAGCCGGGCTGACCTCGATGGGCGGCTCGAGGGTCAGAACCATACTGCGCCCGCGCGGGTCGTCGCCGGCCGACAGGCGCTCCACCCGTTGGGCGCTTGCCAGGGGGACGCCCGGCGCAGCCACGGAAGCCACGCTCAGGGTCAGGGTGATCGGCTGATCGGCGCGCAGGCTGTCTTTAACTCGCGGCAGGTAAACTTGCGAGAGCGTCCCGGCGGCTTTGGGCGCAAACAGCAGCGTGGCCGGGTTGCCCGGCAGAAGGCGCTGGTCGTAGCCAAAGGGGATGATCTGATTTTGCACACCCTGGTCGGTCTGGATGGGCAGGTTCACCGCGCCGGGGACGTTCTCGAACAGCCAGCGGCTGGCCGCCACGCGCGTCACCGGGCGGGTATAGATCTGGGTGAAGGCGTAGGCGTAGGCGTAGGTGGCGAACAAAACAAACCCGCCAGCGGCAACCGCGGCTAAAGACCACCGCCCACTGCCCACCGGCGATTGACCGCTGGCTGCGGTTTCG
Source organism: uncultured Anaerolinea sp. (assembly GCA_964416275.1). Taxonomy (GTDB): domain Bacteria; phylum Chloroflexota; class Anaerolineae; order Anaerolineales; family UBA4823; genus RBG-16-57-11. The sequence goes on along the minus strand of CAYQDU010000017.1, from coordinate 27,845 downwards.
CCGTAGTTCGCCGCCTGTCGCCCGCGGTCAAACAGCGCGATCACCGCCCAGGCGGCAAAGATCGCCAGGGTAGGGTAGATGGGGAGCTGGTAGCGCATGGTGGGGTTGAACTGGAGGGTCTGCCAGGTGAAGTAGACCGCCGTCCAGCTCCACAGCAGGATGTGGGCCAGCCATGCGGGGCGGTTTGTGTTCCACTGCGTCAGCAAGCGCCAGCCCATCCACAGGAATCCCGCCCAGGCCAGCAAGCCCAGCGGCAGCCCCAGGCCCCACACCGTCAGGTTTTGGAAGGAGAACCACAGCGGGCGGCGGGCCCACTGCATGGCGGGCGGGAAATCTACATCCCGGCTGGCCTGGCTGCGCTGCTCGGTGATGTTCTGCACCCACTGTGGGTTGGGCTTGAGCCCAAAGAAGCCCGGCCCGCTGAAAGCGTAGGGCTGGAAGATGCGGAAAATCAGCAGGCTGGTTATCGCCGCCAGGGCCAGGTAGAGCGTCAGGCGCACTACGGCCCGCTCGCGTTCGGCCGGCCGGATGCGGGCCAGGTAGACCAGCATGCCCACCGGCAGGGCCGCCGCCACCGGGGCGGCGTTGAGCTTGGAGGCCACCGCCATGCCCAGGGCCACCCCAAAGCCCAGGCTGGGCCACAGGATGGCCCGGTCGAGGCTGCGGCCGGGCGGCTGGGTCGCCACGATCAGCGCCAGGTACAGCGCCAGCAGGGTGAAAAAGGTGGCGAAGGTGTCCATGGTGAAGAAGTGGGCCTGCTGGATTTGCAGCACCGCCCCGGCCGAGAAGGCCATCGCCAGCAGCCCCACCCGCCGGTCGTAGGCCCGGCTGGCGGTCAGGTAGACCAGCAGCACCACGCCCAAATCGGCCAGGCTGGATAAGGCCCGCCCGGTCTGGGTCATCTCGTTCCAGCCGCTTTGCCCGTAGTACCACTCGGCGGCGTAGCGGGCCAAGAACATGGGCAGCGTGCCGTAGACGTAAAAGCCGTGGCCGCGGTTGTTCGGGTTGAGACTGGAGTTGGGCGTATCGAAATATTCGCCCAGGCTTTTGACCGGGCTGATGTCGGCCCCTACCCAGATCAGAAAGCGCTCGTCGGGGTGCAGGAAGGTGTATTCACCCCACAGCAGCCCGGTCAGGCGGAAATAGGCGGCCAGCAGCAGCACCAGCGCGGCCAGCAGGTCGTACAACCAGGGGCGAGAGAGGCGGGGAGCGGGAGGAGCGTAAGCAGTCATAGATAAATCAGTCACGCGAAATTTCAGGGGGCGTTTTCTTTGGGTAAACTGAAGAAGACCAGGAAATCTTTGCCGGGAACCTGAGATTGGACGGTCTCAAACCAGCCCTGGGGGTAGGTTTGCTTCAGCGCCAGGATGCCGGCCTGGTCTTGCGGGTTGACGAAGAACAGCTTGGGGCGGGGGTTGGCGGTGGTGAGGGCCAGGTTTTCGGGGAACATGCGGAAATCCGCCCCGGCGAACCCGGCGTTGACCGCCACCAGGCGTGAGTCGACCCAGTGGGGAAAGCCCATCACATACAGGCTGTCGGCCCCGGCGTGGGTTGCGTCGATAAAGCTGCGCCCGACCGCGCCCATTTCCGACGTGTTTTGGGCCGAGAGCAGATATTGCTGCTGGTAGTCGTTGAATACCAGGCGGTATTCCTGCAAGCCGCAGACTGCCAGGACAAGCCCCGCCAGGCCCCAGGCGGCGTAGACGCCCACCGGACGGCTTACAGCGCGCTCGATCCCGCCCAGGCGATCTGCCAGGGTGCGCATCAGCCCATCCAGGGCCAGGGCCGCCAGCACGAATACCGGAACCAGCGCGCCGCCGGTGCGGTACAGGTTGGGGTTTTCGTCGGGGAAGGCCAGGGCCAGGACGGAAGGCAGCAGCAGCAGCGGGATCGAGAGCAGCAGAAACAGGTAGGGCCATTCTCGGCGGCGCACATAGTGCCCGATGGCGAGGATACAGCCCAGGTAAAACAGTATTTGGGCCGCGCCGCCCAGGGCGGCGTGGTGTGGGATGGATACCGGCCAGATCACCCCGGCGTCGAACGAGAACATGCCCAAGGCCCGGACGAAGTTATGCCCGAATAGGCTCAGGACCGATCCCTGCCAGGGCTGCTCGGCGTTTGCCATGCGGGTCAGGGTGCGAGCCAGAAATGCTTCTGGCTGCACCAGGATGTAGGTCATCAGCGGCAGGAACAGGCCGAAGGCGGTTGTTCCCAGGGCCAGCAGCCCGGTGAAGGCAAATTGGGCCTGGGCGCGGCGGCGGTTGTGCAGCAGGTACAGCCCCACCATTGCCAGCACGGTCAGCGGCAGCAGACGGTCGGGCGTGTAGCCGTAGAAGCCCAGGCCCACGGCGACCCCGGCGAAGATGAAATCGTTGCGCCGGGCGGCGCGCAGGCCGTGCAGCACAAAATATAAGGTGGCGGCGGTGAAGAGAATGTAGAACGGCAGGCGCAGCCCAAAGCGAGAGACTACATTGGGCCAGTAGGCTATGCCAGACAAGACAAAGGCCAGCCAGCCCACCCGCGGCCCACCGATCTCTTTGCCGAGCCGGTAGATGAAAGGCTGGGCCGCCAACCCGATCCCAATCGAGACGACTTTGAGGGCCGTAAACCCCAACGGCAGGCCCAGAAGGTGAACCAGCGCTCCCAGGTAGAAGATCAGCGCCTCGCGCCCGCCGTTGCCAGCGAAGAAGATCAAATATTCGCCCTTCAGCACCCGCAGAATGTCGAGGATTTTCTCGGCGTGGTCGCTGTTCATCTCTGGCGGCACGCTGCCCAACCGATACAGGCGGAAGAACAGCACGATGCCCACCGCCAGCAGCCCGCCCGCCAGGGCCAGCGGCTGGCGGCGCAGCCCGGCCAGCCAATCGGGCCGGGCCAGAGGGCGGGGCTTGCTCACCCAGAAGGCCCGCCCCAGGCAGCCGGTCGCCAGCAGGGTCAGGCTGGCGTCGAGCAGGTTGAAGCGCGGCTCGCCGTATTGGCCGGTGGTATAGATCATGAAGATCAGGAAAGCCAGCCCCAGCAGCCCCAAGCCGGCTGCCAGAAATACCGGGCGGATCGGCTCGGCCAGGGCCGGCCGGGCGTCTTCCAAACGGTAGGTTGGCTCGCAGGGCAGCTCGGGCGGCGCAGGCGGGGCGGCCAGAGGCTGCGCCGCCTGCGTTTCGCCGGCCAGGGGAATGGCGGGCGGAGCGCCCTTCCAGGGCGTCAGCAGGGCTTTGACGTAATCCAGAACGCTTGGCTCATTCATACGGGGCGGCTATTTCCTCGGCGGGCGAAAGGCGTACAGATAGCCCAGGTAATCATGCACCGGATTGGGCCGGGCCTGCACCAAAAAGCCCTGTTCGGCCAGCAGTTCGGCCAGGTCGGCATGGGTATGCGGCCCGGCGTTATCGTGATATTCCATCACGATCCGGTCGATGCGGGCCAGGGTAGCGGGCGCAGCGTTGAACAGAATGGGATATTCGGCGCCCTCGCAATCCATCTTGAGCAGATTGCAGCGCTGGATGCCGCAGCGGTTCAGGGCCTCGTCCAGGGTCAGGCTTTCGACCATCACCTGGCCGGGCTGTGCGCCGCTCCCAGCTTCCTGGCTGGTGAACTGCACCGCCTCGCCGCCGCGCGTGTCGATGGCGATCTTCCCGGAATGCGACCAGACCGCCAGCGGAAAGGCTTCTACGTTGCGGATATTGTTGGCCGCCACGTTGCGCTGTAACAGGGCGAATGATTCGGGGGTCGGCTCGAAAGCGTAGACCTGGACGCCGGTTTGCTGGGTGGCGGCGAACAGGCTGAAATCGCCCAGCCCACCGCCGATGTCTACAATCCGCCAGCTTCGCCGGATGACCGCCCCAAAGCGCTCATAGAAGCGGTCGATGAAGGTTTCTTTGATGCTCCATACGTCCATGGCGCTGCGCACGGCGAACGTCAGCCCGTTCTGGCGCAGGCGCACTTCGTGCGGCCCCGCTCCGGCCCGGCCCAGGAAAAGCGCCAGCACCCGCCCCCAGGGCTGAACCCCCCACAGCAAGCGCGGGATCGAAATGACATAGTAGCTATATTTATCCAGCAATCTCATACTTCGAGACCTTGTATATTGATCCTCGGGCCTGATTTGTATTTTGGAGAGGCGGCCGGGCGCAGCCCACCACCCCTCTCGAAATACAAGCCGTTCTCGATGATTTTTGGAGGAAGGTCGCAGAAGGCGCGCCTTCTGTTTGCTTCCTTACAAGAATTTTCTGCAACGCAGCCAGGCGGGCGGTAACGCCCCATGCACCCGGGGTAGCGTTGACTGGCAAGCTTCGCTGGCCGGAACAGACCGTCAGGCAGAGATTTTTTCGCATGGAGTGCAAAAAAATCTCCTGAATATCTCTGCGCTTGGGCGCTCCGCATGCGCCCTGGCTTACTCCACAATGATGTGAAATAGCGGCGGGCGGGTTATCCCCGCCGGGCCACGTAGAAACTGCACACGCCCTGGGGCGATTCGGGCGCTGCGGCGTAGTGCGGTCGGGTCAGGCGGTCGGTCAGAGCCAGGTTCCAGCGGGTGGGGGCCAGGATCCAACGCCGGGTCAGCTGGTAGGCCAGCAGCGAGGGCAGGCCGAAGTAATGCCCCCATTCGGTGACGTGCATGGCCGAGGGCGGATAATAGTGCCACCAGCGCTCGACGGCAAACCCGGCCTGTTCCAGGCGGGCGCTCCACACTTCCGGTGGGTCGCTGTGATAGTGGCGGGCGATGCGGTTGAAGAAGGCCCGGTAGGCGTCGCCCAGGCGGGCTGCGCCCAGGCGATCCAGCCCGCGTCCGATCGACAGACTGGACAGGAATTGATGGTTGGGAACGCAGAACACGAACGGCGCGCCCGGCCGCAGCACCCGGCCCACCTCGGCCAGCACCGCGTCCAGGCCGGGGATATGCTCAAGGACTGAATTGCTGAAGGCGCTGGCGAAATGGGCGTCGGGGAAGGGCAGCCGGTCGCCATAGGATTGCACCAGGCCGTGATAGCCGCGGCGCTCCTGGGCTTCTTTCAAGGACGGGTAGGCTGGGTCGATGCCCACGTCGATGCGGCGCTCGAAGGCGGTGGTGACGAACTGCCCGTCGCCGCAGCCCACGTCCAGAGTGGGCGAGGGCAGGTCGAACTGGCGGTAATAGCGCCCCTCCACCGCCCGCAGCAGGCCGCGGAAATAGGGCAGCTCGCGCAGATTGAGCCACAGGTAATCGCGTTCGGGGGCGGCGGTTTCGACTGGCATGAGACGGTTTCCTCGGTTCAAATCTTTGATTATACCCGCAATCCCGGCGCTAAAGTCGACCGCGCCTGAGATCAAGGCATCAAAGCCGGTCTATGGCCGACGCGGCGCCTTGGACCAGCCCGGCAAAAATGGCCTCGTAGGTTTCCGCCACCGCGGTGGGGGTAGATTGTTCCACCAGCCGGTTGGCTTTGCCCTGGTAGGCGGGCGGGTCGGCCAGGATGCGGTTGATGGCCTGGGCCAGCGCCGCCGCATCGGCGGGGGGAACGACCTCGCCCATGCCGGTCTGCTGCACCGGAACGCGCACCCCCGGCAGGTCGGAAACGACCACCGGGGTGTTGCACATCATGGCTTCCACTTGCACCAGCCCGTAGGACTCGGTGCTGTTCAGGCTGGGAACGGCCAGCAGCTCGCATTCGCGAAAGAAGGCGCTCATTTCCACCGGCGGCACGGCCCCCAGCCAGGTCCAATGCTGGCGCAGCGGCTCGATCTGCTGCATCACGCGCTGACCATATTTCTCCTCGCCGATCACGTTCTGATACGGCCCCACGTGCAATACACGCGCCTGGGGATAGCGCTCCAGGATCAGCGGCAGGGCCTGGGTCAGATATTCGACGCCCTTCTCGGTCGCCAGGCGGGCGGCCATGCCGATAATGCGCTGGCCGGGCCGCAGGTCGTACTTCTGGCGGAAGGCGGCCCGGTCTGCTTCCGTGACCGGGACCAGCTCTACCGGCGGATAGACCGCCTGGACTTTGCCCAGGTAGCGGCGCAGAAAGGCCGAGTTTTCAGCGTAATCGCGGCTGTTGTGGACGATCACCTGGGCGGCGCGGGCCGTGACGTGGTTCGCCAGGTCGGACCCCCAGTTTGCCAGGGCGTTGATTGGCCCGGAGGGCAGGCGCAGGTCGCAGTGATAGGTCATCACCACCGGCTTGCCCAGCACGCGGCTGAGGAGGGCAATCGGGGCGGCGTCCATCTGCGGCACGTGCAGGTTCACCACCTCGGCCTGGCGAACCAGCTTCCAGGCCCAGCGCGGCATGGCGGGCATAATCACGCCTTTGCTCAGGCGAAACCACACCCACGGGCGGATCACTTCCACCCCATCGCGGAATTCGTGCGCCTTGAGAGCTGAGTCGAAGCGCGAGGTCAGGATCGTGACCGTATGCCCGCGCCCGGCCAAAGCTCGCGCCAGCCGCTCGGCGTAGATGGTCAGCCCCGAGTAGTGCGGGCGGTAATAGGTCAAAGCGATCAGAACGCGCATAAGGCCGGGTCAGGGAGCAGGGTCGGAGGGCGGAATCTGGCGCACATCGCGATAGACCCCAGACAGCGAAAGACCATCCCGGCCCAGGGCGTAGACGCCAAGCAGCCCGGTGATCAGATAGTTGCTCAGGTGGGCGGTGAGGGCGGCCGCCAGGGCGGTAGACGGGTCGTTTACAAAGGCGGCCAGCGCGCCCATGACTGTGGCCTCCAGCACGCCAATCGACCCTGGCGAGGAAGGCAGGGCTACCCCCAGGGCCATCACGCCCAGGGTAAAGGTGGCCCACAGCAGTTGGGCCTGCGGGAAGAAGGCCCGCAGCAAGACATAGAACTGAGCTACAGCAATCATCCAGTTCAGGCTGATGAGCAGCACGGCTTTCAGGAAGCGCCGCCCGTCGGTCAGCACGCTCAGGCCGGCCAGCAGGCCGTGAAGCTGCTGCCCGCCCACCCGCTGCAGCGCCGGCAGGCGCGCTGCCAGCCGGTCGAACTGGCGTTCGGTCCAATCCCGGTTGCGGGCGATCAGGTATAAGACCAGGATCCCCAGCCCCACCAGCCCGGCCGCCCCAAAAGCCGCCGAGCGGGCGAAACTGCCGCCGATGACGAACGGCAGCGAGGCCAGCAGCAGCCCGGCTGCCATGCCCACATCCAGAATGCGCTCGATCACGATGGAAGAAAGCACGGTCATGAAGCCCAGGTTGGCGGTTTTGCGGCTGAGCAGGAAGGCCCGGCCCACTTCGCCCAGGCGGAAAGGCAGCACGTTGTTGAGCAGATAACCCTCATTCAGGGTCAGGAAAGTGGGCCAATAATCGGCTTGCTCGCGCAGCAGGGTGCGCCAGACCACTGCTCGCACCAGCAGCCAGATCAGTGTAGCTGCCAGCAGCAGCAGCACAAAGCGATAATCGGCCTGCTGGAGCGCCTTCCACAGGGCGCGGAAATCGACCAGATAAAAAATCACCGCCAGCGCGATAAGGCTGACGATGAGCCCTGGCAGGAGTTTTCGCCAATCTTGGGGGGCCTGTCTCATCTTTGGGCTAGTCCTCGTTGATGCGCAGCACCGCCAGAAAGGCTTCTTGCGGGATTTCTACGTAGCCGATCATCTTCATGCGCTTCTTGCCCCGTTTCTGCTTTTCCAGCAGCTTTTTCTTGCGGGTTATGTCGCCGCCGTAGCACTTGGCCAGCACGTCTTTGCGGGTAGCCTTGACGTTGGCGCGCGAGATCACCCGCCCGGAAGCGTAAGCCTGGATCGGCACGTCGAACAACTGGCGTGGGATGATATCTTTCAGCTTGGAGATCACCGCCTGGCCGCGGTGGTAGGCGTCGTTGCGGTGGACGATGGTCGCCAGGGCGTCTACCGGCTCGTTGTTGACCAGGATCTCCAGTTTCACCAGGTCGTCGGGCCGATATTCAAAGAACTGGTAATCCAGCGAAGCGTAGCCGCGCGTCTTCGACTTGAGCTGGTCGAAGAAATCGACGATCAATTCCGAGAGCGGGATGTCGAAGTGCAGCTGCACCCGGTTAGGGGCGGGGTATTCCTGCTCGGTGAAGATCCCACGCCGCTGGGTGGTCATATCCATCACCACGCCGTAGAACTCGGTGGGGGTGAAGATCTGGATCTTCATCCACGGCTCGCGCACTTCTTGAATATCGGCCTCGTCGGGCAGCTCGGCCGGCTTGTCGATCACGAGCACTTCAAGCGTGTTGCGCATCACCACTTCATATTCCACCGAGGGCGAGGTAAACACCACGTCCAGATCGTACTCGCGCTCTAACCGCTCTTGCACGATTTCCATGTGGAACATGCCCAGGAAGCCGCAGCGAAAGCCGAAGCCCAGGGCCTGCGAGGTTTCTGGCTCAAAGACCAGCGAGGCGTCGTTGAGCTGCAGCTTTTCCAGGGCGTCGCGCAGGTTGGTGTAATCTTCCGCTTCGGAGGGGTAGACCCCGGCGTAGACCATCGGCTTGACCTTGCGGTAGCCGGGCAGGGGCGCTTCGGCCGGGCGGGCAGTAAGGGTGATGGTATCGCCTACCCGGCACTCGCGCACCGTCTTCAGCCCGGTGGCGACGTAGCCCACTTCCCCGGCGGTCAGCTGCCTGGTCACGGCCATCGAGGGCGCAAAGATGCCGATCTCGACCGGCTTGACGCTGACCCCGCTGGCCATCATCAGCAGGCTGTCGGTTGGGCAGATCTCGCCGTCCATCACCCGCACGTAGGCCACCACGCCCTTGTAGGGATCGTAGTGCGAGTCGAAGATCAGGGCCTGCAGGGGTTTTTCGGGGTCGCCCATCGGCGGCGGCACCTGGCGCACGATGGCTTCCAACACCTGCTCGATGTTGGTGCCTTCTTTGGCTGAGATGCGCGGAATTTCATCCGGCGGCGTGCCGATCAGGTTGCTGATTTCTTCGGCCACTTCGTCGGGCCGGGCGGAGATCAGGTCGATCTTATTGATAACCGGGATGACTTCCAGGTCGGCTTCCAGCGCCAGGTACAGGTTCGCCAGGGTTTGGGCCTCGATGCCCTGGGTGGCGTCCACCACCAGCAGCGCGCCTTCGCAGGCGTTGAGCGCCCGGCTCACTTCGTAGCCAAAATCCACATGCCCCGGCGTGTCGATCAGGTTCAGTTCGTAGGCCTGGCCGTTTTGGGCGGTGTAGCTCATCCGCACCGCCGAAGCCTTGATGGTCACGCCCTTTTCGCGTTCCAGGTCCATGCTGTCCAGCACCTGTTCGGTCATCTCGCGTTCCGAGATCGTGCCGGTGAGCTGCAGCAGCCGGTCGGCCAGAGTCGATTTGCCGTGATCGATGTGGGCGATAATACAAAAATTGCGAATATGATCCGTATTCATACCGCACGGAAGTATACCTTAAAATCTCTATTTGGGGTTTGGTGGGCGGCCTCGCCGCCCACCAAACCCCAAATAGAGAAAAGGGCGGCTTCCGCCGCAGGCGGGAAATCTTTTTCCCTGGCGAGACCGGAAGAACCGGAATTTCTCACAGCGGCAGATACCAGACAAGCATGACTTCGTGGGCCACGCGCGGCACGCCGGCGTAGCCAAACCGGTGGATCATGCCCAGTTCGCAGCCCTGGCTGGCGTAGAAGCGGCAGGCAGCTACATTAATATTCTGGGTTTCGATCTTCAGGCGGCGGCAGCCGCGCTGGCGGGCCCAGTCGGCCGAGCGCTTCAGCAGAGTCGCGCCGATGCCCTGGCCGCGGTAGTTGGGCTGCACCCGGATGTCCCACAGCACGGCCAGGTCGGCGCGCCCTTCCAGCATATCGACCCCGGCGGCGGCGTAGACGATCATAGTCCCGCCAACCGGGGGATGACCCGCCGGGCGGGAGGCGTCCCAGGCCAGCAGAAAGCCCCACTTTGCCAGTGGAAATTGGGAAATCCAGGCGCTTGGGGGGCCATCTTCGGAAGAGTCGTAGTCTTTGAAATAGGGTTCGGGCAGCGGTTCTTCGCGCAGGGCAATGCCGCCCAGCCCGCCATCTACCGGCTCGGCTTTGAGGATGCTGCGTACCTCGAACCGGCTGGGAATGCGGTCGTATTCCCGCAGCATATTTTGACTGCACGCTTGGACGACGATGGACATCAGACCCTTCTTCCCCTCCAATCAAAAATGTAAAAAATGCGGCTCTCCCGGTAGCTCTCCGCTCAACCGTGGTGGGGGTGGCTGGTGAGCGAAGCTCGCCAGGAAAGAGGATTAACTGTGGATTTTGTCGCACTTCGGGCGACAAAATCCACGGTACATCGCTTCTTGAAAGCGCTCGCAGAGCGCCATACCTGTTCCGCGGTTTAATGGGGGTGGTATCGCTCTCCCGGCGAAGGTGGAGATTTTCTCAAAAATAGTACCTCAGAAGCTGATTGGGGGTCTGCGGATGGCTGCGCCATCCGCAGACCCCCAATCAGCCTGGAGAGTATTTTCATGTTTCCAATGCGCGCAGAATAGCAGGGGCCACGCCGGTCAAGTCGTGCAGGCCGCTCAAAAAGCGGCGGCGGGCCTCGACCGGCCCAACCACCAGGGCTGGCACGCGGCTAAGGGTGTGGCGGCGGGTGGACAGGTCTTCCAGGTTGCCGTGGTCTGAGGTCAGCACGATCAGCCCGCGTTGGTCGTTCCAGGTTTCCAACAGCCCGGCCAGCGCCTGGTCGAAGGTGCGCAGCAGCGAGATGGCCGCCTCCATATCTTGCCCATGCCCGGCATAGTCGCTCAACCAGTATTCGAATAGCGAAAAATCGTGGGCCAGGCCCAGGCGGGCCAACCGCCGCCCGGCCTCGACCGGCTCGATCACGGGCAGATTGCTCAGCCCCAGGCGCTGGCGCAGCCCGGCCCCGCTCAGGTCGGCCGAGATGGCCTGCCCGGCGGCCAGGTCGTCCAGATTGCGCAGTCGCACGCCGGCGCGCTCGGCTGCCAACGCAAAGGCGGCGTACATGCGCCGGCCCGATTCAATCGCCTGAAAGTAGCCGGGCGGAAAGGCGTTCAGGAAGGCGGCGCTTTTTCCGGCCTGGAGCACCCGGCTGAACAGCGTGCCATTCGAGAGAGCTTCGGCCACCGGCGGGTTAGGCTTGGGGCCATAGTGATACCCCAGAAAGGCCGGGATGTTGCGCCCGGTGAGCAGGCTGGCCTGCCCGGTGGCCGATTGCGGCAGCCCGTTCACGCCCAGGGCCGCGTCGATGGCGCGCAGGCTGGCGCGCTGGCCGTCCAGCGGGGCAGAGGCGGCCAGCAGACGGCGGCCTTCCAGCAGGCCATGTAGAGCAGGCAGTTCGGCCAGGGCGAATGGGTTCGCCTGCGGGTCGGCCGTCCCCAGCCCTACCCCGTCTATAAATAGAAACAATACTTTCATTGCGCCATCCGGGGGCGAAAAATAAACCAGGCCGAGGCCCGGCCGCGCTCGGTGCCGTTGCGCCGCTGCGCCAGGTGCAGATCGGCTTCCAGCGCGGCGACCTGGGCAGGCAGCAGCCCGGCTATCCCGCGCCTGGCTGTTTCTTCCGGTGGGGTAAAGGCATACAGCAGAAAGGTCCCGTTGGGCGGCAGCCAGCGCTGCAAGTTGGCCCGGTAGGCGGCCTGGCCGGCGATGGGCAGCGAGTGCAGGCAGCCGATGTCTACGATCAAGTTGAATGGGCCAGGCAGGTTGTCCAGGCGAGTTACATCGCCCACCCGGAAATCGACCGTCAGCCCGGCCTGGCGGGCCTTGTGTTGGGCCTTGCGGATGGCCCTGGGGACGAAATCGACGCCCACCACCTGCCAGCCGTGGCGGGCCAGATACAGGCTGTTCGTGCCGGTTCCACAGCCCAGGTCCAGGGCCTGGCCCGGCGGCGTGGATTGCACGAACGCGACCAGTTCTGGCGGGGTGATGTCCGTATCCCAGGGTGGGCGGCGCAGGTACGCCAGGGTGTAAAGAATCCAACGTTTCATCTGAGAAGGAATTTTACATTGAATCGTCAGAATCGCTGTTTTGACTTTGACAATTCCATCAACATGCCTTAAAATCTAAAGTCGGCAAGCGGACTGCCAGTAATCATAATCAATACAGGAAGGTTATCTGATGAAAGAATATACGACTGAGAATATTCGCAATATCGCCATGGTTTCGCATAGCGGCGCTGGCAAGACCATGCTGGGCGAGGCTTTCCTTCATTTTACCGGGGCCACCACCCGCCTGGGTAAAATCGAAGATGGCTCGACCGTTTCCGACTTTGAAGATGAAGAAATCCGGCGCCGCCTGTCGCTTTCGACCTCCGTCTTGCCCGTCGAATACCGCGATTGCAAGATCAATCTGCTCGATACCCCCGGTTATACCGACTTCGTGGGCGAGGTTATTTCCTCGCTGCGGGTGGCCGATGGCGCGATGGTGCTGATCGACGCCGTTTCTGGAGCCGAAGTTGGCACTGAGATCGCCTGGAACTACCTCAACGAGTTCCACCTGCCCCGCTTCGTGGTCGTCAATAAGATGAACCGCGACAACGCCAATTTCAACAAGGCCCTCGACACGATGCGCGAAATCAGCGATATGCGCCTGATCCCGGTGCAGCTTCCACTGGGCGAGAAGGCTGATTTCAAGGGTGTGATCGACCTGCTGACCATGAAAGCCTACGAAGGCGACGGCAAGACCGTCAAAGACATCCCGGCGGCGTTCCAGGAGGCGGCCGAGGCGGCCCGCATGGAGCTGATCGAGGCCGCGGCCGAGGGTGAAGACACCCTGCTGGAGAAATACCTGGAAGGCGAAGAACTGAGCGCCGATGAGATCGTGCGCGGCCTGATTGAAGCCGTGCGGGCCTGCGCTTTCGCCCCGGTCTTTGTAGCCGCTGGTTCGGCCGAGCTTGGCCTGGCCCGCCTGCTGGATGCCCTGGTGGACATTATGCCCTCCCCGGCCCAGGTGCCCCCGGTTGTGGCCCAGGGTAAGGGCGGCGAGGAAACCCTCACCCCTACCGACAGCGGCCCCCTGGCGGCTTATGTCTGGAAAACCACCGCCGACCCGTTCGTGGGCAAGATTACCTATTTCCGGATCTATTCCGGTACGATGGCCTCCGATAGCCGGGTGTGGAATCAGGAGCGCGGTGTAGAAGAGCGCATCGGCACGCTGCACCTGCTGCGCGGCAAAGAGCAGTTGGGCGTCAAGGTGGTGCACGCCGGCGATATTGCCACCGTCTCCAAGCTTAGCGCCACGGTCACCGGCGATACGATGTGCGATAAGGGCCACCCGCTGACTCTGCCCGCCCCCACCTACCCGCATGCCCTGTTCCGGGTTGCCATCCAGCCCAAGACCCAGGCCGATGCGGCCAAGATCAGCGCCACCCTCACCCGCCTGGCCGAAGAAGACCCCACCCTGTCGTGGTTCAACGAACAGGCCACCAACCAGACCGTCCTGCAGGGCATGGGCGATCAGCACATCGACGTGGCCGTGCGCAAAGCCGAGGCCAAGTTCCAGACCGGCCTGCTGACCCAAGAGCCGCGCGTCCCATATCGTGAGTCGATCACCAAGAACGGCCAGGCCTCCTACCGCCACAAGAAGCAGACCGGCGGTTCGGGCCAGTTTGGCGAAGTCGCCATGCGCATCGAGCCGCTGGCCGACGCCGAGTTTGACATGACCTGGGATGTGTTCGGTGGCGCGGTGTCGCAGTCGTACGAGCCGGCCATCAAAAAAGGTATCCTGGGCGTGATGAAAGAAGGCGCGGTGGCCGGCTTCCCGCTGAGCAATGTCAAGGTGTCGATCTATGATGGCAAGGAACACCCGGTCGACTCGAAGCCGGTGGCCTTTGAAATCGCGGCCCGCGAATGCTTCAAGCTGGCCGTGCGCGACTCGGCCCCCATGCTGCTGGAGCCGATCTATAACATTCGGATCGTGGTTCCCGAAGCCAACATGGGCGACATCCTGGGCGACCTGAACACCCGCCGGGCGCGCGTCCAGGGCATGGACACCGAGAAGGGCCGTTCCGTCATTACCGCCAGCGTGCCGCTGGCCGAAGTGCAGCGCTACACCACCGACCTGCGCTCGATGACCGGCGGCCGGGGCGTGTTCTCCATGGAGTTTGACCACTACGAGGTCGTCCCGACCCACATCGCCAACGAGATCATCGCCGCCCGCCAGAAAGAGCTGGCCGCGCAGAAAGAAGAATAGCGGTTCTTCCGGCCTGGCCGGCAGTATCGTTTTAGGGGATCAAAAACGGGCGCACATGCGCCCGTTTTTGATCCCCTAAAATTGGCTCTTCTTCCCCAAGATAATACCTCTTCCCCGGTGCAGCCAGGAGAACCGTAAAATCAAGCTGCGGGTTGAGCCAGTTTGAGGCGGATGAACAGGGTGGGGGCCAGATACATCACCCATAGGCCCACCAGGGCATAGCGGATGTAGCGCAGCAGGAACGGCAGCAGGGTCTCGCCGTCTGGGAACAGTACGTCCAGCCCTTTCCAGATGGCAAATGTGCCGAGGATGCCAATGACGAAGCGCACGATCATCTGGCCCAGCGAGCCGCGGGCGCTGTACCAGCCGTTCATGTGCAGCAAGATTGCCCCAGCGGCCAGCCCGAAGAAAGCCGCCGCGTTGGACACCAGCCCCGAAAGGGCCAGCGGGGCCACCGCTTCGCCGCCGGGTTGACGGGCGGCCAGCGCCGCCCAGTTTGCCGGCATCACCCAGCTCCCCAGGGCCAGGCGCACCAGCGCCCCGGCCAGGATCCCCGCCAGCGAGAACCCAAAGACTACCACGATCTGCTCCAGGGGCTTATAGCGTTGCAGCCAATTCAGCGCCGGGCGCTCGAAATGCAGGATGGCCCACAGGCTTAGCCCACCCAACAGCCAGCCGCCCAACACATCGTGCGGGAAGTGCATCCCCAGGTACAGGCGCGAAAAGCCGATCAGGAAGATCAGGACCCCGGCCACCGCCCACACCCAGCGCCGGCGCGTCCCGGCGGCCAGCGTCCCCCACACCACCACGGCGTGTTCGGCGTGGCCGGAGGGGATGCCAAAGGTCGTTTCGCTGCTCAGGGGCTGGACGCGGGCGTCGTACCAGTAGGGGCGCGGGCTTGTCAGGGTCATCTTGACGATGTAGTTGAACACCCCACTGATCATCAGGGCCAGCCCGGCCCGCAGCCCCAAGACCGGGTCGAGGCACCATACCAGGATCGGGGCCACGAACAGGTAGAACTGCTCATTGCCCATCAACGAAAACAGCTTCATCGGCTCCAGCAGCCAGCTTCCCAGACTTTGGATGAACAGGACGACAGCAACGCCGAAATTCAAGATTGCGTCCATTCTTTTTGCTCCTTGGTGGGGTCGTTTTCTTCGAATACCAGCCGGCTTTGCCGCCGCAGCGGCGAAAAGAATAGATTGGCCGCCAGCCCCAGGCCGATCAGGGCCAGGCTGGTGGGGAAGATCAGCCCGGGCTGGATGGCGTAGAGCCAGCCGGCCAGCGGCGGGGCCAGCACCAGGATCAGGGCGTTGACCGTTTCCAGCAGCCCATACGCCAGCCCCATCTGCGAGGCGTGCGCCAGGCTGCGCACCTGGGCGGTAAGCAGGCTGCGCCCGGTGTTGTAGCCTCCCATCAGCCCATAAGCCCCCAGGTAGACCGGATAGCTCTGCCCGCGCCACAGCAGCAGGCTCGACATGGCGCAGCTCACCTGGGCCAGCAAGAAGCCGGCCCGCGGGTTGAGATGCCCCAGGGTCAGGTTGAGCAGCACAATCCCCAGGTAGCGGGCCGAAATCATCTGGCCGATCTGGGTCAGGTTTAAGCCGCGCTGGTTAAGCAGGAAGTTTTGGGCCAGGGGCATTTGTAGATACATGCCAAACACGGCCAGAAAGACCAGGCCCAGGAAAGCTGGGAACGGCCCGCTCAACAGGCCGCGCAGGTCACGGCGCTGATCCTGACCAGCCGGCGCCTCCACCGGCTGAGACTGGATCAGGAAGATCAGGCCGGTCGAGACGATAAAAATGACCGCCGCAATTTGAAAGCTGGCCCGCAGACCGTAGGTTTTCCCAACCCAGCCGCCCAGCAGCGGCCCCAGGAAAGCGCCCAGGTTGAATGAGGCCGACACCAGGGTCAGCGCTCGCCCCACGCTCAACCTGCCCCGCGCCGCAGTGATGTAGCTGTTGAGCGGCACGGTCACGAAGGCGGTCATGCCGTAGATCAGCATGCCAATGACGACGATCTCGAGGCGCGGGCTGACCGCCATCAGCCCGGTAGAGAGAGCGCCCAGCACCCAGGCCAGGCGCAGCAGCGGCCGGCGGCCGACCCGGTCGGAGAGATATCCGGCAGGCAGGTAGGCCAGCGTCATCGCCACGCCCACCAGCCCCAGGATCGCCCCAATCTTGAGCGAGTTAGCTCCCAACTGCTCCAGGTAAACCGGCTGGAAGTAATAAAACATACCTTCGCCCACCCCCCAGGTCATCAGAGAGAGGGAAGTCAAGATCAGATTGCGGTTCACACCCTTACCCTAACAGTTTGCGTTCGATGGCCTCGACGGCCTCTTTGGCTTCGGCCAGCCCTTCGTTTGTGGCCGCCCGGTAAATTTTGATGGCGTCCAGCTTACGACCCTGGCGCAGCAGATGGGCGATCTGTTCTTCCAGAACGTTTGTGACGATGGGAGGCAGTTCGCCCGGTTGGGCCGCTTTTGGCAGGGGCAGCGCCTGGCCGTGTTCCAGCGCTTCGACCGCGTTCTTGGCCTCCAGCAGGCTGAGGCCGGTGGCGGCCCGGTAGCGGGCGATGGCCGCCAGCTTGTTTCCTTCCAGCGTCAGCGCCCGGATTTCGGCCTCCAGGTCGGTTGGTGCGGCCGGCGCGCTCCACGCAGGCTGGGCCGCGGCCATCAGCGGCTCGCCGCGCGCCAGGGCCTCTACCGCATCTTTGGCCTCTTTCAGGCCCACGCCGGTGGCCTCCCGGTAGCGTTTGATCGCCTCGATCTTATTCCCGGCTCGCGCCAGGCTGGAAACCTGCTCTTCCAGGGCGGCGGGGGCGCGCTCCAGCCCGACCGGGCGAGGCGAGGTTGGGTTGCGGTCGATCTCTTCGCCAATCTGCCGGTTCTGCGCCCACACGACGACGACCATAATCACGACCCCCATCACCAACAACCCCCCAATCACTCCAACCAGCAATAACATCATGCTCATCGCTATAGTTCCTCAATGAAAATTTGGCTTTTCCGCCGCAGGCGGAAACTTTTGGTACCACCCCATTAAACCGTGGAACAGGCATGGCGCTCTGCGAGCGCCTTCAAAAAGAGTTGTTCCGTGGATTTTGTCGCACGAAGTGCGACAAAATCCACGATTCATCCTCTTTCCTGGCGAGCTTCGCTCGCCAGGCGAAGCTCGCCAGTCACCTTCAGCACGGTTGAGTGGGGAGCGACCCGCCACCCACACCCACCAAAATATAGATCAACCCCGCCTTCGGCGGAAGCCCCGCAATTTCTTTCCGGCTTTGCTGGCGCTACGCCGGCAGCATAATCAGCTCACGGGGCAGATCGCTGAGGGTCTCGACCCCGTCTTCCGTCACCAGCATATCGTCTTCGATGCGCACGCCGTTGCGTCCCACCAGGTAGATGCCCGGCTCGACGGTGTAGGCCATACCAGGCTGGAGGATCTGGGTGTTCCCGGCCCGCATGTAGGGCGGCTCGTGACCCTCCATACCGATGCCATGCCCGGTGCGGTGGAAGAAGGCCGCTCCATACCCGGCTTTCTCGATTACCGCCCGCGCCGCCTGGTCGACCGCCTCGGCTGGTACGCCAGGTCGCCCGGCCATCCGCCCGGCGGTGTTGGCCTCCTGCACGATCCGGGCAATGCGCCGGTATTCCTCATCCACCGGGCCGATGGCAAAGGTGCGGGTCAGGTCGGAGATATAGCCGTTATAGATCGCGCCCCAGTCGATCACCAGCAAGTCGCCGGTCTGGAGCGCCCGGTCACTGGGCGAGGCGTGCGGGTTGGCGCTGTTCGGCCCGCCGGAGACGATGGGCGCAAAGGGGAACTCGGAATCCGACCCGGCCCGCAGCAGGTTGAAGGTCAGCTCAGAGGCGATCTGGCGTTCGGTCAGGCCGGGTTTGATGATCGGCAGGGTGGCCTGGAGGGCCTGCTGAGCAATGCGCACCGCCTGGCGCATGGCCTGGGCTTCGCTTTCGTCTTTGCAGATCCGCAGGGCCGTCAGGCTCTCCTCGGCCGAGACGAAGCTGGCTTCGGGGGCGGCCTGCTCCATATAGCGCAGCTCTAAAACGCGCATGCGAATTGGCTCGACGCCCAGGCGCGGCCCGCCGGCCTGGCGCTCCACAGCCCGCGGCAGGTGCAGCCCGGCTGTGCGGGCGGCCCGGGTGAAGGTCTCCGGCCAGCTGGCCGGGTCTTCGCCATAGGCAAAGGCTTCCACCGCAAAGGGCAGGCCGTTGAGCTTGCCGGTTTCCAGTTCTGGCAGGACAATGATCGGGGCTTTGCCGGGCGTAAACAGCGCCGCCACCGGGCGCTCCATCAGGTGAAAGTTCAGCCCGGTCAGGTAATTCAGCGTGGGGCCGGGGTTAAGCAGCAAACCGTCCAGTTCGGTCGAGGCCAAAGCGCGGTACAGATGCGCATGCCGAGCGCCGTAATCAGGCATTTTGGGGTTCATGGGTTATTCCTCCGAAGCTCCATTGTACTAAAGATCGGCAAAGGTGTGCAGCTTCCAGTTTGTGTTAGAATTAACGTATTCGTTCAGCCATGCGCCGCCTCGGCCCCGGACTGCGTTTCAAGCCTGCTGAAGCAGGCTGCAAGTGGTTGGCTTAAGGGTCTAGCCGCGGGTTTCGACCCAAGACGCAGGGCGGCATGCACGCTGGTTGAGCTGCCACGAATTAACTGTTCACTGGGAGAGCAGCCTTTCGGGCTGCATCGTGTGCGTGACCATGTTTGAATTACCGTTATTCCCGCTTCATACGGTCTTATTTCCGGGTATGCCGCTCCACCTGCACATCTTTGAAGAGCGTTATAAGCGTATGCTTAACCGCTGCATTCAGGAGCGCCGCCCGTTTGGCGTTGTGCTGATCCGCCGCGGCCAGGAAGCCCTGGGCGATTTAGCCGAGCCGTACCCGGTGGGCTGCACCGCTCAACTGCTGCACGTTCAGCGCCTGGAGCAGGGGCGGATGAACCTGGCCGCCGTGGGCCAGGAACGCTTCCGCGTCTATAGCCTGGACCGGGTTTCTGAGCCGTACCTGGTGGGCCAGGTGGAGCTGACCCCCCTGCCGATGCGCGTCTTTCCATCTCTGGCCCAGGATGGCGAACGGCTGCGCCGCCAGGTTGAACGCTATATCCAACTCTTGCTCAGCATGAACGGCGCGCAGGATGGTATGGCGATCCGCGGCGAAACCTTTGCGCTGCATGAATTTCCTCAGCACCCGGTAGAGCTGGCCTACGCCGCGGCCGGAATGCTGCAAATTGCCTCCAGCCAAAAACAGGCTCTCTTAGAGCAAGATGATCCGGGCGCTCTGCTGGCCGAGATGCAGATGATTTACGCCCGTGAACTGGCCCTTCTAAAAGCGATGCTCGCTCATAGCGACGCTTCTGGCAGCCCAGACCGCTCCCAGGAACGCGGCATCAGCTTCTCCCTGAATTAAACTTGTGTCTTGGAGGACGGATGTCCGAAATCCTATGCCCTCAATGTAAGGCTCCTAACCGGGGCAGCGCTCGCTATTGTTCTGAGTGCGGCGCGCCTCTGGCGGGCGCTCTTACGGGGAATTCCTCACCGCCGGCCGCCGAAACGCCGCCCTCGTCTCAGGCCGCTCAACCCCCAAGCCAGTTTCCTTCATCAGCCGACCCAACCACTCACCCCACCGGCGGCGCGCCGGCCGAAGGCCACCCCGTCCTATCAGAGCGGTATCGGATCGAAAAAGAACTGGGCCGGGGCGGGTTTGGGGCGGTCTACAAAGCCTGGGATAGCAACCTGAGCCGCCGCTGTGCGGTAAAAGAAAACCTGGATGCTTCCGACGATGCCCAGCGCCAGTTTTTACGCGAGGCTACGGTGCTGGCCAACTTATCGCACCCCAATCTGCCGCGGGTGACAGATCATTTCTCGATTCCCGGCCAGGGCCAATACCTGGTGATGGACTTCGTGGACGGCGAAGATTTAGCCAGCCTGCTGCGCCGCGAAGGCAGCGTATCGGCGGCGCGGGCGGTGGATTGGATCGGCCAGGTGGCCGACGCCCTCGACTATCTGCACACCCGCCAGCCATCGGTCTTGCACCGCGATATCAAGCCGGCCAACATCCGCCTGACCCCTGAAGGCAAGGTGATGCTGGTGGATTTCGGCCTGGTGAAAATGTACGACCCGCTGCTGAAGACCACCCTGGGAGCGCGGGCGGTCACCCCCGGCTATGCTCCGCCAGAGCAGTACGGTATGGGCCGCACCGACGCTCGCTCCGATATTTACGCCCTGGGCGCTACCCTGTATAAACTGCTGACCGGCCAGGAGCCGATGGAGAGCGTGCAGCGCGCCGCCGGTGGGCAGATGGCCTCCGCCTCGGCGCTGAACCCGGCCGTCCCCGCGGCCATCAGCCAGGCCATCGAGCGGGCCATGGCCCTGGAACCGTCCCGGCGCTTCCAGAGCGTGGCCGATTTCAAAACCGCCATTCTGGAGGGGCTGAAGCCGGGCGCGCCAGCCTTGCAGGGGCGGGCCGAGGCGGTGCAGGTATCGCCGGGGGCAAAGCTGGGCGCGGCGGCTATCCCGGCTGCGCCGGCCGGAAGCGTCCGTCCGGCAGGTGGAGCGCCGCGCAGCGCGGCGCCCGCGGCAGATGCGTCTGTGCGGCGCGCGCCCGCCCCGGCTGCGCCGGCGAAACGCCCGGCCTGGTTGTGGTGGGGCGCCGGAGGGGCAGTCGTGTTGGCGCTGCTGCTGTGCCTGGGGGCAGGCGGCGGCCTGGTGGCTGTGCTGAACGGCGGCTCTGGCGCCCCCCTGCCCAGGGGGGCCTCACCGGCCGCGCTGGAAGCCTCAGCCAGCCCCACCGGCGACCAGACCACCCCGGTCGTTCTGGCGGCGGCCAGCGATACCCCGGCTGCGCCTACGGCTACGGCCACCCCGGCCCCTACCAGCACCCCCGATCCACGCTTCCTGTCGAAAGACCCGTCGAGCTTTGTATACGCTGGCCTGGGTCTGCCCGACACCCTCGATCCGGCTCTCGATTACGAGACTAGCGGCATGACCGTGATCCATAATGTGTATGACACTCTGATCTGGTACAACCGCGAAAACCCGACCGCCTTCATCCCGCAGTTGGCTCTGGAGGTGCCAGACGAGCAGAACGGGCTGATCTCGTCCGACGGCAAGATCTACACCTTCCACATTCGCCCCGGCGTGCGTTTCCATGACGGCACACCGCTGACGGTCGAGGATGTTGCCTATAGCTTTCAGCGCGGCATTCTACAGGGCGGCTCGGTCTCTCCTCAATGGCTGTTTACCGAACCGCTGCTGGGGGTGGGCATCTACGATGTGGCCGCCCTGGTCGACCCGGCCCTGGTGGATCACCCGGCCGATCTCAAGCAGGCCGACCCCGGCAAGCTGCAGGCCGCCTGCCAGCGGGTGGTGGCGGCTGTCAGCGCCGACCCGCAGGCCGGCACCGTGACGTTCCACCTGGCCCAGCCCTGGGGCCCGTTCCTGGCAACCCTGGCGAACGGCTGGAGCGCAGTGCGCTCCAAAGCCTGGAGCATCGCCAACGGTGGATGGGACGGTAATTGCAGCGCCTGGCAGAATTTCTATGGCCGCTCGGTAGCTGAATTGAACCGGACCGCCCTGGGCGCGGGGGCCATGGGAACCGGCCCATACCAGCTCGATCACTGGACGCCGGGCAAGGAGATCGTCCTCAAGGCCAACCTGAATTATTGGCGCACCGAACCGGCCTGGCAGGGCGGCCCAAGCGGCCCGGCCCGCATCCAGACTGTCACCATCCTGTACGTCCCTGATCTGCAGGAGCGGGCGGCGATGCTCAAAGATGGGCGGGCCGACGCCATCGAGACGGAATCGAACGCCGATTGGCCGGCCCTGGATCCGCTGACCGGGATGGACTGCAACGCCAGCGACCAGGTCTGCCAGCCCACCGCCGCCGGCGAGGCGCCCCTGGAGCGCATCCACGGTGTGGCGGCCGGGGCCCGTGAGCAGGACATTACCTTCAACTGGCGGATCAACACCCAGGGCGGCAACGATCTGATTGGCAGCGGCAAGCTGGATGGCGCGGGAGTCCCGCCGGATTTCTTTTCTAACGTCCATGTGCGCCGGGCGTTTGCCTACTGCTTCAACTATGACCGTTACCTGAGCGAGATTTTGCAGGGCGAGGGGATTCGCGCGGTGAATGTAATGCTGGCGGGCATGGTAGGCTACGACGCAAATAGTCCCTATTACGCTTACAACCCCCAGGCTTGCGCCGCAGAGCTGCGCCAGGCCCAGTTCGATGGGCGCAGCGTGTGGGAGGCCGGGTTCCGCCTGAGGTTGCCTTATAACGATGGCAGCGACGCGCGGGCCGCCATTGCTAAAATCTTTGCCGCCGAGTTCACCGCCCTCGACAGCCGCTTCCAGGTGCAGGCCCAGGCGATCAAGCCGGCAGACTATGGCGCGCTGTACGTCGAAAACCGCCTGCCGTATACCACCGTGGGTTGGGTAGAAGACATCCATGACCCGCACAACTGGGTCTACCCCTACACCCTCGGCAACCTGGCCCGCTGGCAGACTATGCCTTCCGACCTGACCAACCAATTCCAGCAGATCATCAGCCGGGCGGTGCAGGAAACCGACCCGTCCAGCCGGGCCGCTATCTATCATGAGTTCAACCAGCTCTATTACGACCAGGTCCCGGCGGTCTTGCTGTTCCAGACGGTCACCCGTCACTATCAGCAGCGTTGGGTCAATGGTTGGTACGGCAACCCACTCTTTCCGGGGATGTACTACTATATCCTGCGGAAGAATTAGGTTCTGCTATTCCTGGCGGCCGTAGAGCTGGGTTTTGACCAGGTCGGCCTCGGCCGGGCCGAGCAGGTCGATTCCGGCGGCGGCCAGGCGGGCCAGCGCGGCCGAGTCCAGCGCCTGGGAGGCGGCGAAGACGGCTTCGATTTGGGCGCTATCGTCGTCTGCGGCGATGCGGTTGAGCGAAAGCCGCCTGCAGCTTTCGCATTGGTGGATCAACATCAGCTCGCCCTGGCCGGGGCGAGCGTATTTTTTGTGGGTCTTTTTGAGGGTCAGGCCAATCGGGGCCATCGGCCCCAGGCAGGCCGAAAGGCGGTCGCCGCCTTCGAAAGCATCCAGGTGGCGCGAGTACAGGCAGGAGGGGCAGTGGTTGCGGTTCTGCACGCCTGCCAGGCGCGGGTTGGCGATCACCAGGCGACCGCAGTGAACGCAGGTGAAATCGCCAAAGGTGCTGGCGTGGATTTGCGAGCGGGACGGGCGCGGCGGTTTGTAGGGTGGGCGAGGACTCATGTTCCTGAGTGTATCACGAAGTCTGGCGCGGCGTGGCTTTTTATCGCACCTTGACAGGCCATCCACTCTGAGATAGAATCCACACGCTTAAATCCTGAACGGGTTTAGAGCGGGATTGAGGGCCTGTGGCTCAGTTGGGAGAGCGCCTCAATCGCACTGAGGAGGCCGTGGGTTCGATTCCCACCAGGTCCATCGAGCGAGAACGAAAAGATAGTGTTGACGGGAAACGCAAACGAGTGTAAAATACCCGTCGCTCAATCGAGAAGCAAGGGCCCATAGCGCAGTTGGGAGCGCGTCTCAATGGCATTGAGAAGGCCGAGGGTTCGAATCCCTCTGGGTCCACAATTTGAGAAATGATTTGCGGTTCAGCGGGCGTAGTTGTCCGCTGAACCGCAAATTATTTTCCCCCTTTTATCCGTGTTATAATAAAAGCGTGGTTGCGGCCACAAGATCATTAGAGGCTAATGCAGGAGTAGTAGGCCATCTGCCAGCGAGCCGGGAGAGCAAGGTGGAAGCCCGGCCTGGTACCCGCAGAGTACCGGTGTTTCCAGGGCCGAACTCGCCTGCTGTCAGAAGCGAATTGCGTTGTCTGACCGGCCTCGCCGGTGAAGGCCCCTGGGGCGTTTAGCCGGCGGCGGGTTTCGCCCGTTAGCGCGAGCCAGAGCGGTCGGCGCGCCCGCTTCCAGCCTTTGGGCTGAAGCGGCTGCCCCGGCAAGCAGGGTGGCACCGCGGAGTCCCCTCCGTCCCTGTTGGGATGGAGGGTTTTTTGTTTTTAGCCGCCAAGTCTACGAAAGGAGGCGCAAGATGAAGAACCATTCTACCCGGTCGCAGCAAGACTGGCCGACCTATCAACCCCAGACATTCGAGGCTGGGCTGCAGCAGCTTTGGGAGCAGGGTGGTCTGCATCTTGCCCACGAAGGCGGCGGCAAACCCAAGTTCTACTGCCTGGATTTCTTCCCCTACCCGTCGGGTGAGGGGCTGCACGTGGGTCACTGCCGCAACTATGTGCCGACTGACGTGATCTCGCGCTACAAACGCATGCAGGGCTACAACGTGCTGCACCCGATGGGTTGGGACGCTTTCGGCGAGCCGGCCGAGCAGTACGCCGTCAAGCACGGCGTCCATCCGCGCCAGACTACCGACCAGAACACGGCCAACTTCCGCCGCCAGATGACCCTGATTGGGGCCAGCTACGACTGGTCGCGCGAGATCGACTCATCCCGCCCGGAATATTACCGCTGGACGCAGTATTTCTTTCTGCTGCTATACCGGCGCGGCCTGGCTTACCGGGATACCAACTGGCAGTGGTGGTGCGAAGACTGCCAGACCACCCTATCCAGCCACGAGGTGAGCGGCGGGGTGTGCTGGCGCGGCCATACCCGCGTGTATAAGCGCGAAATCCCGGCCTGGTATTTCCGCATCACCGCCTACGCCGACGAGCTGGCGAGCGCTCTGGACACGGTGGACTGGCCCGAGTCGATCAAAGCCATGCAGCGCAACTGGATCGGGCGCTCGGAGGGCTGCCGGATCGTGTTCCACACCGCCGACGGCCAGCCGGTTCCGGTGTTTACCACTCGCCCGGACACGCTGGGCGGGGTGACGTTCTTCGTCCTGGCCCCAGAGCATCCGCTGGCGTCTGGCCTGACCACGCCCGCCCAGCGCCCGGCGGTGGAAGCCTACACCGCCCAGGCCGCCCGCCAGAGCGAAGTGGAGCGCATGGTCGAGACGCGCCCGAAGACCGGCGTGTTCACCGGCGGGTATGTGGTCAACCCTATCAACGGGGAGCCTGTGCCGGTGTGGATTGCCGATTACGTGCTGCCTGGCTACGGCACGGGGGCGGTGATGGGCGTTCCGGCCCACGATGGGCGCGATTTCGCCTTTGCCCGCCAATCCGGTCTGCCGGTGCGGGTGGTGATCGCCCCGCCCGGCGCAACCGAGGCCGACCTGGACGGCGCGGTCTGGACAGAAGCCTACAGCGGGCCGGGCCGGCTGGTTCACTCTGGGGCCTACGACGGGCTGGACAGCGCCGAGGCCGCCCGCCGCGTGGCGGCCGACCTGCAGGCGCGCGACCTGGGCGGCCCGCAGGTGACCTACCGCATGCGCGATTGGCTGATCAGCCGCCAGCGCTACTGGGGCGCGCCCATTCCGATCATCCACTGCCCGGCGTGCGGCGAAGTGCCTGTGCCGGAGAGCGACCTGCCGGTGCGGCTGCCGCCGATGGAGAACTTCCAGCCGGATGGCAGCGGGCGCTCGGCCCTGGCGCGGCTGCCGGAATTCGTCAACGTCCCCTGCCCCACCTGCGGCGGCCCGGCGCAGCGCGAAACCGACACCATGGGCGGCTTTGCCTGCTCGGCGTGGTATTTCCTGCGTTTCACCAGCCCGCATTACGATCAAGGCCCGTTCGAGCCGGACGCCATGCGCTACTGGATGCCGGTCGATCTATACGTGGGCGGGGCCGAACACGCCGTGCTGCACCTGCTGTATGCTCGCTTCTGGGTCAAAGCCCTGGCCGACGCCGGGCTGCTGCCCTTCCGCGAGCCGTTTGCAAAACTGATGAACCAGGGCCAGTTGATGGGCCTGGATGGGGTGCGCATGTCGAAGTCGCGCGGCAACGTCATCACCCCCGACAGCATGGTGGCCCAGTATGGGGCCGACGCGCTGCGCATCTACGAGATGTTCATGGCCCCCTTCGAGCAGGACATCGCCTGGAGCGTGGAGGGCATCAACGGGGCGCGGCGCTTCCTGAGCCGGGTGTGGAGCCTGTACGCCGAGACGTATACGCGCAGCGCCAGCGCCAGCGGCGAAGACCCGGCCCTGACCCGCGCCCTGCACCAGACCATCCGCCAGGTGACCGAACGCATCGAAGGCTTCCGCTTCAATACGATGGTCTCCAGCCTGATGGAGCTGGTCAACCTGCTGGATGAGCGGCGGCGTTCTGCCGCCTGGCACACCGCCGCCTATCACCAGGCGTTGGAGACCCTGCTGCGCCTGCTGGCCCCCGGCGCGCCGCACATCGCCGATGAACTATGGCGGCGCACCGGGCATCGCGGCAGCATCCACCAGCAATCCTGGCCGGCGTGGAACCCGGCCCTGGCGCGCGCAGAGGTCTTCCAGGCCCCGGTGCAGGTCAACGGCCGGCTGCGGGATGTGATCGAGATCGACCCGCAGGCCGACGAAGCCGCCGTGCGCCAGGCGGCGCTGGCCTCGCCCCGCCTGCGCCCCTATCTGGAGCCGGATCAGATCGTGCGGGTGATCTATATACCGGGTAAAATAGTCAATATCGTCACCCGCTGATTTGGAGAAGGAATAGCCCATGCCTTTTCGATGCCCGCAGTGCCAGACGCGCGACTCGCTGGACATCCAGCTTTCAATTGAACTGTCGCCCGACCGCCAGACGGAGGAGATTTCGCTCCAGGTGATCGGCTGTTCGGCCTGCGCGTTTCGCGGGCTGGCGGTGTACAGCGAGGCGCGCGGCAGCTTCCAGGGCGCGGAGACATGGAAGCACATCGGCTATTGGGTCAGCCCGGATGCCGTTGAGTCGGTCAGTGCGGCGATCCGGGCCTGCCCCGACCCGCACAGCCGGGCTTGCGCCTGCCCCTCGCACACCGGGCTGGGCCAGAAAGACCTGCGCGGCGAATGGCGCGGCCTGCTCGAAATGGAGCGCGGCCATACCTTCCTGATGCGGCTGGCGATTTGAGTTGAGGAATGAGTATGACGATGACGGCGGGTGGGGCGGTTCGCCGGTGGGGATCGACTCGCGACGGATGATCGTGGTGGCCTACAAGGCCACGCCCGTAAGGCCGGGTCGCGTTCCTGAGGTGGAATGAACGTGTGCTATAATGCATTCGCTATTTGCCGGGTATTCAACGAAAGCGGTCGAAAGGAGTACCATAGCAAATGAAAAGAAGGCATTTTTCGGGATTATTAGAGATCATCGCGCTGATTATATTGGTTGTTGGGCTTAGCGCAATTTTACAAAATCTCAAACTACCGCTAGCGGCAGTAGTAAGCCCGAGCGAAACATATCCTGCACCCATTGCCGCAAGCGATCCGAGTCGATCTTACCCGGGGCCTAACACCAATGGTTTGGAAACTCTTCCCTATCCAGCGCCGGATTTAACGTCTGAAAATCGTCCTATTTCCTATTGTAAATTTAATGGTCAGGCAATTTCAGAGACATCAGAAACAAGTGATATTTCTTTAGGCGACTTTGGATTTTCAAACTTATCGGTGGTATATGCTTCACCAAACAATTTGTCTTTAGCAGAGTGGTTGCCTGACGGCCAATCGGTTTTACTTACACGCGATCTTGCCTCCAAGAATTTGCAAACTATTGAGCTATTTAATCCCACTACCGGCGTTTCACAGATTTACGCTGAAAGGCAGATTGTTCCGGCTCCTCCGGTTTGGGTGCAAAAACTTCAGGCGGTCGCTTATTACATCGTAAACTAATTATCTTTGAATTTCAGGTTATCGGTCTGCACCTTAACAT
>CAYQDU010000016.1:0-36517 GCA_964416275.1 uncultured Anaerolinea sp. | reverse complement strand
CATCCGGCGGCCACTGCGCCCAGGCTGACGGCTTCGTTGCCTTGCATCAATTTAATCGCCATGCCGGCCTCCTAACCTTCAATCGGCCGGACGATGATCGCCAGGTCGGGGCAGTGTGTATCGCACCAGTGGCAGGCGGTGCATTTTTCGGGGTTGGCCGGGTAGGGCCGTTCATCGGCGTCGAGGGCCAGCACGCCGGTGGGGCACAGCTCCACGCAGATATGACAGCCCTTGCACCAGGTGTTGTAGATGATGACTTTGCCGCGCGGCCCGCGTTTGGGTCGTGCGGCGGTGGAATTTGCATCGGCTTGGGCCGGGTTGGCTACGGTTTCAGCGGTTGTTTCAGGCATTCATCGATCTCCATTTCGTGAATCGCTTCATTCCCTGCAATAATGATTGCTACCATTATGGTGGATAATCCCCGCTTCGTCATGTGTATTTTGTCACTTTTCGATTCGTTGAAACGCTTAACCTTTTCGCCCATGTGCAAACGGCGGGTGATGGACATCACCCGCCGTTTGCACATGAAAAAAAACGGTTCTTCCGGCTTCGCCGGGAAAATTCCTATATTTGGGGTTTGCGGGTGGCGTGGCACCACCCGATTAAACCATGGAACAGGCCTGGCGCTCTGCGAGCGCCTTCAAAAAGAGTTGTTACGTGGATTTTGCCGCACTTCATGCGACAAAATCCACGATTAATCCTCTTTCCAGGCGAGCTTCGCTCGCCAGGCGAAGCTCGCCAGTCGCCTCCACCCCGGTTAAAGGGGAAGCTATCGGTGGCGTAGCCACCTGCAAACCCCCAATATCGGTCAAACCCCGCCTGCAGCGGAAGAGCCAAAAAACGGTTCTTCTACGGGGTACGCGGGTCGCGCTGGGGGGGCATAGCAGGGCGGGCCGCGCCGCACACCCGGCATTCGGTGTCGTCGGCGCCGAACTCCACCCGGCAGCGCGGGCAAGAGCGGTAATCGTCCCAGGCCATTTCCAGGCGCAGGCGCTGGTCGTTGGCGATGAGCGCCTTTTCGTCGTAGACGGTTTGCAGCGGGGCGGCGGCCAGTTGGATAGCGGCCCAGGCTTTGTCTTCCAGATCCAGGTCGTCCACCGCCTGGGCGATTTCAGCGCCATGCGTAATCACCCGCCCGGCCAGGTCCACCAGGTCGGCCGGGTCGCCAGAGCGGCCCAGGCGCAGGGCGTCGCGCACCAAGTCGAACAGGCGCACGCCGCTCTCTTTGACGGTTTGCAGCATTCCCTGGGACGAGATTTTGCTGACCTGCACTTCCAGGGCCTCTTCCAGCGGGGTGAGGACGATGTTCAGCCCCGGCAGCAGGCCGCCGCTGGTGCGCAGCAGCACCTGGCCGTGGATGGCCCCGGCCGAATCGGGCGGGTCGAAGCGGATGTCGGTGCGCGGCTGGCGGGCAAAAGCCTGCACCAGTGGGTCCACCAGGTCGCGCGGTTTCACGCCGCGCCATTGCGCCTTGCCTTCGGGGGCCACTTTGCGGGCCAGCGCGCCGATGCCCACCAGCCCGGCTACCCCGGCCGCGCCGGCGGCCAGATCGCCGGGGGTCAACTGGGGCGAGGCGGGGGCGGTCTCGCCGGAGGCCAGGGCCACGAACTGGCGGCGGATGCGTCGGTCGTGTTCGTCCAGGGCAGCCCGGGATTGGATGATCTGCCATTTGCGTTCCAGGGCTTTGCCCAGCGAAATGGGCGAGAAGCTCTTGGCGAAGAACTGCCGGTCGGCCGGGTCGAGTTGCACGAAGATGTCCTTTTGGGCGTCGTTCAGCGCGGTCAATTGCTCGGCAGACAGGGGGGCGTATTCGGGGGAAGGGGTGGGTTGGTCAGACATAGGGCTTTTGGAGGCTGATTCCAGGGGTATGATAGATGATTATATCACTCTGAATTGGGGCTGCATTCCAGGAATTGGGCCAGGTCGTCCAGAAATTTTTGGCGCTCGGCCGGGTGTTCGTGGAGGTGGGTCAGGTTATAGACGGAGGTTAATTTGCCCTCGTCAATCCACTCTTGGGCTTCACGGGCTACGCGCTCTACCAAAATAGTCGCCAAAAATGATAGTTTGGGTTGGATGCGATTGGTCTTCTCAGCCGCAGTCAGGATGCGCTGAAGCGCGGTTTTAGCGGTTTTCCAATGTTCATCGCTTCCGGCTGGGTCGGCCCCGCCCTTGATTTCACCGGCCCAGGTCATATCAATCGAAAGGGTTTGTATGTGCAAATCAGGGCCGATCTTATAATCTTTTTCCTCCTTTGGATCATGCCAGGTTAGCTGGCGATCCAACAGGAGTTTGTTCCCGTTCAGCAATTCAATCTCTCTAAATTTGACACGACTGCGCTCCAAACGATCCAACTGGTGAATGAGGTCCATGTTTGGGGTAACAGATAGGGTATTCACCAATGCTTCATCCTCTAGTTTTTCGCCTTCTCCGATGCTTTCAATTTCATCTTTCAGGTTAAAACGAATTGTTTTGAGGCAGCCTAATGAATGCAGGTGGATTAATAGATAACGGACCACTTGCGAGTTTGCCCATCGTCCAACCTCATTTCTGGAGATGCCGCCTAAGGCGTCGCCCATATTTGTTAAGACGATCTCCAAATGACGAAGCGGAGATACACCTGATAGACGGATCAATTCGCTGGTGATTCTGTTGAAATAGACGGCTAACTCGGTAGCTTTAGTGGCTGGCAGGGTCGCGCCGCGAATTTCATAGGGCGCAACGTTCAAACCTATAGCATTCATCGTTTTGGCTGAAAGCATCGCCATATTGCGATAATACAATACCAGGCGTGGTTGCAGAATCAAATCCTGCGGATCGCAAAAAAATCTGGGATAGGGTATTGGTGGATTTGCCGCGTCCAGTTGCGTCAACGCCGCCGGGTCTATTCCCAGTTCCTGGCTTCTTTCAGCAATATCCTCTTTATCATAGACAAGCGCATTAACGATTTCCAACAGCCCTTCAATATTCATCTGGGCGATGATTTGAATCAGCAATGCGCCGCGATGTACTGCCCCTCGCTCTACCGCCCTTTTGATTTCCTCCGGCGCGCTGGCAAAGGATGGTAAGGGCTGAACCTTTGGAGGCTGGCGTTTGATTTGTTTTTTCGATGTAGACATGCCTGCTCTTTACGGTTTGTGCCAGATGGTGATGCACTTTCGCAACTCTTCGCGCCCAAAGCGCCCCATCTGTTGGGATGAGTTGCCTTTTTTCTGGGCTAGGACGATGATTTTTAGTGGGGTAAACCCTAGGCTCTCGGCCAGGGAAGTCGTCAACGTGTCGATTGGAATGATCTCGCCACCATAACGAACGTTATCATTGACAAATGCTATCGACGCGCCCGAACGGCAGACCCGGAATAACTCGCCAAATATGAAAGTTAATTCCATTAAATATTGTTCAATCATCGGCAGCACGCCTTTATTATTCATGTCCCCCCGCTCCCAGCGTGTTTTCAAAGCCTGATTGATTTCGACGTAAGCCGGGTTTGTCAGGATGATCTGCATAAAGCGCTCATACCGATCCAGCGCGCCGATCCGTTCGTAATGAGAACGTAACCAGATAGCCTTTGATCGACTTTCTACCGTACAAGAGAGAAGACGCTGGCGCAGAGCAAAGATGTCTTCTCCGACCCCCAGATAAGCCAGTTCGAGAGCATACGTGCGGGTGTAATCGTACCGGTTGGCATAGGGTGGAGAAGTAATGACGGCCGTATACTGCTGATCGGGCAAGGTGGGTAAGACTTCCAGCGTGCTGCCGTGGATCAGACGTTGTTCGCTATGGGCTGGAAGAGTAATCCCTTGCGAAGCGATCAGGTCGGCTAAAATTTCATTGAGAGAGCGTAAAAGCGCCTCCTTGACGGTTGGCAAGGGGCCTTTGTCGATTTTTTTGGCAGGTTTTTGCCCTCGTTCGACACGGATTTCATTCCGGGCGCTTGCTTTGCGCGCCCGATAATCCCACCGCAGGTATTGCCCGTCTTTGCGGGTGAAGCTAACCTCTTCCAGAATACTGGCGATAACCAGACGCAGGAGGATTTTCATATCCTCGCTTATGGGCAGGTCTTGGGCAAAGCGCGAATAGTACATCAAGTCGCGTTCTGTGGCGGAACTGAATGCGCTTTCGGTAATGGCGAGGTGGGGAAATGGTTCGCCAATATCGGCCGGCTGCGCCGCATCCATTTGGCTGATGACGAAACGCAGCTCATCCAATTGGTATTGCAAGAAGCGGGATTTTGCTTCCCAGGCCAGGTGACAATTGGGCAGCAGTTCAATTCCCTCGGCATTGACCCCCTGCATTTTAGCTACCAGGAGCGTGGTTGCAGACCCGGCAAAGGGGTCTAACACCCAGTCGCTGGGTTGCACTTGGAAATCATGTAACAGGGTATGTACCAGTTGGGCGCTGAAACCCTCTCGGTATTTAATCCAACTGTGCAGCATACTCTGTTTGTTGGCCTGAAATGAAACGAGCTGACGATTAAAGCGGCTATCCTCGGTAAAGAGGTTGATGTAGCGCTGTTCTAAAGCCAGACGTTTGCCATCGGGACAAACTTGCTGATGTGAAAAAGAATGGTGCAGGTTTTTGTCACCCGGGAGGCCGAACATGGATAATTGAAAGCCTTGAGTCATAAACTTATTTTGGTCCGTACAAGCAAATATGTCAATAGAACGGCAACGGGTCTTTTGAAAAATCAGGCAATGATATACTTATATTCTGCCTATTGTACTGCATCTGGCTTTGGCCTGATCCTCTGATTCGCAGGATTGTGAACCGTGTTTACCCCAGAGAAAATCGAAGAATGGCTGAAGGAAGTGGAAGAGCGCCCGGCCTCGGCCGGGCTGATTATCCAGTTCGTGGGCAACCGGCTGCGCGATCTGGCTGAACGCAACGAGGCCCTGACCGCCGAGAATATCGCCTTGATGACCGATAAGCGGGTGGAGGAGTACGAGCAGCGCATCGCTCACCTGGAATACCAGCTCGACCTGCTCAAGCGCCAGTTGGGCGGCGACCTGAGCGCGGCCCTGGAAGCCGCCGGCAGCGCACCGGGTGCGCCCGGCAAGCCCTCGGCGCAGATGAGCCTGGTGATCTATCACCCCTCCGGACGGGCGCTGCGCCTGACGGCCGGGCCGCCGCGACAGGGCGAGCCTCTGCGCCTGGGCCGCCTGGTGGGCGAGCTGATCGTCAACGGCGAGCCGCCGCGCCTGTTGGGGGTTTCGACCAGCGACGAGCTGCTGTTTGTGTTTAGCTCCGGGCGGGTGACGGCCCTGCCCGCCAGCAGCCTGCCGGTCGGCCGTCCAGCCGACGCTCCCGGCGTCGATGAGCCCGCCCTGGATTGGGCCAACGCCCCTCTGCCCGAAGAGCCGCGCGCTGGCGAAAGCCTGGTGTGCATTGCGCCTATCGCGCGCATCGCCCTGGCCGAGTATCTGCTGCAGGCCAGCCGGCGGGGCTACGTCAAGAAAATCCGCGCCCAGATGACCCAATCCATCCTGGCGAATCATTACATCGGCTCGGGGGTCAAGATTTCCACCGACCGCACCTTCGCCCTGGCCCTGAGCGGCAAGGACGACCGCCTGGCCCTGGTGACGAAGGAAGGCTATCTGCAATGCCTGGACGTGCTGCGCCTGCCGTTTTCGGTCGAGCAGGCCCTGAACCTGGGTGCGACCGATCACCTGGTGGCGGCCTTTCCCATCGCCGGGGCCGGGAGCGAACACAGCCAGGCTGAACCGCGCTCGGTGGTGGTGATGACCCAACTGGGCAAGGCGGTGCATTGGCTGGAAAGCGATATCGAGACGGCCGCCTCGACCAAAGTGCGCGGCCAGGCGGTTTTTTCCGCTCAGCGCCGCGGCCAGGGGACGCGGGTGGTGGGGGCCGCCGCCCTGCGCCCCGACGACTGGCTCGCCGGGCTGGACAACGGCGGCGACCTGTGGCTCTACCCGGCCAAAGACCTGCTCGACCGGGGGACGCTGCCGGTGCAGGGCGAACTGCTGGCCTTCGCGGCCTTCCCTGCCCCGGCCCGTAAGGCGAGGGGCAAGTGAGGCCGGCATGGGCGTGAACGTGGGCCTCGACTTTGGCACCTCCAATTCCGGCGTGGCGGTCTACGACGGTCGCCAGGTGCGCCTGCTGCCCATCGACCGGCAGAGCATCCAGCCGGAGGTGGTCAAGACCATCCTGTACATCACCCGCGACGACCAGCGCTATATCGGCCAGGAGGCGGTGGAACTGTACTACCGGCACAACGTCAACCGGCTGCGACGCTTCGTCAAAAAGTGGGCTGGCGAGGTCGATTATCGCGGCTCGGACGGCATGTTCTACGTGCAGGATGTGTTCGTGTATGTGGACGAACTGGCCCCCGGCCGCCTGCTGCAATACCTCAAGACCGCCCTGCGCAAGACCGGCCCTTCCGGCGGCTACCAGGGGACGCAGGTGTTCGACCGTTATTACCGGGTGGCCGACCTGGTGCAGGCGTATCTCGGCCAGCTCAAGCAGCGCGCCGAGCAAGAACTGGGCCAGCCAGTTAGTGGGGTCACGTTGGGGCGGCCGGTCAGGTTCAACCCCGACCCGGCCCGCGACCAGCACGCCGAAGACACCCTGCGCCAGGCAGCCCTGGCGGCCGGCTTCGAGCGGGTCGATTTCGAGCTGGAGCCGCTGGCCGCCGCCCGCTATTACGAGCAGACCCTTTCCCGCCCGCAGACTGTGCTCATCTTCGACTTTGGCGGCGGCACGCTCGACCTGTCGATCCTGCGCCTGGGCGACCCGACCCGCCGGGAAGTCTACGCCAACGGCGGGATCGACATTGCCGGGTCGGATTTCGACCGGGCGATTATCGAGAAGCGCATGTTGACCCATTTCGGCCAGGAGCCGGTGCAGCACCTGCCCGACCTGGCCGAGCTGGTGCAGGCCGTCCCCGATTGGGCCGCCCTGCCCGAGCTCAGCACGCCCCAAATTCGCCACAACCTGGAGCAGGCCATCCGGGCCGGGGTGGCCCCGGCGCGCCTCAAGGCCCTGCAATCGCTGATCTTCAACGACCTGGCTTTCTCGTTCTACAACCATGTCGAGGCGGCCAAGATCAGCCTGTCCAGCCAGGGGGCGGCGGTGATCGCCCTGGACGATCAGGGGATCAACCTGTGGGAGCTGTACACCCGGGCTCAATTCGAAAAAGACATTCACGACTATTACCGCCAGGTGGAACAGGTGGTGCTGGATACGCTGTCCGCTTCGGGCCTGCGCCCGGCCCAGATCGATGCGGTGGTCAAGACCGGCGGCTCGTCGAGCATTCCGGCCTTTGGAGCCATGCTCGAGCGTATCTTCGGGACCGAGAGGGTTATCGCCGCCAGCGCTTTCAGCAGCGTCACCGCTGGCCTGGCGATCCGGGCCTGGGAGCGGCAGCCGTAGGGCCGGCCTATGACCCGCCCGGTCTTGCCTCCGGTTCCGTCGGAAAAAAAGTTATATTTTGGGGTTTTGCCTGGCTACGCCACGCAAAACCCCACGTATCGATCAAATAAGATTCTCCCGGCTTCGCCAGGAGAGAAGTACTATTTTTGGGGAAAATGGGAAGCTACGTTCCCCATTTTCCCCAAAAAAGAAAACCCCCCGCCTTCGGCGGAAGAGCCTCAAATAACTTATGGACCTCTCCTCCTCTCTACTCTGGATCATTCCGGCCGTCCTTGGCCTGGGATTCCTGTATTCCCTGGGGCGGCTGGCGGGCGAGGCGGCTCTGATCCGCCTGGGCGATCAAGGTTCCTCAGTCAGCGTGTGGCAGGTGTGGAAAGCCTGGCAGCGCGGCTGGCTGGTGGGGGGCTGGACAACCTCCCTGTGGCGGCTGGCGTTGGTGAACGCGACGCTGTTCCTGCTGGTCTTACCGGCGGCTGCGGTTTCGCTGGCCTGCATCGGCCTGGCGCTGGGCGGCGCGGCTGGCGCCATCTTCTCGAACCAGCCTGTGCCGCTGGAGCGCATGGTTGTGGCGGTGATCGTAGCCGCGGTGCTGCTCACCATCCTGTCGATCCCGGCTACGGCCCTGGGGGCCTATACCCGCCTTGCGCAGCGAGCGGTTGTGTTGGATGGCCTGGGCGTGCGGGCCGCCCTGCTGTGCGGGGTGCAGATCGTGCGCGGCTGTTTTCGAGAGGTGTTCATCCTGTGGCTGGTGCTGACCACCTTCCAGCTTCTCTACGCCCTGGTGGCGCTGCCGCTGGTCAGCTTCCTGGCTGTCACTGGGATGGCCCTGGCCTGGATCATCGGGGCCGGGGTATATTTTGTGATTCAGAGCCTGATGGAAGCACAGGTGGCCTTTATCATTGCCGCCCTGTTGGGCGGCCTGGTGTTTGTGCTGGTTCTGTATCTCCCCATGTGGCTGGTTGATGGGCTGGCGGCGACGTACGTTTCCGTTTCCTGGACCCGGGCCTATCGCCAGATGGCGGCCGGTCTGTCGGGGCCGGGGGTAGGCGCCTCACCCAAGAGGAACTTGCATGCCGATTGAATCGGGCGCGCCTCCTATCGTTTGCCCGTGCTGCCGGGCCCGCCAGCCCGCTGGAGCGCTCACCTGCGATTACTGCGGTGCAGCCCTGCCGCGCCGCCTGCCGGCCTGGCAAAAGCGGCTGATCGGTCAGGACGATTTGCTGTTGGGAGCGGGGGCTACGGTGGGGCTGGCTTTGTTGTTATGCGTATTGATTGGATGGGGCAGCCTGTCCAACTGGCTCACCTACCGGAGCAACCAGGCCAACTACGCCCGGCTTTTACAGGAGGAAACGGCGGTATCAGCGCGCATTCTGGCCGAATGGAACGTACGTTACCGGGGCGGGGTGGGCTGTAAGCTGACTTACCAGTTTCCGGCCCAGGTGCAGGGCCAGACGATTCACATGAATATCACTCAAGGCGGCTCGCGGGCCACCTGCGCCCGGGTGCAGCCGGGTGATGTCGTTCCGGCCCGCTATGCCGCCAGCGACCCTACCCTGGCCGTCCTGGAAAGTGATTTCGCCCCGCCCACCTACTGCCTGTTCTTGTTGGGGCAGGGCGTTTTCCTGGCGCTTGGGCTGCTAGGGCTGGGCATCGCCGGGTATGGCGGGCTGAAACTGTACCGGCTGCGCCAGCTAGAGCGGCGCGGCCATCTGGCCGAAGCCGAGATCCTGCGGGTGTGGACGACGAATTCCTATCGCGGCGGGCGCTCCTATTCCGTCCGCTTCCGCTTCTGCGCCCCTGGGCCGGATGGACGCGAGACGACCATCACCCAGGAGCGCTCGCATTTCTACGCCCTGCCCCTGAAGGCCGGGCAGATCGCCTGGGTCTGCTACCTGCCCGAAAACCCGGCCATCTGCGAGCTGGCAAACGGCTGAGGAAGGCTTTCCAATGCCGATTGCCTCCCCGCGCCCGGCCCGCCTGGCTCTTCGGCTTGACCTGGGAGATTAGGTCGGTTTCCGCTTTCAGCGAAAGAGCATTTTGGGCTTCCCCGCCAAAGGCGGGAGAGCCGCATTTTTTCAAGGCGCTCCAAGAGCGCCAGGCGCTGCCCCATCGTTAACCGAGGTGACGCCATCCTGGCGCGAGGCGGTCAAAAACTTGTTCCAGATTTCCTGATACAGATTTTCTCCTGCGGGGCTTAGCGGCAGGATGATCTCTGCCTGGGCGGTCATGTCGGGCGTTGGATAAATCATTGGGTTGTTCAGCAGTTCGGGCCGCACGAAATCCCGCGCCAGGTCTACCGGCGCTGCATACAGGGTTTCATTGGTAATCCGCGCGCTGATCTCTGGCTGTAAGACGAAGTTAAGAAAGCTCTCGGCGCCACTCTGATTGGGGGCGTTTGCAGGGATCACAAAAGCGTCGACCCACAAGAGCGCGCCTTCCTCAGGATAGATGTAATCCAGCTTGAGGCCTTCTTCCTGCCCGTTGCGCACATCTTTCGCATAACCCACGATCATATCCAGGTCGTCTCCGCCCAGAGGGCTGCCGCTGTGAATTTGTGCGTAATCTTCGAGGAAAACCACATTCCAGCGAATCTGGAGCAGCTTTTCCAGGGCGCGCTGTAGTTCGGCTGGGTCCTCGGAATTCGCCGAATAGCCCAGGGTTTTCAGGGTCAGGGCAATGGTTTCGCGTGATTCATCTTTCCATATGCCAACCCGTCCTGCCAGTTTTGGGTCCCATAGATCGCTCCAGCTTCGGATCGGTCGGGATAACCGATCTGGGCGCACCACCAGTCCGATGCTGCCATAACTATAGGGAACGGCATAGCGTTTGGTCAGGCCGAACGATTGATCGCGGTAGGCGGGAGACATGTATTGCAGATTGGCAATCTGGCTTGCGTCAATTGGAGACAACAATCCCTGGCGCTGAAGCTGTGGGATGAACGGGCTGTTCACCACGACCAGATCATAGGGCTGCCGAGCGCTCAGGCCTTCCAGGGCAACTCCCTGTTCAGAGAAGGTTTGAAGCAAGACATGAATACCGGTCTGAGCTTCAAAGGTGTCCAGCAAATCCTGAGACAGGTCGTCTTCCCAATTGTACAGGATCAGGGTCTTGGCGGCCGGGGTTGGGTTGCCAACGGCGACGGGTTGGGTCAGGCCGCAACCAGCTAGGATCAGTTCCAGGCCCAAAAGAAGCCCCAGGGCCCGAGTTGCTCGAAATAGACTCATTTTCCCTCTTATTTTTGCGATTGGGTACCACCCCATTACACCGTGGAACAGGTATGGCGCTCTTTGAGCGCCTTCAAAAAAGAGATGTTACGTGGATTTTGTCGCCCGAAGTGCAACAAAATCCACGATTAATCCTCTTTCCAGGCGAGCTTCGCTCGCCAGTTACACCCACCGCGGTTGAGTAGGAATCTCCCTGAGATTGTTTGCCGTCCAAAATTATATACCAGAGCAGCCTGTTTGGCGCTAAAGAGAGCAAAATTTACGCGGCTTTCATCGCAGTGGGAGAGTATGTTACAATCGCGGCATGTTCTTGCCTACTACCCCCGCCGAATTGGCCCGCCTGGGCTGGGACGCGCTGGATGTAATCTTGGTCACTGGCGACAGCTACATCGACAGCCCGTTCAACGGCGTGGCCTTGATCGGCAAACTGCTGCACCAGGCTGGCTACCGGGTGGGGATCATCGGCCAGCCGGATGTGAGCGGCCCGGACGACATCACCCGCCTGGGCGAACCGCGCCTGTTTTGGGGTGTGTCGGGCGGCAGCGTCGATTCGATGGTGGCGAATTATACCGCTCTCAAGAAGAAACGTAAAAGCGACGATTATACCCCTGGCGGGCTGAACAATCGCCGCCCCGACCGGGCCAGCCTGGTGTACACCAACCTGATCCGGCGCTATTATAAGAACACCCGCCCGATTGTACTGGGTGGGATCGAGGCCAGCCTGCGCCGGGTGGCGCACTACGATTATTGGAGCGACCGGGTGCGCGGCTCGCTGCTGTTCGACGCTAAAGCCGATTATCTGCTGTATGGCATGGCCGAAAAGTCGGTTCTGGCGCTGGCCGAGGCCCTGAAGACCGGGGCCGATCCGCGCGCCATTCGCGGCTTGTGCTACATTGCCAATGCGGCCATGTTTGCCGAGGGCGGGGCAAGCTACGTGGAACTGCCGTCGTATGAGGCAGTAACGGCCGATAAGAACGCCTTTATCGACATGTTCCATGTGTTTTATCACAACAACGATCCGTTAACCGCCAAACCGCTGGCTCAGAAGCATGGCGAGCGCTGGCTGATGCAGAACCCGCCCGCCCCGCTGCTCTCCCAGGCTGAACTGGACGCCCTGTACGCGCTGGATTTCGAGCGCGCCCAGCATCCATATTACGAGACCCAGGGGCCGGTGAAAGCCCTGGAAACGATCCGCTTTTCGATTGCCACCCATCGCGGCTGTTACGGCGAGTGCAACTTCTGCGCTATTGCGGTGCATGAAGGGCGCACAGTGAGCTGGCGCAGCCCCGAATCGATCCTGGCGGAGGCCGAAAAGCTGGCGGCTCATCCGCAGTTCAAGGGCTACATTCAAGACGTGGGCGGCCCGACCGCTAATATGTATGGCTATGAGTGTGATAAGAAGCTGGCGAAAGGGGTGTGCGCCAAAAAGCGCTGTGTCTATCCTGGCGTTTGCCCATTGATGAAGCCCAATCACCGCCCGCAACTGGCGCTGCTGCGCCGCCTGCGCCAGATCAAGGGAGTGAAGAAGGTCTTTGTGGCTTCCGGCATCCGTTATGATTTGCTGCTGGAAGACAGCGCCGCCGGGTACGAGTATCTCAAAGAGGTTGTCCAGCATCACGTCTCCGGGCAGATGAAGGTGGCCCCGGAGCATACCCAGGACAACGTGCTGGGCTACATGGGCAAGCCGGGCGCGGCCTCGCTGCTGCGCTTCAAAGCCCTGTTCGACCGCCTGTCGGCCGAGAGCGGCAAGCCCCAATTCCTGACCTACTACCTGATCGCGGCGCACCCCGGCTGCACCGAGGCCGACATGGCGGCCCTCAAACGGTTTGCCAGCCAGAAGCTGCACGTCAACCCGGAACAGGTGCAGGTCTTTACCCCCACCCCCTCGACCTATTCCAGCCTGATGTATTACACCGAGATGGACCCGTTCACCCGCCAGCCGGTCTACGTAGAGAAAGACCTGCGCCGCAAAGAACGCCAGAAAGAGATTGTCACCCGCAAGGGGAGACTGTAATGGAAAAACTCTTTGCTGTCTGCGCTCCGGGGTTAGAGCCGTTTGTAATCCAGGAACTGGCTGCGCTGGAACTGGTAAACGAGCGCCCAGACGCGCCGCATCGCGGCCAGCCAGGCCCTGGCGAAGCCGAGGCCGGCGGCATCGAGTTTAACGGCGATCGCACGGCCATCTACCGGGCCAACCTGCATCTGCGCACGGCCAGCCGGGTGCTGCTGCGCCTGGGCGATTTCTACGCCGCCAGCTTTCCTGAGCTGCGTAAAAAGGCCGGTCGCCTGGCCTGGGAGAAGTATCTCCATCCGGGGCAGCCGGCGGCAGTGCGGGCTACTTGCCATAAGTCGCGCCTGTATCATTCGGATGGGGTAGCCGAGCGGGTTCTGGCCGCCATCGGCGACCGGCTGGGCCAGATTGCTCCGCCCGGCAAGTTCGATGAAGCCGGCGAGGCCCCGCCGCCGCAGTTGGTGGTGGTCCGGCTGGATCACGACCGCTGTACGATCAGCGTAGATACTTCCGGCGCCCTGCTGCACCGGCGCGGTTACCGCCTGGCGGTGGCTAAGGCCCCCTTACGCGAGACGTTGGCGGCGGCCATGCTGCTGGCCTCAGGCTGGGATTGCGCCGCGCCGCTGCTCGACCCGTTCTGCGGTTCTGGCACGATCCCCATCGAGGCCGCCCTGCTGGCTTATGGAATTGCCTCCGGCCGCCGGCGGCGCTTCGCCTTTATGGATTGGCCTGGTTACGACCCGGCCGGCTGGCAGGCCCTGCTGGCTGAGGCCGAGGCCCAGGCCGCCCACCATCCCTCGTTGATAATCCAGGCTTCCGACCGTGATGCAGGGGCGATCCAGATGGCCCAGGCCAACGCTGAGCGAGCTGGCCTGGCAGATCGAATCGAGTTCACCCGCCGGGCGGTTTCGGCCATTCAGCCCCCGCCGGGGCCGGGTTGGGTGGTGACCAACCCGCCTTACGGCCTGCGGGTAAGCGCCAATCAAGACCTGCGC
Source organism: uncultured Anaerolinea sp. (assembly GCA_964416275.1). Taxonomy (GTDB): domain Bacteria; phylum Chloroflexota; class Anaerolineae; order Anaerolineales; family UBA4823; genus RBG-16-57-11. Next base: position 22,901 of record CAYQDU010000016.1, on the reverse strand, counting down.
AACCTGTACGCCCAGTTTGGCGCCGTGCTGCGCGCTCACTGCCCTGGCTGGCAGGCAGCTATCTTGTGCAGCGACCCGCTGCTGCTCGGCCAGACGCGCCTCAAGCTGCGCGTGGGATTGCGCCTGATGAACGGCGGGGTAAGCGTGCGCTTGGGGGTAGGCGAGGTGCGCTAAACCGGGATGCAGGCTGGCGGTCGAAACCCTGTCCCGATCAAGGGACCGTCGATCCCGCCGGCGCGTTCAGGAATTGCTCCCATACCTGGTCGTACAGCTTTTGCGCTTCAGCAGAGAGCGGCAGGATGATCTCGGCCTGTGTGAACGACTCGGGTTTGGGGAAAATAAGCGGGTTCTTTAGAATTTCCGGGTCAACAAAAGCTTCGGCCGCCTGGTTGGTGGTGGCATAGTGATTCTCGTTTGTAATGAGCGCATTGACTTCCGGCCGCAGAACGAAATTCAAAAACTGTTCGGCCAGCGCCTGGCGCGGGCTTTTAGATGAGATTACAAACGTATCGCCCCACAGGAGCGCGCCTTCTTGGGGGTAAATATATTCCACTGCGGGATTCACTGCCCGTGCGGCCAGGGCGTCTTCGGCGTAGCCCATGGCCAGCGCCACCCGGCCCGAGGCCAGGGCTTCGCCGGCATTCTCCAGGTTGAAGTCTTCCAGAAAAACCACCTGCGGGCGCAGGGCCAGCAGCCGCTCCTGGGCGGCTTGCAGCTCGGTGGGGCTATCGGAATTGGCTGAATAGCCCAACGACTTGAGGGTCATGGCGATGGTTTCACGCGGCTGGCCGCGCCATAGGCCCACCTTACCCGCGTAACGTTCATCCCACAAGTCGGCCCAGCGAGTCGCCGGCTGACCGCCCATCTGGGTGATCAGATCGCTGCGCGCCACCAGGGCCGTGCTGCCCCAGTTATAAGGGATGGAATAGCGATTGTTCGGGTCGTAGGCCAGGTCCCGGAAATTGGGCGAGATGTTCTTGAAGTTGGTGATGTTCTGAAAATGGATCGGGGCCAGCAGGTTTTGCTGGATCAACCGCGGCAAAAAGCGGCTTTCCATTACAACCACGTCATAGATCAGCCCGGCCTGCATATTCTCAACGGCTTCTTCTTGCGATTCATACACCTGCACATCGACCTGTACGCCGGTCTCTTTTTGGAAGGCATCCAGGACTGTCTGGGGCATGTCGCCTTCCCAGTCGTAGAGAATGAGCGCGGAATCAGGCGCAGCCGCTCTCAGCTCTGGCGAGGTGGAACTGCAGGCCGCCCCGGCCAGCAAGACAGCCAGGCCGGCCAGCAGGCAGAGCTTATAGCGTTGCAGCATGAATCTTCTCATCAGTTCTCTCCTGGTAGGGTGGATCAGGCAAAGTATACCGCATTTAATGGGTTTGCCGGCAGCGCGCCGCAGATGCGCATCCACCGTTCATCCCACTATAAGAGTTGAGAGGAGGCGGAAGAGGGGGCTGCCCACTCAACCACACTGGAGGTGACTGGCAAGCTTCGCTTGCCTGGCAAGGCGGGTGATCGTGGATTTTGTCGCCCGAAGTGCAACAAAATCTACGCCACATATCTTCCTGAAAGCGCTCGTAGATCGTCGTGCCGGTTCCACCGTTTCATGGGGCGTACCAAACAGGTAGAATCTCACTTGTAAAACAAAAAATAAATTGATAGAATGAATAAGAATGAAAAATCGGGCTACAATTCCAGCCGCTCCGGTGGCAGCTTTGCCGCGTCCTTCCCAATTTGGCGTTCTGGCGCGCTGTTTCAGCTATCTGCGCCCGCATTGGAAGCTGACTGCCGGGGCCTACAGCATGATGTTGTGCGTCGACCTGGTCAATCTGATCAGTCCGCAGTTGCTCCGTTGGGCGATTGACCGCGGAATCCGCCTGGCCGATTTGCGTTTGCTGGGCTGGGCGGTAGGCGGGCTGTTGGGATTGGTGCTGGTTAAGGGTGTGTTTGCCTACTTTGAGGGGGTATGGACTGAGGTGGCCTCGCAAAATGTGGCCTACGACCTGCGCAATCAATTGCAGCGCCACATCACCGAACAATCCTTTGCCTTTCACGACCAGGCCGAGGCCGGCGACCTGCTCTCGCGGGCGGTCCAGGATGTCGAACGCATCCGCTTTCTCACCGGGCGAGCAGTATTCCGCATTGCCGAGGGCGTGGTATTGATGCTTTTTACCGCCGCGGCGATGATCTGGATGAACCCACGCCTGGGCCTGCTGGCGGTGGCCGCTATGCCGCTCCTGGTGGTTCAATCAACCCGTTTTGGCCGGCTGTATCGGCCGCTCTCGCTGCAAATCCAGAAACAACTGGCTGTACTGACCACCCGCGTTGAGCAAAATCTGCGCGGGGCGCGGGTGGTCAAGACCTTCGCTCAGGAAGACGCTGAAATTGAGCGTTTCGAGGTGGAGAACCGGGCCTGGTTCGACCTTTCGGCCTACGCCGCCCGTTTGCAGGCGGTCAATTTGCCGCTTTTACACTTGATCGCCAACCTGGGCAGCGTGGCGATCCTCTGGTATGGCGGCTGGTTGGTGATGGACGGCGGCCTCAGCCTGGGCGAGCTGGTGGCCTTCACCACCTACATGACCCAGTTGGTGCAGCCTGTGCGCTTCCTGGGCATGATCCTGCCGGCCGTCTCGATGGCGGCCGCCTCAGCCGAGCGGGTGTACGACATCCTCGACGCTGCCCCGGCAGTGCGCGAAGCCCCCGACGCCATCGAGTTGACCCACAGCCGGGGCCGGGTGTGTTTCGAGAAGGTGTCTTTTGCGTATGGACGGCACAGCAGCATTTTGAAAGACATTTCTTTTGAGGCCGAGCCGGATCAGGTGATTGCTCTGCTGGGGCCGACCGGTTCGGGTAAATCGACCATTGTCAACCTGATCCCGCGTTTTTATGACCCATCGGCCGGGCGCATTACCCTGGATGGGCAGGACATCCGCCGCCTGACGCTGGCCTCGCTGCGCGCTCAGATTGGAATGGTGCTGCAAGAGACGCTCCTGTTTGCCGCCTCAATCCGTGAGAATATCGCCTTTGGCCGCCCCGAGGCCACCCAGGCCGAGATCGAGGCTGCCGCCCAGGCCGCCCAGGCGCATGAGTTTATCTTGCGCACGCCGCAGGGCTATGCCACCGAAGTGGGCGAGCGTGGAATGACCCTCTCTGGCGGGCAGAAACAGCGTCTGGCGATTGCCCGCGCCCTGCTTACCGACCCACGCATCCTGATCCTGGACGATGCCACCTCCAGCGTAGACACCGAGACCGAGCACCAGATCCAACTGGCTTTGGAGCGGGTGATGCAGAACCGCACCACGTTCGTGATCGCCCATCGCCTCAGCACCGTCCAACGGGCAGACCTGATCCTGGTATTGGATAAGGGCCGGATTGTGGCCCGCGGCCGGCACGCTGAACTGCTCAGAGGCTCGTCTCTGTACCAGACGATCTACGAGCAGCAGTTGAAGCATTGAGGCGCGAAAGAATCTTATGGGCTTTGGAATGGGTTTTACCTCGACCGGGATGGGGCCGCGCGGCGCGCTGGATAACTTTTCCAACGACCCTGGCGAAGGCGCGCCCTTCAACCGCCAGGTGATGCTGCGCCTGCTGGCCTATCTGCGCCCTTACCGGCGCTGGATGGGCCTGGCTTTTCTGGCCATGCTGGCAGTTTCTGCGCTGACCTTGCTCACGCCCTATCTGCTCAAGGTGGCGGTCGATACCTATATCGCCCAGGGCGACCGGGCCGGGTTGGCCCGCATCGCCCTGGCGACGATGGCCGCCTTTGTGGGGTTGTACGTAGCCACCGCCGCCCAGCAATACCTGCTTTCGTGGGTCGGCCAGCAGGTGTTGGCCGACCTGCGCAGCGAGCTGTTCCGCCATTTGCAGGCCCTCTCGCTGGCCTATCACGAGATGCACATTGTGGGGGTGACGGTTTCGCGGGTCATGAACGATGTCGCCACGATCAACGAGCTGCTCTCGCAGGGCCTGATCACGCTCGTAGGCGACGCCCTGGTTTTGGTCGGAATTGTCATCATCATGCTCTCGATGAGCCCGCGCCTGGCGCTGCTTACCTTTCTGGTGCTGCCGCTGATGCTGCTGGCGACGGTCTGGTTTTCGCGCCGGGCGCGCCTGGCGTTTCGCCAAACCCGCACCAGCGTGGCGAAAGTGGTGGGCGACCTGGCGGAGGGTATTGCCGGGGTGCGGGTAATCCAGGCTTTTGGCCAGGAAGAGGCTACCCAGGAGCGTTTCAACACCGTCAACGAAGCCAATCGGGATGCCAATATCGGCGCGGTGTCGCTCTCCTTCGTTTTTCTCCCGGCGATTGAATTCCTGGGCGTGGTGTCCACGGCCATTGTGTTGTGGTTTGGCGGGCGCATGGCCGTCGCCGGGACCGGCGAAGTGACCCTGGGGGTGCTGGTTGCCTTTCTCTCCTACGTAACTCGTTTCTTCCAGCCGGTGCAAGAACTGAGCCGCATGTATACTACCCTGCAATCGGCCATGGCCGGGGGCGAGCAGGTGCTGAACTTGTTGGACACCCCACCCCAGGTGGTGGACGCGCCGGGCGCTATCGAGATGCCGCCCATCGTGGGCCAGGTGACGCTGGAAGGCGTCTCCTTCCGCTATCGGCCTGACCTGCCCGACGTGCTGCACGACATCTGCTTGACCCTTGAGCCGGGCCAGACGGTGGCCCTGGTGGGGCCGACCGGAGCTGGTAAGACGACCATCGCCAATCTGATCGCCCGGTTCTACGATGCGACCGGCGGCGCGGTGCGCATCGATGGCCTGGATGTGCGCAGCGTGACCCTGCGCTCGCTGCATCGCCAGATCGGGCTGGTGCCGCAGGATTCATTCCTGTTTTCCGGTACGATTGCCGAAAACATCCGTTTTGGACGCCCCCAGGCCACTCAAGCGGAGATCGAACGGGCCGCCCGGCTGGCAAATGCCCATGACTTTATCGTTGCTAAACCCGATGGATACCAGACCCGCATTTTGGAAGGCGCGGCCAACCTCTCGGTGGGCCAGCGCCAACTGGTGTGCATCGCCCGCGCCATCCTGACCGACCCGCGCCTGTTGATCCTCGATGAGGCCACCGCCAATGTGGACAGCCTGACCGAGAGCCTGATCCAGGAAGCCCTGCGCGCCTTGCTGCGCCAGCGCACGGCTCTGGTCATCGCTCATCGCCTCAGCACCATCCTCAGCGCCGACCTGATTTGCGTGGTGCAGGATGGGCGTATTGTTGAACGGGGTCGCCACGCCGATCTGTTGGCCCGCGGCGGCGTGTACGCCGCCTTCTATATGCGCCAGTTTCAGGGCGAGTAGGAAGCTTTGTTACAAAAGCCTCCGTTCCAGCCGTAAAAAGCTTGAAACGCATTTTTTACGCTTCTGCCGCCGCCTCCCTGATATAATGAATTGGGGTTCTTCCGGCCTGGCCGGGGAAATTCCTATATTGGGGGGGGGCGGGCGGCCAGCCAATAGGTCAAACCCTGCCTTCGGCGGAAGAGCCTGAATTGGATGCTTCTCGGTTTCGCCGTAGAAAACGGGAAGCCTTCACCCCCAATATCGATCAAATCTTGCTAAGAGCCTGAGTTGTGAGCGAGGCGCCCGATGGACGATCAAACTCTGCTGGAACGTTTGCTGGATGGCAGTCTGCAACTGGCTCAACATCATTCTCTGGATCCGCTGCTGCGCTGCACGTTAGACACGGCCCTGGAGATCTTCGCCGCCGAGCTGGGTTACCTGGGCCTGCTGGATGAGCAACGCGAGTTGGATGTGTGTGTCCGGCGCGATTGCCTGGGCCACGACCTCGGATCACTGGAAGACCCGGTTTCCCAGGCGATGCAGGCCGTCCTGTCGCCAGAGGCATCCGACCCACCGGCCTCGCTCTCTGGCCGGGTGATGTGTGCGCCGCTTTCGGCCGGCCAGCAGGCGTTGGGCGCACTGTACCTTGAAAACCGCGCCTTTACCACCCCATTCACAGAGCGCGACCGCCAACTGTTGGGGCGTTTTGCCGCCCAGGCCGGGCTGGCGATTGAAAACGCCCTGTGGAGGCGGGATATGGAAGCGCGCCTGGCGCAGCGCAGCGCTGAGTTGTCTCATGAGACTGAAAAGACAAAAAAACTGGAGGCCGACATGGAGCGCCTGGCCGCCACCGATGGACTGACCGGGGTGCTAAACCGTCGCCGTTTCTGCGAACTGGCCGAACATGAACTGATCCGGGCCGAGCGCTATAGCCGCTCGCTGTCGATCATCCTGCTGGATGTGGATCATTTCAAGTTGGTCAACGATGTGTTCGGGCGTGTGGTGGGCGATGCTGTGCTGGCCGGGGTAGCCAAGGCCCTGTGCGCCGAGCTGCGCCAGAGCGACATCCTGGCCCGCTATGCTGGCGAGGAATTTGCGGTCTTGCTGCCCGAAACCGACCTGGCTCATGCCAGTGAGGCCGCCGAGCGCCTGCGTAAAGCGATTGCACAGCAGGAATTCAAGATGAGCCAGGGCGGGGTATCCACGACCATCAGCCTGGGGGTGGCCTGTATGCTGCCCGAGATCCCTCTCTCGCTCGAACGGCTGCTGGAGCGGACAGATAAGGCTCTGCTGGCGGCCAAACAGGCCGGCCGCAACCGGGTTGTCTGCGCCTGACCTAGGGCGCAGCGGCCTGCCAGAAGCTCAAATCTTCTTGTCCCAGCGACCAGACCGACAGCCCCGCCAGGCGATAGCGCCCCACCAGGGCCGTCTTGATCTGGATGCTCTGTGGGGTTTCGTACCAGGCCACGTGATTGTGGCCGTTTTTTGTATAAGTCAGATAGGGGGAGCTGGAGGCTGCATCCCAGTGCGTTTTGGCGGCGGTCTGAGCCAGCCGGCCTGGAAGATCTACCCATGAAAAACTGGAAGCTACATAGCGCCCGGTCTGCGGGCTGGAGGCGGCCAGGTCCCAGTCGTAGCCGTAGGCCGGCAGGCCAATCAGCAGTTTCGAAGCTGGCATGATTGAGACCGCGTAGGCCAGGCAATCTTCCACCCAATTCGCGCCTGAAACCGGGCCGGGCTCGCCCCATGGGCCATGCTGGTCATAGGTCATGAGCTGGATATAATCGGCCTCCTGCCCCAGGGCGGCCAGATCGAAGGGATAGCCCCAGGTATCGGCGGGCAAATCTTCGGTCTTGCCCGGCGCGCTGATGACCAGCTTCAGCCCCTGGGCGTGCAGGGCGGCGGCCAGGTCGTGGATGAAGGCGGTGAAGGTTGCCCGGTCGTCTTCGATGTTGGGGGAATAGGCAAGGTTCTCAAAGTCGATATTGATGCCCGTGTAGCCGCTCTGTTGGCCCAGGCTCACCAGGTTAGCAATGACGGTATCCTTGTGGGTCACGATGGCGGCGTGAGCCAGGGCGGCGTCGAATCCATCGACCGCCGGGTCGCTGTTGTAGTTGCTGACGCAGGCGTAGGTGTCGATGCCGTGCGCCTGGTCGTAGGCCAGCACGTCAAAATCGTCGCCGCCGGCCAGGCTGCCATCCATACGCACGGCAAACACGTCTGACGAAACGACATTGACGTAGGCGGAGAAAGACTGCACCACGCTGTAAGAGGCTTGCGTGCCGGTGTAATAGCCTAGGGCGATGGGGCGGGTCTTTAGAACCAGCGGCAGGTAAAGGCGTTGAGCCGGGGCTGCCGGGGGCGGCGGGGCAAATGTCAGACCTAGCAGGCTCAGCAGGGCCAAGAAGATCATGGGCCGATTGGATTTGTACCCCATATTCTATTGCCTATAGATCTAAAGATACAGATTTTCAGGCGCAATGTAAGCTGGTTTTGCGAATTTCCTGCCAGACTTGCAAATGCTGGCTTTTAATTCCGCTGGCCCGCGCAAATTCAGCTTGCAGCAGCCATGTATAAACTTCAACAAAGTTCTCTGGATGACTGGTCAGACGCAGGTAATATTTCAGAGATGGGATTACACCATTGACGATGATCTGACAGGAGTGAATTTCTCGATATTTTTCAATTTCTTTCACCACAGCCGGATAGTTGTTGAAGTTCGGCTCATTGGTAGTCAATATGTAGTAACGATCCAGCGGCGCGATTCTGATTTTTTCGTAAGCAATGTCAATCATGCCCGGCGTAATCGGCTTACGATGTTTGACTTCGATGGACTCGAAGCAAGTCCCATCGGCGTTGATGATGTCAATGTCGCCAAAGGCGTGAGAACGCGCATCAGGGCTTGTATGCGATTCGAGTGGGGCCAGTGTTTTCCCGGCATAACGCATTACTTCTGGCATCAGCAATTGATAAACCGCGTAAATTACCAATACCGGTATTCGAGCAGTTCCAAATGTTCCGTTTTCATAAGCATACTGGATATGTTGGTTTACGGCATCGACGATTTTGGTGATGGATAATCCTTCAGCAACCTGAGAGTGAGTATGGAAGCTAGAATAATTTGCTGATGTTTGCAACATTAAGGCCATCAGCGCATCTAGTATTTTGGATGCAAATGACGCCTCCGATTGGACGTGATCCAACGTGTTTAAAAAGGCCGCTTTTAAACTTCGATTCCGGATGTGACCGGGGTAATCAAGATTGTATGGATGAGGTTGTTCTAAAGATCGGGTCAACCAGGCGCTTTCCCTCATCGCAAAATGAGGAAAATGCTCCTGCAGGAATGGAGTGACATATTTTGTATCAAAAGTTCTCCCGGAATAGCCCTCTTGCATTTGATCTTGATGGATGCGGATGTCTTGAGATGGTCGATAGACTTTATAGGTTACAGAAGTGAGGACAACGCCTAAAACTGCCTTTTGTGTTTCCGCTTGATCCACAATCACTTTTAAATCTTGCACCCAGATTTCTGGGAGCTCCGCTAAGATGGCTTCGGTAGCTGTATTTGTAGCGGTCTGATAAGCCAATTGCAAAACTTCAATCGGAGTTAGCGGCATCGTTATTCTCCCATAGTGCTAATTGATGTCTGATGCGGCTTAAGCGTTTTTGAGCATAAAGGCAGTATTCTTCACTAATGTCAAAGCCAACGTAAACGCGTTGGTTCTGAAATGCAGCTACCGCGGTCGAGCCGGACCCTACGAAGGGGTCTAGCACAACATCTCCTGGTCGGGTGAGCAGCTTGATAAATTCTTCCACAATTTTTACTGGGTAAATCGCTGGATGAGGGCAATTTTTTCACGATTCAACCGGCGTGGCAATGACATCTTTTTTAAGTGGATTGCCATAAATGCGGATGATCGTAAACCCATTTTTATCCAATTGAATTTTACGACCGCCATCTTGCCCGCCAAAAGGCTCGGAATGAATGCCGCGAATTTTCATGCGGAAACCCTGGATTTCGCCATTCCGTACTTCCTCGATGACCTCCTCCAGGGCGTTACGCGCCATTTCCTTCTGTTTAGGAGTTAATGTAGACTGATCGATCAATACAAAGTATTTCTTACCCACGTTTTCGCCTGCGCTGCTTCCATTCCCGTTTCCAGCGAATTTTGGTTCATCAACGGGCTTTAGAAATTCGTCTATGTCGTACTGGTAGTTCTGAGATTTCACGAAATGGAAGAAAGGTTCTGTGCTGCTAACCAAACGACGCTTGAATTGTCTGGGCGTGGGATTAGACTTCACCCAGGTTACATTGTTTACCAACGTTACACCACATTGTTCTGTTGCTGCAATCGCGAAGCGGTACGGCATGAGAAGCAAGTTGCTGTTTTCATACTTGTCACCTATATTGAAAACGATGCTGCCAGTGGGCTTGATGACGCGAGCGCACTCACGGAAAATTTTGATCAGAGCATTTATATAATCATCCGGTCCTTTTTCATTGCCAATACCGCCACCGTCGTAGTCGCGTTGCCGAAAATAAGGGGGAGAAGTGATAACTAAATCGATGCAATTATCAGGAATGCGTTTCAGCAAATCGGTGCTATCTCCACAAATAATCTCATTCCAGAATGGCATTGTTGCCGGATGATTAACTGTATACATTGCCGAGGCCTGGTCTTTTACTCTTTTCGTCATTCGTCTATTTTACCCTAAGCCATTCTGGCTCTTCCGCCGAAGGCGGGGTTTTTCTCGATGTGTGGATTGTTGCCTGGCGTAGCCAGGCAACAACCCACACATCGTACTTCTTCCCCGGCAAAGCCGGAAGAGCCAGAAAATTTTCTCGCCCTCCTGTCAGGGGCGGATGGCGATCGCCGCTGAGGCTGACATTGCAAAAGGCACGCTGTACAACTACTTCCCGTTCAAAGAAGCCATCATCGCCGCGTTTGTGTAGCGTCGTTTCAGAGATTATACCCCGAACGGTTGGCGCAGATCCGCCAACTGTCCGACACCCGCGCCCGGCTGACGTATGCCTTTGGTTTGCTGATCGATGGCGTGCAGGCGCAGAAGGAAATCTTTGAAGCCTTTTGGGTCTACCGGATGAAGCTTGTCATTTCGCTGCGACCCATCGAGGCCGAGCGTAGCGGCCTGGATGCCCTCATCTGCTGCACGAAGGGGTTATGGATTGTTCGCCGGAGCCTTGCGTTTTCCCGTCTTGAACAAGATCGCCACGCCCGCCGCCAGCACCGCTGCGCCCAGGATAAACCCGCTGAACTGCGATAGGAAATCGCTAATCAGCTCCCACTGGCTGCCAAAGGCGTAGCCCAGCCCGCCGTACAGCGCAAACCAGGTCAGCTCGCCCAGCGCGTCTGTCAGGATGAACTTACGGAACGAGTAGCGGCTGCTGCCGGCGATGAGCGTGGTGGGGAAGGCCACCGCGGTGAGCAGCCAGCGCGTCAGGTAGATGGCGATGCCGCCCCGGCGCTGGAACAGGCCGCGGGCGCTGCTCCAGGCGGCGGTCTGGCCGAAGCGCCGCTCGATCCAGGCGCTGGCGAGCGCGCCCACAAAATACAGGCAGGCATCCCCGGAAATGGTCCCCAGGTAGCCCAGCAGCGGGGTATTGACCGCATCGAGCAGGTCCTGGCGGATAAACGCCCCGCCGGCGATGACGATCAACGTGGATGGCAGCGGCAAGCCCAGCGCACCCAGATACAGCAGCCCGGCCACCAGCGGCGCGCCGTAGCTTGCCATCCAGCCCAAGACCAGCGTACTCAGGTCGGAGGTCATGGGGTGACCTCGGGCTTGCCGTGCGGCCCCTGCTGTGGGACAGCCAGCGGGTTGGGCGGAGCCAGCCGGTCGATGATCGCCTGCACGTCGGCCACCAGTTGGCGTGGGCCGCCGGTATAGTTCACCTCGCCGGCGGTCACATCCAGCGGCTTGTTCAGGTTGTTGGCGTCTGCTGGCAGATGAAGCTCCTGCAGGATGGTCTCGGCGGCCACCCCGGTGCTGTTGGCGATGTACTGCATCGACATCCAGCCTTCCACCTGCTGTTCCAGCAGCCCGGTAGGCGCCGGGTGGGCCCGGTAATCGATGATTGCCTGGCGGATCTTCGCCGTCAGCACCGGTTCGCCGTTTGTCTGGCCCAGGCCCATCTGGCGGTTCAGGCGGTTGACGCCCAACATGCTCGTTTCGGGCCGCGCCTGCACGCCGATAGCGTCGTACAGATATTTCTGCGGTATGGCATACGACACAGCAATATAGCGCAGCGACATCCACGGGCGGATCAGGTCGGGCGACAGGTTGCCGGCGGCGAAATTATGGTTGCGGGCATACTGCACTTCGCGTGAGGATGCCATCATGCCCCGCCCGCGCGTGACCATCACCCCTGCGCCGATCAAGATCAGCGCAATGGCAAGGACCTGAATTTTGGTGAGAGATTTGAGGCGTTGGATCATGTGGCTTCTCGAAGATTTCCCATTATAGAACCGCGGTGGGAAAGGGACAGCCTGACACCCTCTGGTTCATCGGGGTCTGAGTGGCTGAATGAGCAACTTATTGCTCATTCAGCCACTCAGAATAACCTCACCCCTCTCCTGGGGAGAGGGGCCGGGGGTGAGGGCCTGAACAGTTACGAAAATTGTATCACGCCCCAGCGGTTTTCCGTGAGATGACAGTATAATGGGGCTATGGACCTCTTTACCCACGCTATGCAGCAGCGCATGAAAGACGAAGCCCCCCTTGCCGCCCGTATGCGGCCGCGCACCCTGGACGAGTACATCGGCCAGGAAGACATCCTTGGCCCCGGTAAACTGCTGCGCCGGGCCATCGAGGCCGACCGCATGTTCTCGTCGATTATTTTGTGGGGGCCGCCCGGCACAGGCAAGACGACCCTGGCGATGGTCATCGCCAACCAGACCAAGAGCCATTTCGAGACGCTTTCGGCGGTCATGTCGGGCAAGGCCGAGCTGCGCGAGGTCATCGACGCGGCCCTGGAACGGCGCAAGCTGTACCAGAAAAAGACAATCCTGTTCGTGGATGAGGTCCATCGTTGGAACAAAGCTCAGCAGGACGCCCTACTGCCGCACGTCGAGAACGGCACCTTTACGCTAATCGGCGCGACCACCGAGAACCCCTATTTCGACGTGATCGGGGCGCTGGTGTCACGCTCGCGGATCTTTCAATTGCGCCCGCTGCGCGATGAGGACGTGCGCCGGGTGCTGGAGAACGCCCTGCGCGACGCCGAACGCGGCTATGGCCGGCGGGCGGTGCTGGTGGACGAGGACGCCATGCAGCACCTGATCCACGTAGCGGGCGGCGACGCCCGCAATGCCCTCAACGCCCTCGAGCTGGCGGTGGAAAGCACCCCGCTCGATACGCAGGGCCAGGTGCATGTGACGTTGGATGTGGCGCAGGAATCGATCCAGCGCCGGGCGGTGCTGTATGATAAGGATGGCGACGCCCATTACGATACCATCTCGGCCTTTATCAAGTCGGTGCGCGGCTCCGACCCCGACGCGGCCCTGTACTGGCTGGCGAAGATGCTCTATGCCGGCGAAGACCCGCGCTTCATCCTGCGCCGCCTGATTATTCTGGCGGGCGAAGACATTGGCCTGGGCGACCCCATGGGCCTGGTGGTGGTCAACGCCGCCGCCCAGGCGTTTGAGTTTATCGGCCTGCCGGAAGGGATATTCCCCATCGCCGAGGCCACCTTATACCTGGCGACCGCGCCCAAGTCGAACTCGACCGGGGCCTATTTCAAAGCCTTTCAGCTTATCGAGCAGGAGGGCGTGGGTGGTGTGCCGCAGCATCTGCAAGACGCCAACCGCGACGCCAAAGGCCTGGGCCACGGACAGGGCTATCAATACCCGCACGAAAACCCCGATCATTTCCTGCCGCAGCAGTATCTCCCCCGCCCGCTGTTGGGAACCTACTTTTATCGCCCGTCTACCCAGGGCTATGAAGCCCAGGTGGTAGATCGGCTGGAAGAATGGCGGGCCGCCCAGCGGGCCGCCCTGGGCGTCGAACGCTCTGAAACCCTGCCCGACCTGCCCCAGGAGCAGATCAACCAGATCAAAAGCAAGCACAAAGCCGGAGCGTAAGCCCGGCGCATTGTGGAACACAGAGAAACGTGGTTCAACCCGGGTTGCTCCCTGCTGATCCGCGTCCCATTCTGATAGGGAGGAGTCATGCCGCTGTTTCTTTTAATCCGTCACGGCGAAAACGATTACGTCAAGAAAGGCCGCCTGGCCGGACGGCTGCCGGGGGTGCATTTGAACCAGACCGGCCTGGCCCAGGCTCAAGCCGTGGCCGAACGCCTGGCCGGCGCGCCGATCAAGGCCATCTACAGCAGCCCGTTGGAGCGTACGCTGGAAACCGCCGCCCCCCTGGCCGAAAAGCTGGGCCTGCCGGTGATCCCCTGCCCCGGCCTGATCGAAGTCGATTTTGGCGAGTGGCAGGATCAGAAGCTCAAGGGCCTGGCGCGCGGCAAGCTCTGGCGGGTGGTGCAGGGCGCGCCGTCGGTAATGCGCTTCCCCGGCGGCGAAACCTTTGCCGACGCCCAGCGCCGCATCTGCGCTCAGCTTGAAACCCTGGCCGCCCAGCACGACCCCAAAGACCTGTTGGCCTGCGTCACCCATTCCGACGCCATCAAGCTGGCGGTAGCTTATTTCATCGGTCTGCCCATCGACCTGTTCCAGCGCCTGCACGTTTCGCCCGGCTCGATCACCACCCTGGCCCTGGGGCCGGGCGGCGACGGCCTGCCTCAGGCCGGGCGCCTGGTGAACCTGAATTATGAAATTTCTTTTACCCCGCCCAAACCCTGATTCTGGTATACTACGTTCAACTTTGGGAGCCATACGATGGGCGAAGAAATCGACCTGCAACCGATTGTTCACATTACCACCGACGCTATCGGCGCACCCGGTAAGCGGGTGTTCTATATTCAGGCCTGGCAAGGAACGCGCACCCTGACTTTGATCGTTGAGAAAATTCAGATCCAATCGCTGGCGGTTGGCCTGGAACAATTCCTGGCCGAAATCCAGACCCGTTATCCTGACCTGTCCGATGCGGGCGGCGAATACGATGAAGAGCGGATGCGCATCCGCCCACCGGTCGACCCGCTGTTCCGGGTAGGCGAGTTGGGGTTGGGATATGACGCCGACAACGATCTGGTGGTGTTGGTGGCAAAAGAATTGATGGGGGAGGACGAAGACGCCGAACAGGCCCGCACCGTGCGCTTCTGGTGCACTCGCTCGCAACTGCGCGCCATGTGCCGCTGGGGCATGGAAGTGGCCGGGCGCGGTCGCCCGCTTTGCCCCCAGTGCGGCGAACCGATGGAGCCGGAGGGTCATTTCTGCCCGAAGAAGAATGGTCACAAGCATTGATCCCATCATCACAGCCTTAGAACAGGGAACGGTCACTGTCCGGGGAGAGTTTTTGTGGGGGTCGAATTATACTTTCCTGGCAGACGTTGTGTATCAAGACGCCCAGTTTTCAGGTGTATATAAGCCGAATAGGGGCGAGCGGCCTTTATGGGATTTCCCCACGGCTACCCTGTCGCGCCGTGAAGTGGCGGCTTACCTGGTGAGCCAGGCGTTGGGGTGGAATCTGGTGCCGGCCACCGTCTATCGCGAGAAAGGCCCCCTGGGGCCCGGCTCACTCCAATACTACATTGAACACGATCCCGAATATCATTATTTCAAGTTCTCAGACGAAGATCGCCAGCGGCTGCGCCCGGCGGCGCTGTTCGATCTGCTCATCAACAACGCCGACCGTAAGGGCAGTCACATCCTGAAAGATAAGAGCGACCGCCTGTGGCTGATTGACCATGGAGTCTGTTTCCATGTCGAAGATAAGCTGCGCACTGTGATCTGGGACTTTGTGGGCGAAGCCCTGCCTGAGACCTTGTGCGCCGACCTGAGCCGCCTCCAACGCGATCTGAAACCCATCGAAGGCCACCCGAGTGAACTGGCAAACCGTCTAAGCGTCTACCTGAGCCGGGGCGAAGTGCGCGCCCTGGCTGGCCGGGCGGCTGCGCTGGCCGTCAACGGCGTGTTCCCTCCGCCCGACCCCTATCGGCGGGCTTTCCCCTGGCCGCAAATTTAAGAGGAACTCCTATGAACCACTATCGACTGGCATTTCTAGGTTTTGGTAATGTCGGCAAGGCCCTGGCGCGCCTGTTTTTGGAGAAAGAAGCCGAACTGCGCCAGCGCTATGACCTGACGGTTTCCACGGTTGGTATTGCCACGGCTCATCACGGTATGGCGATCAACCCCACCGGCATCGACCTGCGCCAGGCCCTGGCCGCAGACGACTACAGCCGCCTGTCGGCTCAACCCGCCCCGCACGCCATGCTGGATTTCATCCGCTCCTGCCCGGCCGACGTGCTGTTCGAGAATTCGCCGGTCAATTATGAAACCGGCCAGCCGGCGGTGGATCACCTGCGCCTGGCCCTGGAGCGAGGCATGCACGCCCTGACGGCCAATAAAGGCCCGGTCGTCCACGCCTATCGCGAGTTGACCGACCTGGCCCGCCAGCAGGGGCGCAAATTCTATTTCGAGTCGACCGTGATGGACGGGGCGCCGATCTTCTCGCTCTTTCGCCAGGCCCTGCCGGGCGCAAACTTGCGCCGCCTGCATGGGGTGCTGAATTCGACCACCAACATGATGCTGACCCGCATGGAGCAGGGCGATAGCTTTGAGCAGGCGGTGGCCTACTGCCAGCAGATCGGAATTGCCGAGACTGACCCCAGCGGCGATATCGACGGTTGGGACGCAGCGGTGAAGGTGGCCGCCCTGACCACCGTCTTGATGGGCGTGCCGCTCAAACCCGCCCAGGTGGAGCGCACCGGCATTCGTCATTTAGGCCCGCAGCAGGTGACCGAGGCCCGCCAGCAGGGCAAGCGCTGGAAGCTGGTCTGTTCGTCCGAGCAGGTAGGGGATGGCGTGCAGGCGCGGGTGGCCCCAGAGCTGGTCGGCCCCGAGTCGCCCATGTATGGCGTGCAAGGCACTACCAGCGTGGTGCAGTTCGAGACGGATGTGTTGGGCCTGCTTTCGGTGGTGGAGGCCGACCCTGGCCCGCATACCACCGCCTACGGCCTGTTCGCCGATTTCCTCAACGCGGTGCGCGCTTAGTGATATTGGAGTCTTTGCGCGGCGGGTACCAACCCACTTAACCGTGGGGTAGCTTATGGCGCTCTTCAAGCGCCTGAAAAAGAAATACGGTTCTTCCCGCTTGGCCGGAAAAGAGGTTATATTTTTGGGAAAATGTGTGGCTACGCCACGCATTTTCCCAAAAATATAGAAAAATTCCCGCCTTTGGCGGAAGGGCCCGATTATTGTTGGGGAATGACTTCGTAAGCCAGGACGGTCTCGGCCTGGTTTTTGATTTCTACCGCGCCTAACGGCTGAATCATAAACTTGTTGTTCACTGCCTGGTAGGTAGAATGGCCGATCAGGATACGGTTTGGCCGGGCCAGCGATTCCAGTCCCCAGGCCAGGTTGACCGGGAAGCCGATGGTGGTAAACTCCAAAAACTCCAGGTTGCCCAGGTAGCCGGCCATCACCGGGCCGGTGTTCACGCCGACGCCCACGGCAATCGGTTCGGCGAAGCGCTGCTGAAGCTCATCAATCTGCCCAAGCAGATTAAGCGCGCAGCGCACGGCGCGTTCTTCGGGGTTGATCGGCTGGTGCGGCAGCCCAAAGATCGCCATCAATCCGTCGCCCATGAATTTATTGACCATGCCGCCCTGGGCAAAGATAACGTTGGTCATTTCGCGATAATAAGCCGCCAGGATATCGCTAAAGCGGCGCGCCCCCAGCCGTTGAGCCAACTCGGTCGATTTGCACATATCGACTGCTACCAAGGTGAGGATATATTCTTGCATGGTGGGAAGCTGGCCGGTCTCCAAGTATTCGTTGAGCATGAACTGGGCTTCCTGGGGCGAAAGGAACCGGTTGAGCAGGTTGGCGACCATTTCCTGGCGGCGCACCCGTTCCAGCAGCTTCATCCGCTGGATGGTCAGCGCCGCCTGGTGGCTGATTGCCACGGCCAGCTGCAAGTCGCGTTTCTCGAATGGGCGCGAGCGCGGCCGATTTTTGAAGATGTAGATCAGCCCCAGCATCTCATCGTTGCTGATGACTGGCACGCACATGGCGGCGTGGATGTTCAGCAAAGCCGCGCTGCGGCTGACGGTAGGATCGCTGGCTGCATCCTGGTGAATGATGGCCGAGCGCTGCTGGATAGCCTGCTGGGCAATGGAGCGGGCAAACCCTAATTCGGCCAGCTTCTCCAGTTCGTCGATCAGGATCACCTCGCACCGGTCGGCGCCCATCGCCACTTTCATCATGTTCGACACGGTTTTCAGCGCCGTGGACAGGTCCAGGATTGTATTCAGGCGCGAAGCCACTTCCGAGAGCAAGACCGCGTGCTGATCGACCGCTTCCAGGATCAGGTCGCGGGTCAGGGCCTGGGTGTTGGCCGGGCTGCCGGCCTGGGCTTCCAGGGCCTCATCCTGATTGGTTAATTCAATCAGGTGCTGACCAATGCGAATCACATCGTTTGCCAGCAGGGTGCGTGAACCCAGCAGCCGGTCGCGGTTGACGTAGGTGCCGTTTGTACTGCCCAGGTCTTGAACCGTGATTTGTTCTCGCTCGGACTCGTACAGCACCTGAGCGTGGTAGCGCGAGGCCGATGAGTCGAGTACGACGATGTCGTTGCCAGACATTCGCCCAATTGTGTTTGCACCTGGATGCAGTGTGTATTGTCTGGGTTCTCCACCTGGAGATCGAACGGTTAATATCCACATAGAACCGCCCAAAAGGTTCCCCCTCCCCAATGGTTACTCCTATAGTTACACTCGAATCTGCGTTCGCTGTATTTTCGATAGGAAGATGTTGGCAAATGTTCAGCCTTCGACAGGCAGCCAATGAGTATGACACGCATTCGTTATCATACCATAATTTTCCCTTTTAGGCTTTCCGTCGAATGGGGGAAGTCGGCCCCGTATCGGCCGCTTCTCACGCAACCGGGGTAGAGGTGATTGGCGAGCTTCGCCGAAAGGGGGCAGTCATGGATTGCGTCGCACTTCGGGCGACACAATCCACGCAACATCTCTTATTGGATCTTTCGATCCTTAACATCAACCCGACCGTGGGTACACGAATCGACGGTAGGATATTTGGCGTGGCCCACGTTCGTGCGAGCAGCTTTTTGCAGGCGCCCAAAGAGCGCCATGCCGGCTCCGCAGTTTAGCGGAAGGAAAAAGGCCGGGCCTTGATTCTGGCCCGGCCTCGTAATACGCTCTGATCCCGGATTCAGGCTTCCGGGGCGGCCATATCGTCCGAAGTTTCCGGCTCGCCTTCCGGCTCCGTCTCGATTTCAGCCTGCGGCGCTTCAAGCTGGCTGGCTTCTTCGGCCATCTCAGGGGCGGCTGGGAATACGTCTACCGGTTCGTACAGCTCGGCCTGAGGTTCAGCCTGAGGTTCGGCTTCGGCGGCGTCTTCTTCGCCGGCCTCGCCGGCATCCATGTTTTCCATGGCCCAGGCGATCTGGCGCTCAAGCGGCACCTGGCGCATGCTCAGGGCCACCCGTTTGCGCTCTGGGTTGACTTCCAAAACCTTGAGCAGCACCTTGTCGCCCGGCTTGATCACACCCTGCGGGTTCTGGGTGGAAGCGTAGCCGATCTGGCTGGTGTGGATCAATCCCTCAACGCCCATGGGCAGCTTGACAAAAGCGCCAAATTCCACCAGGCGGGTGACAATGCCTTCCACGTAGTCGCCGGCTTTCAGCTCTTCGCCAATCGTCTGCCACGGGCCAGGCAGCAGGGCCTTGCGGCTCAGGCTGATGCGTTGCCGTTCGGGGTCCACTTCGATGACCTTGACCTCGAACTCGTCGCCGACTTTGACTACTTCCGAGGGGTGCTTGGCTTTCTTCCACGAAAGCTGCGAGATATGCACCAGGCCGTCCACGCCGCCCAGGTCGACGAAGGCGCCAAAGTTCACCAGCTTGACCACCTTGCCCATCAAGACCTGGCCCTTTTTCAACTCGCTGAAACGCTGCTGGATGGCTTCTTTCTGAGCCGCCTCAGCCGAGAAGATCAGCCGGTTGCGCTCACGGTCCACCTCGGTTACTTTGACCGGGATGGTTTTGCCGACCAATCCATTCTTGATCGTTTCCGCTCGCTTGGGGCTACGCACGCCTTGCAGCTCGGGGACGAGCGAGAAGGGAATGAAACCGCGCAGGGTCTCATAGCGAACGATCAGGCCGCCGCGGTTATGCCCCAGCACGTCCAGGTTCAGGAAAGCGCCTTCCTGCATCTGCTTTTCGGCGCTATCCCACACCTGGGCCTCCAGGCCCCGGCTGAGGGAGAGCTGCAGCTCGCCGTTGCCTTCGGCTTGCCCAATGACGTAAACCGGGATCCGGTCGCCAGAGGTAATGCTGCTCAGGTAGCTTTCGCTTACTTTGGCGTAATCACGGGCCGGGATCAGGACATCACGCTTGATGCCGATGTCCACCAGAATGCCGTCTTTATCGACGCGAATGACGGTCGCATCGATGATCTTGCCAGGCTCAGGGGGTTGAGCGTCATACTGGTTGAGCAGGCTCTCGAAATCGGAGTTCTGGTCGGGCTGCTGCGAGTCGATTGGTGGATTGATCTGGTCACTCATGCTACAACAAATCTTTCTGCGGATTGGATAGAGTTCTTTGACTATATCAAAGATTGTTCAGACTGTCAAATTATACTGCAATTATCTGTATCGGCAAGCTGGCACTTCACTGGAAATGTCTCCTGGCCGCATTTACTTCGCCCTGCGCTGTCCGGCCCTTTGAGGCGGTTAGTACGGCCAGTATGGTTCTTCCGGCTTCATCGGAAGAATTTCTATATTGGGGGAAGTCGGGTGGTTTCACCGCCCGACTTCCCCCAATATAGGTCAAACCTCTTCTTCAGCGGAAGAACGGTTATGATTTGCCGCCGCAGCAGGCGCTCTTCCTGGTTGGGCCGGTCTTCTGGGGCCGGCGGCGCAGGGCCAGCGGCAGCAGCAGAAAGGTCGCCAGCGGCCAGGTCCAGGCCAGGTCGCCCGGCCCGCCGGGGCCGGTGCGGGGCGCAGTGCGGTGGATGTGGACCAGTTGATAATCGACGGTGGCGGCAGCCAGGGCAGCATCCTCCAGCTTATGCGGGTCGAGGCCGCCGAACAGGGGGGCGGCAAACCCGCTGGCGATCAACACCTGGCGCAGGAGCGGCAGGCGAGCAGCCGGGTCGGTCACTGTTTCAGCCTGGCCTTCCCACCAGCCGTCTGGCAGCCAGATCTCCACCTGCGGCTGGGCCAGGATATTGCGGTACCAATCGCAGTGTGGCCCAAACCCGGCGGTGCAGTACACTTCGCCATCGACAATCGCGTAATTGACCGGGGTCTGGCGGCGCAGCCCGGTTTTGCGCCCCGTGTGGGTCAACACCATGATCTGCCCCACGCTGGTCGGGGCGAAGTTCACCCACCCGCCCAGGCCCAGCCGCCACATCAACAGCATAAACTTGTTGAACTGTTTGAAGCCCTGGCGGGCGGCTTTCACCGTTTGGGGATTATTCACATCCATCCGAGCCTCCTTCCCGACCTTCGTCGGCCCGACCCGGGTCGGCCGGGGTTACCCAATCCATTCAATGATCGTGGCCTCGCCCTGGCCGACGCCCACGCACAGGGTCGCCAATCCGTAGAATGGGCGTGGGGCGGCCCGGCGGCGCATTTCGTGCAGCAGGGTGGTAAGGATGCGCGCCCCGGAACAGCCCAGCGGATGGCCCAGGGCGATGGCCCCGCCGTTGACATTGGTAATTTCGGGCGAGAGGCCCAGTTCTTTCATCACCGCCAGCGACTGCACGGCGAATGCCTCGTTTAGCTCAGCCAGCCCGATCTGCTCGATAGTCAGTCCGGCGCGCTGCAAGGCTTTGCGGGTCGCCGGGACGGGGCCGATGCCCATGATGCGCGGCGGCACGCCAGCCGCCGCCGAGGCCACTACCCGCGCCAGCGGCTTGAGGCCCAGTTGGGCGGCTTTTTCGGCGCTGGTCAGCAGCAGGGCGGCCGCGCCATCGTTCAGGCCAGAGGAATTGCCAGCTGTCACCGTGCCGTCTTTGCGGAAGGCGGCTCGCAGCTTGCCCAGCGATTCCAGCGTGGTATCCCGGCGCGGGCGTTCGTCGGTTGTCACCCGAATTGGGTCGCCCTTGCGCTGCGGGATCGTCACCGGGGCGATCTCCTGCGCGAATTTGCCGCTGTCGATGGCGGCGATGGCGCGCTGATGCGAGGCCAGGGCGAAGGCATCTTGCTGCTGGCGGGTTAGATCAGGATATTGGGCGGCCAGGTTTTCGGCGGTTTCGCCCATGGCATCGGTGCCGTACAATTCTTGCATTTTGGGGTTGGGATAGCGCCAGCCCAGGGCGGTGTCCCAGGCGGTCAGGTTGCCGAAGGAGAATCCGGCCTCGGCCTTGGGCAGCGAGTAGGGCGCCCGGCTCATGCTTTCTACCCCGCCGGCGATGTACACCTCGCCTTCGCCGCAGCGGATGGCTCGCGCCGCCTGGTTAACCGCCGCCAGCCCGGAGGCGCACAGGCGGTTCATGGTCACCGCCGGGGTTTCGACCGGGAACCCGGCCAGCAGGGTCGCCATGCGGGCCACGTTGCGGTTATCTTCGCCGGCCTGGTTGGCGCAGCCCAGGTAGACTTCCTCCACCTGAGCCGGGTCGATGCCGGTGCGCTCGATCAGGGCTTTCAAAATGTGGGCGGCCAGATCGTCGGGCCGCACGGCCGAGAGGGCGCCGCCCAGCGCTCCGATGGGGGTGCGAACGGCGTCGATAATGACTGCTTCAGGCATGGATTAACTCCTCGTTTCTTTATTTGGAATCATTGCGGCTCTTCCGCCGCCGGCGGAAGAGCCATCATTGCGTTTGCGTTCAGGCCGATTCTACCACCGAGCCAACGCTTCTGGCTTCGCCGGGAAAATTTCTATGTTTGGGGGTTTGCGGGTGGCTACGCCACCCGCAAACCCCCAAACATAGGTCAACCCCCGCCCTCGACGGAAGAGCCGTATTTTTCTGGCAAAGCCGGAAGAGTTATAATTTCTATCTCATTCCTCTGGTTCGCATGATAAAATGGGGGCCATGTTAGCTTTAGCGGGCAGTGGGGAATATTTGCCGCCGATGGAGCGGGTGGACCGGTATCTATTGGGGCTGCTGGATCGACCGGCGGATGTAGTCTGCCTGCCCACCGCGGCCGGAACAGAAGGCGAAGCCCGCCTGCGCTATTGGATGGATTTGGGCGTGGCCCATTTCACCCGCCTGGGCGTTCCGGTGGAGGCCCTGCCGGTGAGCGACCGGGCCGGGGCGGAAAATCTGGCCTATGCTGAACGTACTCGCCGGGCCAGCGTGGTCTATTTATCCGGCGGGCATCCCGGTTATCTGCATCGTACCCTGGTCGATACGCCGCTGTGGCAGGCTATTCTGTCCGTCCACCAGGGCGGCGGGGTGGTGGCCGGGTGCAGCGCCGGGGCGATGATTATGGGCGATCGCATTCCCGGTTTTCGGGGCCGGTTTGCCTGGCAGCCGGGTTTCGGCCTGCTGCCGGGGTATGTGATTG
>CAYQDU010000015.1:0-39900 GCA_964416275.1 uncultured Anaerolinea sp. | reverse complement strand
GGACTTGAACAGGATACCCCACTCGGCCCCCTTGCCGGCGCCTACCATCACCGCGGTGGGCGTGGCTAAGCCCATAGCGCACGGGCAGGCAATGACCAATACCGCCACCATGTGAATCAAGGCGCGGGTGAAAGCGCTCAGCGCTGCCCCCGGCGGCAGTGGAATGAAGAAATACCAGACCACAAAGGTCAGCACGGCGATCCCGATCACCGCCGGGACAAACACTGCCGATACCTGGTCGGCCAGTTTTTGGATCGGGGCTTTGCTGCCCTGGGCCTGCTCCACCAGGCGGATGATCTGCGCCAGGGCGGTTTCTTTGCCCACCTTGCTGGCCTCAAACCTGAGCAGCCCCAGCTTGTTCAACGTAGCGCCGATCACCGGGTCGCCGGGGCGCTTCTCCACCGGCAGCGATTCGCCGGTCAGCATCGATTCATCCACCGCCGAGCGGCCCTCGATCACCACCCCATCCACGGGAATCTTCTCGCCGGGGCGCACCAGCACCACGTCGCCCACCAGCACTTCGTCGGCTGGCACTTCCAATTCCTGCCCGTCGCGCACCACACGGGCGCTCTTGGCGCGCAGTCCCATCAGCTTCTTGATGGCCTCGCTGGTGCGGCCTTTGGCCCGCGCTTCCAGGTATTTGCCCAGCTTGATGAGGGTGATAATCACCGCCGCCGTCTCGAAATAGACGTGACCCTCCAGCCAGCCAAACAGCACCGGCAGCGAATAGAAATAGGCCGCCGAGGAGCCCATCGCAATCAGCACATCCATGTTGGCCGAGCCGTTGCGCAGCGCCTTATAAGCGCCCACGTAATACTGCCAGCCCACGTAAAACTGCACCGGCGTGGCGAGGGCAAACATCAGCCAGTTGGCCCAGGGGTCGTGCGCCCAATGCGGCAGCAGTTCCAGGTCGCGCCCCATCGAGAACAGGAACAGCGGCAGGGTGAAGGCCAGCCCCAGCAGCAGGTAACGGCGCTGCTGAGCAATCTCGGCTTCGCGCGCCAGGCGCTCGGCGTCTTCGACCTCGCCGCCGGTCTCAACCGCTTCGAAGCCGGCCGCCGCCACAGCCTTGCGCAAATCGGCCTGGCTTACCAGGGTGGGGATATAGCGCACGATGGCCCGTTCGGTAGCAATGCTCACCTGGGCTTCCAGCACACCTTCGATGCTTGCCAAGGCCTTTTCCAGGCGGCGGGCGTCGTTATCATCGCTCATACGGCGCACCAGCAGATCGGCCTCGCCTGTGGCAACGCCATACCCGGCCCGCTGCACCCGCCCAATCAGGTCGGGCAGGGCAGCCTGGGCGGGGTCAAACGCCACCGTGGCCCGCTCGGAAGACAGGTTTACCAGGGCGCTCTGTACTCCATTCACCTTCTTTAGATTGCGTTCGACCGTCGCCACACAATTGGCGCAGGTCATCCCGGTAATGGGTAGGGTTACTTGCTTGGTTTCAGGCATAAAAGACCTTAAACGATAGGCGACCCGCGGTGACTACGCTGTCGCCTTAAAAGATTAGCTTTGATCTATCGTCAGGTTTTGGGGCTGGCGTAGCCAGCCCCAAAACCTGACGATAGAAATTTTCCCGGCAAAGCCGGGAGGGCGGGTCAGTTCGCTTCGACAGCGGGGTAATTGATCGAGGCCAGCAGAGCTTTGATCTGTTCCTCGGTAGCAGGAGCAGCAAAGGTGATGATGGCCTGCTTGGTTTCGGCGCTGGCCTTGACCGAGCTAACGCCGCTCAGATCGCCCACTTCCGATTGAATGGTGTGGACGCAGTGGCCGCAGTTGATATTGGGGATTGAATAGGTTACCGTCGTCATCGTAAAATCTCCTTGATCTGAAGATAGGGGCCGCCGACGAGAACCTCGCGGCGTCCCAAGGTTACACCCGGCTTGAGGCCTCAAATACTTCTACAATTTCTTTCAACACCCGCTCGCGCTCTTCCACGTTTTCGCCGCGTACGGCGGTGATAAGACACGAGTTGAGATGTTCTTGCAAGATTTCCGCGCTCAGCTTATCCAGCGCGGCCTGCACCGCCTGGATCTGGCGGATTACGTCGATGCAGTAGGCTTCTTCTTCGACCATGCGCTGGATGCCGCGCACGTGACCTTCCACAGTTTTCAGCCGACGCACGGCATTTTCATGTTTCATTCCAGCGCTCCCTTCTTACCCCCCCCAGGGGGGAGGGGGTAAGGCTATTATAGTCCTTTTGTATGCACTGTCAAGAGGATTTAGAGAGAATTAGTCAGATTGAGGAATAAACAACCGACCACCGATGATCGGTAGTCGGTTGTTCGTCTTCATTTGATCCGCTCGCGCCCTACCCCGCCGCCTGCTCCAGCGCCTGGCGCAGCTCATCCACCGGCACGCTCCCGGTCCATTCCTGGATCAGCTTGCCGTCGGCGTTCAGCAGGAAGAAGTGCGGCTCCAGGCGGAAGTGCAGGTCGGCCTGGAGCGATTCCGTGGCCGGGTCGTCGATGTCCAGGTAGGTGAAGATCACCCGGTCGCCAAATTCGGCCTGCAGGCCCTGCACAATGGGCGACATAGCCTGGCTGGAGCCGCTCCAATAAGCGAAGAACATCACCAACTGCGGTTTCCCGGCGGCCAGCGTCACAGCGCGCGGGTCGCTGGCCGTCAGGCGGGTATACACCCAAGGCGGCGGAGGCGGCGGGGTAGGCGTGATCGTGGGGGTAGGCGTGATCGTGGGGGTAGGGGTCTGGTAGGGGGTGCTGGTGGGCCGCAAGGTGGGCGTGACGGTCACGACCATGCGGGTAGTGGTGAGCGGAGTCCCGGTAGCCAGGCCCGGCAGCAGGGTGGCCGGGTTCTCCGGCGCAATCGTTACCAGCGGCAGGCCCGAACTGCCGGGGGCATACTGGCTGGCCGGCAGGCCCAACTGGGGTGCGGGTTGGATGGGCAGGTTCGCCAGTTCTTCCGAAGCGCCCGCGCCGGGCGGAGTCGGAAGCCCACCCACGGGTGTAGGCAGCGCCACTGGCCGCCCAGAGCTTTCCATCGAATAGCGCCCGGCGATATAGGCCGGGCTGGGGGAGGCCGCCGCTGCTGTGGAGGTAGAAAGCAGAGCAGGAACGGTCGGGCTAGAGACGGCAGCGCTGGGCGGCGCGCCGCCGGGCGGGGGCGCCGCTGGGGTAAGGGTGGGCGGCGCAAGGGTCAAGACCGGCGGAAGCGTGGGCAGGCCGCCCGGCGCCGGACAAGCGAGCCTTGCTTCCAGGGTAGGCGCGCCGCCCGGCGCCGGGTAAGCCGAAGCCTGCACCACGGCCGGCGCAGCGGTAAGCGCCGGGGAGGCGGCCGTAGCCGACACCGAAACCGTAGCCGATACCGCCAACGTCGCAGAGAGGGCCGGCGTGGCCGAAAGACTGACCGGCGTGGTAAGCGTGGCAGCCGCAGCGGGCGCAGCGCTGGCCGGACGGAGCGTGGCCGTGGGCCGGGGCGTAGGGGTAGGCCGCGGCGTGGCCGAAGGACGCGGCGTAATAGTCAATTGCCTGCCAGGAACGGCTGCGCCGGGCGCAGCCATCGGGGTGGGCGAGGGGGTCAGGCTGGCCGTCAGGGTCAGCGCGGGCATCTCAAGGCCAGGTGTAAAGGTCAGGCTGGCCGTCAACGTAGGCCCGGCTGTTTCGAGGCTGGACGTGAAGGTTGGGGTAAAAGTGGGAGCCGCAGCCGTGAAGGTTGGCGAGGGCTGCAAGGCGGCGGTTTCTACGGGTGGGTACGGGTAGGGTGCGGCAGGCTGGCCGCCCGGCGCGCCGGGGTAAGGCGCGCCAGAGGCCGGGTAGCCCCCACCCGGCGGCAGGGCCGTCTCGGCTGCGCCAGGGTAAGCCGGGGTTGCCAGGGCCGGGTATGGCGCCGGCGCGCCGGCGGTTGCCGCCGGCCGGGTGGGTGTCGGCGTAACGTCGCCCTGGGATTGATTCCAGGGCAGGCGGCAGGCGGTGAGCAGCAGGCTGCCTAATAAGAATCCAACCCCTATCGCGCGGAGGACACGCAACGAATACGTCTTCACAGCGTTTCGATCATACCACGTTATAAGATCGGATTCGACCCACGCGAGATATTTTCGAGGAACTCTTGCCGGGTAGCCAGGTTCTTGCGAAACGCGCCAAACATGGCCGAGGTGGTCATGCGGGCGTCATGCTTCTTCACGCCGCGCATGGTGGCGCACAGATGCAGTCCTTCCACCACCACCGCCACCCCATGCGGATGCAGCAGATTTTGAATAAATTCAGCGATCTCACGGGTCATGCGCTCCTGCACCTGCAAGCGCCGGGCAAACATATCCACAATGCGCGGAATCTTCGAGAGGCCAATCACTTTGCCGTTTGGGAAGTAGGCCACATGCGCCCGCCCCAGGAAGGGCAGCAGGTGATGCTCGCACAGGCTGTAAAACTCGATATCGCGTACGATCACCATCTCATCATACGTTTCATCAAACAGCGCTCCATTAACCAGGCGCACCGGGTCCACCCGGTACCCATCCAGCAGTTCGGCGTACATACGCGCCACACGGTCGGGGGTGTTTCGCAGACCATCGCGCTGGGGGTCTTCGCCCACGGCAGCCAGTAATTTTTGAATGGCGGCTTCCACGCCGGTATAGTCAATCGCCCCCCCGCCCAGAAATTGCGCCATATCGTCATCGGCGTCTTCAATGGTATTCATTCGATCTATCTCTTTCCTCCTTCAAATTTAGTGTTTTCAGGTCTTTTAGCGCCACCTCACTTATAAGCGTGAAGCAGCCTTCAAAAAAGATGTTCAGCGGATTTTGTCGCACAAAATGCGACAAAATCCACGATTACCCTTCTTTCCAGGCGAGCCTCGCTCGCCCGGCGAAGCTCGCCAATCCGGCCCACCCCGATTGGGTGGGGAGCTACCGGTCTTTTCGGCTTCGCAGCGTAAGCTCTTGCTTACAAGCGCCCTGGGTCAGCAGAACCTGTGGTTTGTTAGTGTAATCCCATTGCACGCAAGAGTCAACTTGCCGCGCGGGACGCTTTCTTAAGGAGGCGCTTTACGCCGCGCTTATTGCATTCGACTTAAATTAACGCTACAATACAATCAGAGAATATCATCCGCCGCGGGAGGAGACTGTTATGGATGTAGCCAATATTTTATTTGGGGTAGATTTATTTGAGGGTCTCAACGAAGCGCAAATTCTGAAAGTGAGTCAGATTTGCCAGGAACAGCGTTACCATCCTGGGCAGCTCATCGCCCAAGAAGGGGCCCAGGGCGATGAGATGTATATCATCACCGATGGGTTTGTTGAAGTCGTATTAGGCGAGCGCCCCAACTCGGCCGCCAGGGTGGTTGTCAGCCTGGGGGTGGGACAAATCATCGGAGAGATGGCGCTGCTGGATCAGGGCCCGCGGTCCGCCTCCATTCGAGCCACCAGCGAACCGACCGTCGTACAGGTCGTTCACCGGGCAGACTTTGAAAATCTGTGCCAACAAGATACACAGATTGGGTATCTGGTGATGCGCAACCTGGCTGCCGATCTGTCTTTCAAGCTGCGGCACCGGAATTTGGTCGAACGATAGGAAGGCGCCTTATGACCATCTATAAGGTCAGCTACGTTATCATTGGCAACGACCACCCCGGCATGATTTTAAATCAGGAAAAAATGCCGCAGCGAGGAGAACGAGTGGTGTTGAACAACGCCACCTTCGAAGTGGTCGAAGTACTGGAGCTTGTTCCGCCGCGCGGCGAGTTTCATTACATCCATGTGACCTGCCGGCCCGCGCCCGGGTTGGCTGCTTCCGGCGGTTAAGAGCCGGGGGCTTTTTCTGGCGCTTTTCGTAGCGCCGCATCCCGGGCAGGCTACAGACCGCACCAAATATCGCAAGACCAGATTTCAAAAAAATTGCAGGCAGCTGCGCTGCCTGCAATTTCGTTAATCACGAAGTCGTTTTCCGATCAGCCGATGAGTGGTTCGATCAGGCCATATGTGCCGTCGCGCCGTCGGTACAGAACGTTGATCGAGTTGGTATTGGCGTTGTAGAACAGGAAGAAGTTTTCGTGGCCCAGCAGCATCATCTGATCCAGCGCCTCCAACTCGTCCATCGGCGAAAGCCGGAACGTCTTGCGGCGAGCGATCACAGGGCCAAGCTCGGCGCTTTCCTCTTCAGGCGCCGGTTCGGCTGCCA
Source organism: uncultured Anaerolinea sp. (assembly GCA_964416275.1). Classification (GTDB taxonomy): domain Bacteria; phylum Chloroflexota; class Anaerolineae; order Anaerolineales; family UBA4823; genus RBG-16-57-11. The sequence continues at coordinate 33,766 of CAYQDU010000015.1, read as the reverse complement.
CCTCGGCGGCCGGCTTGCCATCCCGACTCCGCTGGCGCTTGCCCTTGAAGCGTTCGATCTGGCGCTGCATCTTGTCCAGGGCGGTGTCGATAGCGGCAAAAATATCGTCTGCCCGCTCCTCCGAGCGCAGGATAAAGCCTTTGCCGCGCACGGTGATCTGCGCCACCTGGCGATCGGTTGAACTGCGGGCCGATTTTACATAAGCAAGGTCTACGCGGGCTTCCTCAATTCCAGGAAGATAGCGGTCTAACTTAGAGACCTTTTTCGTAACGTAGTCTTGAATCCGATCCGTAACTTCCATACTGCGTGCGTAAATATCCACTTCGACTGTCATAAAGCGCCTCCTGGTTCAGGATAAAGAGTTTTTCCCCGTCCTGGAACGGGTTTAAACGGCACGCGCCAGGGTAAGCCCGTAGATCTGGCGTGCGCCCGCATTCAACAGGGCCTCAGCGCAAGCCAACAACGTTGCGCCGGTGGTGGTTACATCGTCAATCACCAACACGGATTTCTGCGCCACAATTTTGGGGTTGGCTTCAAAAGCCCCGGCCACATTTGCCCGGCGTTGTTCAGAATTGAGTCCAACCTGGGTGCGGGTGTGACGGACCTTTTTCAGGCCGGCCGGGCGATAGCTGAGACCCAAGGCCAGAGCAACCGGCAGGGCCAGAAAAGTGGTCTGATTATATCCGCGCTCTGCCCGCCGGGCAAGCCCAATCGGCACGGGGGTCACGCAGTCTACCGGCCAGGCCAGGCCGTCCAGCATCTCGATCAGATGACGAGCCAGAGCTTCGCCCAGGGCAATATCGCGTTTGTACTTCAAGCGGTGAAGAGCGTTGCGCACCGGCCCGTCGAAATTGGCCCACGAACGCAGCGCGTTAAACGCAGGCGGGCAACTCTGGCATTGTGCGCATACGCCCACAACGTCCAGAATTTGCCCGCAGCAGTGACAAATCGTCTCAGGCAAACGATGAACTTTCCCCTGGCAATCCAGGCACCAGCGTGCATTGGCTCGACCACAGCCCCCGCATTGGGGCGGATACAGCCAATCCAATCCAGACCAGGCCAGTTGATACAGGCGATAGACCGCTCGCCCCTGGGGTTGCGGCGCCATCATTGCACCTCGCGGCCTTTCAAACGCTTAAGAGTCGGCCTGTCTTCCTATCCGCCGCCTAACATGCCGCCCAGCGAAGAACGCATCAGCATCAGCACGGCCGGGGTCATCAGCACAATACAAATCGTCGGGAAGATCAATAGAGCCATTGGGATTAGCATCTTGATCGGGGCCTTATGGGCGGCCTCTTCGGCGATCTGGCGGCGCTTGATCCGCATCTGGTCGGATTGGATGCGCAGCACCTTGGCCATACTCACACCCAACTGCTCGCTTTGGATGACGGCGGCCACAAAGCTGGTCATTTCGGGAATGCCGATCCGGTCGGCCATATCGCGCAGCGCTTCCCGGCGCAGCTTTCCAAGCTGAACTTCTCGAATAACCCGTGTAAAGGCCAGGGAAAGCTCGTTATCCCATTTCTCGGCCACTTTTTGCATTGCGCCATCGAAACCCAGGCCGGCCTCCACACAGATCGTCAGCAAGTCGAGCGCATCGGGCATGGCCTTGCGCACTGCTTTCTGCCGGCGCTGGATGCGGCTGGTAATCAACATTTCAGGCACGTAGAAGCCCAAACCCACAAACGCTGCAGTAATCAGGATTTTGCGGCTCAGGGGCCAGGCCATGCTGCCAATAGTAAAGATGAAGATCATGAAACCGGCAATCGCCACTGCCACCACAATCCGCAGCGCCCAGAATGTGGCCGGTTCCAGGCCGCGCGGGTTGCCGGCCAGTTCCAACTTACGGGCCGTCGATTGCAGTGCATTTTGGGGCGTGAAGCGCGAGACAAACTCTCCCAGGCGGCGGGCCATTGGAATGATGACCCGCTCGCTGAGCGGCTGCGATAGTTCGATCTCCTCCAGGGTGGCCTGCTCGCCGCGGGCGGCAAACTCGGCCAGGCGCTGCTGCAGCGGGTCGCTGTCGCGGGTATCGCGCATGCCCACAATCACCAGCACAATCGCGCCGATCAAAATAGCCGCAATCACCGCAATAAAAATAATCGTCGACATATCTACCTCCTCAAACCTGCGTTCCGGCTTCGGCCGGCCCGCGCCCCTTATACCTCGATATTCGCAATGTTGCTCATGACGAAGTACCCGGCCGCCACCATCATCCCGGCGATGCCCAGGGCAATCATACCGGCCAGGCGGGTTTCCGGGTTGAAGAACTGCATCATGTAATCCCGGTTCAAGAACCATAGCACCAGGGCGATGAAAATCGGCAGCATCGACAGGAACTTACCGGAAATCATTACCTGGGCGGTCAGGACGCGGATTTCGCCTTTGATTTTGACGCGCTCACGAATAGTATAGGAGATGGTATCAAGAATTTCGGCCAGGTTACCGCCGACTTCGCGCTGCACGTTCATGGCGGTAATCACCAGGTCCAGGTCTTCGCTGGGGATGCGGCGCAGCAGGTTTTCCAGGGCCGGCTCTACGCCCAGGCCCAACTGTACTTCCTGCACCACCCGGCGAAATTCATCGCTGATGGGGGCCGGCATTTCCTTGCTCACCGCTTCCAGGGCTTGCAGGGTCGAATAACCGGCTCGCAGCCCGTTGACCATCAGGTTGAGCATATCGGCCAACTGCTCGTTGAACTTGATCAGGCGCTTGCTTTGCTGGCGGCGCACCCAAAAACGCGGCGCCATATAGCCCACAAACGCGCCCACCAGGATGAACAGCCACATCAGAATCAACCCGGCGTTGCGGTTGAAATACCACATTAAGAAACCGCCGCCCAGCGCCACAATTACCCGTGCGGCAATGTACTCGCCAGGCTTAACTTTCAGGTCGGCCTGGGCCAGTTCTTTGGCGATCCCTTCGCCCATGCTAGAGCGCTCCAGGCGGCTATTCAGCCAGTCGCCGATGGGGGTCGCCTTTTGTTTCTCGGCTTTCTTCTCTTCAAGCTGCTCTTCGTCGAGATAGCGCCCCAGGCGTTCTTCGACCAGCGTGCGTTCGCTGCGCGAAGTCACCACAATCCCGACCACAAACAGCACCACGATGGCGCCGACGCCAAAGATCAGAAGTAAAACGAATGGGCTCATAGACTTCTACCCGAAATCGTCATCGTAAATCAGGATCAGTACCGGCGGCGTTCGCCGATGCCGAAAATTGAAGCTGGCAGATGGATGCCCGCCGCCTCAATCCGCTCCATAAACTTGGGCCGCAGGCCGGTTGGCCGCAGACGCCCAACGACTTTCCCGTTCTCAAAACCCGTTTGCTCGAAGGCGAAGATGTCGGTCATGGTGATTACGTCGCCTTCCATGCCGCTGCATTCGGTGATGTAGACCACTTTGCGGGTCCCATCTCGCATACGCTCCTGGTGTACCACCAGGTCGATGGCTGAGGAGATCTGCTCGCGGATCGCCCGCACCGGTAGGTCCATGCCGGCCATCATGGTCATGGTTTCTAGACGAGACAGGGTATCGCGCGGCCCGTTCGAGTGGGCGGTCGTCATTGAACCATCGTGACCTGTGTTCATGGCCTGCAGCATGTCCAGGGCAGCTTCATCACGAATTTCGCCGACGATGATCCGGTCGGGGCGCATACGCAGGGCATTGACCACCAGGTGACGAATGGTGATCTCGCCCTTGCCTTCGATGTTAGCCGGGCGAGATTCCAGCGTAACCACATGCTCCTGGCGAAGCTGCAGCTCGGCCGCGTTTTCGATGGTCACAATACGTTCGTCGCCTGGGATAAAGCTCGACATGATGTTGAGCAGGGTGGTCTTTCCAGAACCAGTACCGCCAGAGATAACAATATTCAGCCGGGCTTCCACGGCCGCCTTCAAGAACTGCATGGCCTCTGGCGTGACCGAACCAAACTTAATCAACTGCTCGATGGTAATTGGGTTTTTGAAGAATTTACGGATGGTCAGCACCGGGCCAACCAGCGAGATGGGAGGGATCACGGCGTTAACGCGCGAGCCGTCTGGCAGACGGGCGTCGACATATGGGCTGGACTCGTCGATCCGGCGACCCATCGGCGCCACGATGCGGTCGATAATGCGCATCACATGCTCGTCGCTTTCAAACGTCACCGGCGCACGGAGAATCTTACCGCCCCGCTCGATAAAGATATTCTTGGCCCCGTTCACCATAATTTCAGTGGTCGATTCGTCTTCCAAAAGCTGTTGGAGGGGGCCAAAGCCCAGGATTTCAGCCGCAATCTGTTCATACAGCCGATGGCGCTCCGGGCGGGTCAGAACAATATTCTCTTCCGTCAAGATTTGCTCAAACAGATCTTGAATGGTGGCCCGCACGTCGTTGACGCGGGAGATATCCATTCCAGGGTCCAGCTCGGAAAGCAAACGTGCCTGAACCCGCGATTTCAAATCGAAATACGTATCCTTCTGCGCCCCGGCGCCGGGTGGGGCCACCCGGCGGGCCTGTAGATTCAACCGCGAGGCAGCGCCGCCCGCCGCCCCGCCGCCCTGGGGGGGAGTCTCGCCGCCAGAAGCGGGCTGCGGGGTCTTGCCCTGGCCCTGCTCAATTCGCTTTAACAAAGACATACACCCAACCTCCTGCCCGTTGGACGCGCCGGCCGCCTGGGCCGGCCATCACCTGGGCCGCTTATCTCTTCACCGGCACCGCTACATTTTCCGAAGCCACAGTTGATAGCTCGGCAATTCTCTGGCGGACAACTTCCGCCAGGCCTAAGATGCTCTTGGCGATGGGCCGAGTGCGGTCGCCCAGCATAAACGGGACACCCCGGTTGACCGAGGGCAAGATCACCCGATCTTCAAAGGGGATCACAGCCACCACTTCATGTTTAAAGCTTTCGCCGATCTTCTCTGGCATGATCCCGATCCGCTTGTCGAAGCGGTTCATCACAAACAAGATGCGCTTGCGCTGAATATTGAGAACGTCGGCCAGGTCCAGATACAGGCGAGCATTCTTGATCGCCGGAATTTCCTGGCTGGTGAGCAGGATGATAATGTCGCTCGAGTCCATGGCCGCCAGGACGACATCGGTCAGAGTGGAAGACGCGTCGACCACGATGTAAGAGAACATCCGCCGTAGGAACTTCAGCACCTTAGCAAACTGCTCGCCGCTCACGTTTTCAGCGTATTCAGGCCGATTGGGGGCCGCCAAAATGCGCACCCCCGAGGCGGCGTGTTGAATCATGACTTCTTTGACCACATCAGGGTCCAGCTCGTCGGCTCGCGAAGCCAGGTCCAACACGCTGTTGCGCACCTGCTCATTCATGAAAACGGCTACATCGCCAAACTGCAAGTTGCCATCCACCAGGGCGGTGGGCGTCTCCTCATTGTGCAGGGTAACGGCCAGGTTTACGGCCACGGTGGTAGTGCCGATGCCGCCCTTCGGGCTATATACGACGACGACCTTGCCCATCTCGGCCTGAGCGCCCAGGCTGGCGGCGGTCGTAGCCGCAGCCGCCGGCGCCTTGGCGCGCTCATCGTAGGCCATCTTACCGGCCCGCCGCAGGGCAGCCGTCAGCTCGTCGACCGCCGGGGGCTTGGTTAGGAAATCCCGCGCCCCAGCCAGCATAGCCCGGCGCATGTAATTTGGATCGCCCTGAACCGACAGGATGACGATCTGCACCGCCGGGTTGCTCTGCCGGATTAATTCGGTGGCGGTGATGCCATCCATGTCCGGCATATTGATGTCCATCAAAACCACGTCTGGCTTTAAAGAGCGGGCCTGTTCAACGGCCTGACGGCCCGAATTCGCGGCTCCGATCACCTCCAAATCTTTCTCGAACTGGAGCAGTTTGCGGATATTTTCGCGAGTTTCGGCTACATCATCGGCGATCAGAACCCGAATTTTATTTTCACCACCAGGCATCTGTGTACTCCATCCAGATAAATTGAACGCGCAACGTTATTTCCAACCAGCCTTAAGGCTGCGGTGTCGGTCTGACCGGAACGGGCAGATTCAATTGATCGATGCGGGGATTCAGGCTGTACGGCAGGCGGGCCGGAACCGGAATCTGGTATTGTTCCATCAGGAACTGGAGCGTAACCGGCAGGACATTTTCGCGCGATACGTCGTTGGCGCTGCGCAGCACCAGCGAGATGGTGGCGGCCATCTGAGACTTGGCCAGCATAATGTAGTTGAGCGCTACGGCATCTTGCGGGCGTACGATCAGAGTAATGACGTCCGGTTCGACCGCCTGGACGGGAGCATTGCCCTGTTCTTCGGTCACGCCGCCTTCCGGGGTGGGGGCGGCCTGCTGCTCGGCCGCGTCAGGCGCGGCGGTCAGCGGGAAGTCGCCCACCTGAAGCACGACCACATCCTGCATCAGCATGTGGCTGACGATGCGCGGCCGCTGGCCTTCGGATGGCACCAGATAGACCGCCTGCCCCAAGACAGGGTCAATCACGGCCTTGCCGTAGATGCCAATATCCATAACCGACGGAGGCACGGGCTTACCGGTTTCAGGATCGGTCATACCGCCCTGGGTCAGCGAGGAAACGCCCACCGTGAGCGGCAGGGGTTCTTTAGACTCAGGGTCGGGCGGGCCGGAGGCCACCGCAATGCCGGTAAAGTTCGGCAGGCTGGTCTGGAAATCGGTGTCTACGTCGATGAACATGAGGCTGGCAATGACGTTAACATGGTCGCCGGCGCGAGGGGCGTACGCTACATTGGTGATGCGGTCAATGGGGATCGAGACGGCCACCATGCCGGGGGGAATGTTCAGCGCCCAGGGCGACCCAGAGGTTGGGATCTGCTCATTTTGCTTCAGCAGCATGGTATCCAACAACGGCATGCCGGCTTGCAGATCATACTTGACCACCCGGCCCTTGACTTCCTCAAGCTGACCGCCCTCGAACATGCCGGGCGTTTTCGAGCCTTGAGGCCAGTCGATTGTCGCCACCATCGTTTCATCCAACCGGGCTCCCTTGGAAACGTTCTGCGTTATATACAGGATTTGCATGGGAATGGGGGTTGGCGTGGCATCGGTAGGTGTAGGGCTGGAGCGAGGTAGCAATCTCCACACCACGAACACGACAACCAGGCCGAGGATCAGGACAAAGGCCAGGATGAAGAATATTCGCCCACGACGCATAAATGCCTCCAGAGATAGGGGTTCGGTTTTAACCAATCATACTCTTTTAAAGACAAAAGTCAAGTTAAATTGAGATTTACCGTTAAAATCCTACTCTGCTTTGAGATTCGTTTGATTTAAAAAGCCTGGTAAAAAACTTGGCCTTGCCAACTGGCAAGGCCAAGTTTTATCAAACGTACATTGTTGGCATAAGATTGGCGGGGCAACCCCCACCATGCCAGGCGCCCGAATTACAGGCTGACCATGACGGTGCTGAACACATTACCGATAGCGGGGCCGAGCAGGGCCAAAATAACAATCACGACTACCGCAACCAAAACGAGAATCAACGCGTACTCAACAAGACCCTGACCCTTTTCCTTCGGAGCGAACAACATGGCATTTCACCTCCTTCCTATTCAAGAGTACTTGCTCTTTTCAAGCCTGTCTATATTATATGGGCCTTTTCAAAAAAAGCAATACCTGAGCGCGTAAAGTTCCCTTACATTTGTGAAAGCCGCTTTAGGCTTACGCCCGCTCAGCCTTCTTTTTGCAGCTCCAGCGCCGGCACCTGGAAGCTGATCCGCGTCCCCTGCCCCACCACGCTGTCTACATCCATAGAGCCGCCCATCATCTCCACCCGGTCGCGAATCAGTTTGATTCCCATGCCGGTCTTTTCGTTCACATGATCCGGGTCGAACCCTTTGCCATCGTCATCCACCATCACTTTAAGCAGGTTGTCGCCCAGGTCGATCTGTACTTTGACCGTGTTCGCCCCGCTGTGGCGAGCCACATTATGCAGCAGCTCTTGAATCGCCCGAAACAGCATCACTTCCTCATAAGCTTCCAGACGGCGCTCTTTGCCGGTGACCAGCATGCGCGCATCGATGCTGTTTTGGTCTTTCCAGGCGTCCACGTAGCGCTTCAAGGTCGGCACCAGCCCCAGGTCATCCAGCATCATCGGGCGCAGTTCAAAGATGAAGTCGCGCACTTTGCGGAAGGTGCCGGTGGCCGAGATCTTCAGATTCTCCAACTCTTCACGCGCTTTCTGCTGATCCAGATCGAACAGGCGCATGGCAATCTCAGTTTGCAGGATAAAATTCGACAGCGCCTGGGCCGGGCCATCGTGCATCTGGCGCGAAAGCCGCTGGCGCTCGGCCTCCTGCGCCTGGATCATCATTTCCACCGTATGCACCGTAGAGGATTCGGATGTAGTTGCGTCGCCGGCCGGCGCTCCACCCTCCAGCGTGTGCGTCACGCTTTCCATCATCGCAATATAGCGATCCAGGTGAGCGCGGTCGCTTTGCAGCTTTTCAACCTGGCCGCGCATCACGAACAGGCGCTGTTGGGCGTCCAGGGCCGAATCATAGGCCATGCGAATATCCGCCCGCGGCAGAGTGTCGAACTGGCCCTGGATCTGCTGAAGATGAGAGGTGATCGAAGCATTGCGTTGGGCCAGTTTATTGACCTCAAGCTGGCTCTGATCCAGCATCAGGGCGATTTCTTTCAGTTCGCGCCGGCTTTGTTCCAGTTCCGATTGGACGTTTTCTTTCAGGTCGCTCCAAATATCGGGGGCTTGTTTTACGTCGATGGGCATTTTGCGTCACTCCGCGTTCAGTGTAAACGGACCCAGCCGTGTTGCAGCGCATACAACGTGGCCTGCGTGCGGTCTTCCACGCCCAGCTTTCGCAGCACAGCCGTAACATGATTCTTGACGGTTTGGTGGCTGATCCCCAACTGCACCGCGATTTCTTTGTTGCTCAACCCGCGCGCCACGCACATCAAAATTTCCATCTCGCGCTGCGATAACGGCTCCTGCAAGTCTCCCGAATAAGGGTCTATCGTCACCGACTTATCCAGGTGTAGTCGCAGCCAGTCGGCGATTTCTTCGCCGTTATATTCTTTCCCATTGACCACGTATTTGCCATCGACCACACTGCGCACCACGCCCACCAGAAGCTCTGGCTGAATATCTTTGGTGCAGTAGGCCGCCGCCCCGGCCGTCAGGCCTTGAACTTTTTGCAAAGCATCGTCATAGGCGGTCAACAGGATGACGCGCGTGGGCAGCTTTTCGGCTGCTATCTGGCGCGCTACTTGCTGGCCGTTAATGCCGGGCAGGTTGATGTCTACGATGGCGATCTGCGGTCTTACCCGCCGGATCATATCCAGGGCATCTTCCCCACTGCCCGCCTGGCCCACGATTTGCAGGTCGGTTTCTAATGAGAGCGCGTCTGTCAGGCCCTGGCGCAGGAGCGGATGGTCATCCACAATCAAGATGGTGATTTTCGATGGCATGGTTTTCAAACCTTTGTTCTGTGAGAAGTATAGCACAGGAGTACCGCCCGTGCAATTACTGCTCACAGTTTTTACACGCCTTTCTTAAAGTCAGGTATCACCCCATAAACCGTGGAACAGGCATGGCGCTCGTCGAGCGCCTTCAAAAAGAGTTGTTATGTGGATTTTGTCGCACTCCGTGCGACAAAATCCACAATTAATCTTCTTTCCAGGCGAACTTCGCTCGCCAAGCGAAGCTTGCCAGTCATCTTCTCCTTGGTTAAGTGGGGTGTTGCCAAATGGGTGGCTGCGCCACCCATTTTCCCCAAAATAGCACCTCGGCCTCATTTTCGAAGTTCGTGAAACCCGCCCCTACCGATGTTAAGGTATAGAGGCGTTTTCCCGGCGCACGCTCAGGGCGCTGGCCAGGCATAGACGGCCATGTTCTCCCCGCCCATATTCGGGCTGTAGAGAGCCTGGGTCACAAACAACTGCCGGCCATGCTGCGCCAACCGCGGATACCAACCGGGGAACGTGACCAGGTATTCGGCCCGCCGCCGATCCAGATAGGCGGCCAGGCGGTCTTCGTCGCGAATAAAGGGGATGACCTCCGGTGAGATCAGCCCTGCCAGGTCGAGCAGGCGGCGCTGACCAAAATAGCCCAGCGCGCCAATATCGTGGGCGGCCACCAGGGCCTGAGGCGGGGTGTTCTCGGCCACCCAATGGGCGGTCGTCACCATCTCAGTTTCGATCACCGCCACGTCATCCGCATACGCCCTGGCCCCCACAAGCCAAAATGCGCCGCCCACCAGCGCCAGGGCCGCCAGCATGGTCCGGCTCAGGATGCGCCGGGCGGGCAGGGTCGAACCTGGGGCCAGCCAGCCGCTCAACCCAGCCAGCCCAGCCACAAAATAGATTGGCATCGCCGGGATCACATACCGTCCATGCTGGTAGGTGACGGGCAGGCGCAGAGCATATAAGGCCAGATACCCCAGCAGCCAGGCCAGGACGGCCGCGGTTTTAAGGTCGCGCTTGCGGGCGGCTATCAGAGCCAGGCGGCCCAACCCCGGCAGCAGCAGCACGCCCGCCCCCACCAGCGGCAGGCTGTAGAGTGAAACGATCCGCTCCCACAACGGTTTCTGGCGCAAGATGGCATACTCGGCCTGCTTGGCGAAAAACGTATTCGGCCACCAGCTTCCGGCCAGCAACTGATTAAACAACAGATATGGCAAGATTGTGACAAATGCGCCCAGGGCCAGGCGCGCCAGGGCCTGCAGCCGGGCTTTTCCATCGCGCTCACTGGCCCACAGGGCCAGCAGCGCCGGGCCAAGCAGAGTGAGTCCATCGGGCCGCACCCACAGGCTGGCTCCGATCAGCAGCCCCAAGCGCAGCCAGCGCCGCCGCCCCTCCAGCAGGTCGGCCAGCGTCCAGGCAATCAGCCAGGCAAACAGCAGGGTTTCCATGCCCGACCCGGCCGCCCAGACCAGGCGCCATTCAAAGACTAGAAAAACACCCACCCAGGGCGCGGCAGACCGATCGTAGGGCCGCCAGGCCCGGTACAGGCGCATGCCCGTCAGAGCCAGCCCGCACAGGCAGGCCCAACCCAGCAGGTACGTCCACAGATACGGCCCCAGCCCCAGGCGGTGGCCGATTGCCAGCAAGGCCGACCATAAAGGAGCCGTCGAGCCGGCCGAAGGCTGGTTGGGGATGAAAGCCCACTGGCCCAATAGGGCCAGGTTGCGAGCGTAGGTCTGGTGAATCCAGGCGTCGTCCAGCGGGAAGCCCAGGCGCAGCGTCAACCGGCTGGCAAGCAGGTACCCACCTAACGAGAACAGCCCCAATCCGGCGATGAGACCGTGTTCCGGCCGCAGCCATCCCCGCCGGGAGGCGTTGGGGGCCGAACGGGCTGCCGGGGCAGGTTCAGGGTTCAGGGTTTTGTAGATCATAGACAGTCACTTTCTCCACCGCACCCAGGTAGCGCAGGCCGGGCCGGTCTCCAGGCCGGGCGTGCAGGCTTTCGTCCTGCACCTGTTCGATCTCGATCAACAGATAGCGGGCCTGATAGCGAGCGGCGGCGGCTTGCACCATCGCCAGGTCGCCCGCGGGGATGACGATAGCCGGACGGCCGGTAACGGCATAATAGCCAGGCGGATTGTTCGCCATCACCACATCCTGCCGGCCCGCTCCCCAGGCCAGCAGGGCCTGCTCGATGCGCTGGTTGCGCTGCGCATCAGCATTCCAGGCCAGCGCGGCCGGGTCGCCGCCGCGGATGCGCTGGAAGGCCATTAAACCGCCCAGGCCCAGGGCCAGGGCCAGCAGCAGCCCGCCGAACATGCGCCAGGCGCGGCGAGCTTCCCAGCCCCGGCGGCGCACTCCCCAGTCCAGGCAGGCCTCGAAACCAGCCGCCGCCAAAGCCCAAAACAAGGGCTGAAAGGCGGCCCCAGAATGGAAGAACCCGCCCCGGGCGCTCTGGAAGGGAAACACCAGAGTCAGCGCGACGAACAACGCCGCCCACACCAGCCCGGCAATTTGCACCATGCGCCGGGAGCGCAGCCGCCACGCCCCAATCAAAATCACAGGCCACAGGACGATCATGCCCTGCACGGCCAGGGCGGTTTGCAGGTTTTGCCCGGCGGCCCACAGGCGGGCCTGCCCGGCCGCCGCCAGACCGGTTTGCAGCCAGCGACCCAGGGTGAGCTGCCCGGCTGGGAAGAGGAACAGATCATCGTATTGAGTGATCCACAAGGCCCGCCCACCGCCGGGGGCCAGCGGAGCGCCAAACACAGCCAGGTTGCGCAGCATCCACGGCCCAGCGATGAGCAAATAACCGATCAGGACCCAGGCAGCGCGCTTCGCCATCCGACCTGGCCGGCCGGCCTGGCTCCAGGCCACGGCCAGTATTCCGACCGGCAGCCAGATCAACCCATCGGCCCGGCAGAGATGCACCAACCCGGCCAGCACTCCCAAACCGACCGCCCGCCAATCTAGGGCGGCAGGCGGCGCCCCGGCATCTTCTCGCGCCAGCAGCCAGAAAAACAACCCGCCGCACACCATCACCGGGGCAAACGCGTCGATGGCGGTCAGGTAGGCCAGGTAAAAGCCGGGCAGGGCCGCCAGCAGCCCAGCCAGCCAGGCCGGGCGGGCCTGACCGGTCAGCGCCAGGGCCAGGCGGGCCGTAAGCGGCGGGACAACCCCGGCCAGCAGCCAGAATGGCCCGCGCGCCGCAGCAAAAGCCAGCGCCGCGCCCGGCTTAGCCGCCCCAACCAGCGCCATGCCCAGCGCCGCCAGGATCGACGGTAGCGGCATCCAGTAGCCGTGGGAAGGATGGGGCAGGCCGGTCGGGTCGTCCAGGTAATTCCACAAGACCAGTTCGCTAAAGCCATGCCCCCCAGCCAGGCGCAGCCCGCCGCTAAAGTAATAATCGGCGTCCATGTAGCCCGGCGCGGTTTGGAACAGGGCCGGGATCAGCGCCACAACCAGCCCCAGGCCGGCCAGAAAAAGGTACGCCCGTAGTTTCATGGGGTTAAGGCGTGCAGACTATACGCGCCGCCGAAATCCTGCAGGGTGGGCAGGTCGGTCAGCAGGTTATCGTAGGCCAGCCAGTCGGCCGGGCTGTAGGGCAGGCGACCTTCCTGGCGCACAAATTCGGCCCCGGCATGCTGGATCAGCACATGAGTATACCCGGCGCGCCGCCAGTTTGCCAGAATCTCGGCATTGGAATGCGGTTCAGCGCCCAGGTAATCGTAGCGTTCTTGCAGCCAACGATCGACGATTTCGTCTGGATCGCAGGCAGGCAGGCAGTAGAATGGGCGCGCCTCCCACAAGAGCAAGGTGCGGCTGCCGGGCGGCAAGGCCCGCACCGCCCGCATGGCCGGGGCATACCAGCCCAGGTTATGATCCAGGTAATCTTCCGGGCCGGTTTCGCCCACCAGGAATTCCAGGGGACGGATGTGAATGACGGTGGCCGCCAATTCCAGCGCGTTGAATGCCAGGGTCACAATCATCAGGGCAGCGGCCAGCCGACCCAGGCGCAGGCCGGGGATGCGCAGGCCCTGCAAGGCTTCCCAACCGGCCGCGGCGACCAGCGCCAGGGCCGGGAAGATCACGTAGTAGATGCGCGCTTGCAGCAGATACGAAGAAAAACGGCCCAAGATCATCCAGGCCAGCACACCGGTCCCGGCTACCCAGGCGGGCAGGCGCAGGGCGCGGCGCGCAGGCTCATCCAGCCGCCGCCAGAGCAGCAGCCCGGCCCCGGCCAGCCCGAACAACAGCGGGCCAATCGAGGCCCCATAGCCGGGGTTGGATTCCGATCCCAGGTAGGTGGCCCGGAAAGGCAGCAGGAACAGGTCGGCCCAGCCGCCAAAGGGCGCGCCGCTCTGGTAAGCCGCCAGGCGCACGTCGCTCATCGCTCCAGCCGGAAACAGCAGCGGGTAGACCGGGCTGCCGGTCGCCAGCCAGTTCTTCGCCAACCAGGGCAGGGCGGGCAAAGCGGCCGCCAGGGCATAGACGGCCAGATCACCCACCGCCTGGGCCAACCGGCGGCGGATGCGCCAGGCCCGCCCCACGACGAACAGCCCACCCAACGCGGCCAGCAGCCCGGCAGTGTATTTCACGCCGAAGGCCATCCCGGCCAGCAGGCCGGCCAGCGCCAGAAGACCCCGGCCGGGGACCGGCCAGCGGCTTAAGGCCGCCAGCCAGGCCACAGATACCAGCATCACCAGCCAGTCGATGTACCCCCACGCCAGGGCCGCCGCCAGGCTGTACCCCGATAGCAGCAGGGCCGCGCTGACCCAGGCCAGGCGGCCGCCGCTGGAAGAGGCAAACCCCAACAGCCCAACCAGGGCCAGCAGGCCAAACATCCAGCCTAAAACGACCGCGGTCTGGTTCCCGGCCAGCAGGATCGCCCAGGTATAGAGCATCTCGGCGCTCTGCGGCCAGCCCCAATACATATTTCCCGGCACATAGATCAGACGCCCGGCGGCGATGTACTGGCGAGGCAGGGCCAGGTGATAGACCAACGCGTCGAACTTGAGCGGCGGGGCCAGGGCTACCATCAGGGCCAGCCCAAGCGCCAGGGCCAGGTAGCCCGCCAGCCATTTTTCAAATCGCCCGGCGGCGTGCAGCAGCCCCAAAAGCCCGCTCCAATCGTGCAGCCAGGCCGCAATCGAGCGGCGCAGCAAGAGCGCCAGCCCCAACAGCCCACCCCAGGCGACCCACACCGAGAAGCCCAGGCTGGCCCCCACGGCCAGCCCGCCCAGCGCCAAAGCCCCGAACCCCAGGGCGGCGGCCAGCGCCAGGCGAACCAGGGGCGGCAGGTCGAGGCCCGGCCAGCCGCGCCGCAGCAGCCAGGTCCCCGCGCCGCCGGCCAGGCAGGCCAGCGCCCCGGCGGCAGCTATCTGGGCAGCGGCTTGCCCCAGGCCCAGGGCCAGCCCCGGCGTGAGCGGTTTGTGGTACACGTAATAGCTGACGACCAAAACGGCCAGCCACGTAAACGCCAGCCCCCCCAATCCGGCCGCTCCGTCGATGCGTCGCTTCACGATTTCGCTCCTGTAGGGGTATTACGGCTCGCGCTGGGCCAGGCGGATGCGATCCAGCAGCGGCTGTTCGGGGCGCAGCACCCACCAGCGCACCCAATACAGGCCAATCAACAAAAATACGGGCAGCGGGAAGAACATGATTGACGATTGAATCGGTTGGGCGCCGCGGGTCAGTGTGGCGAGGAACAGCCACCAAACGCCGAACAACAGCCCAGCGTAGCTAGCAAAAATCAACCCGCGCCCCAGCGCGCCCCACTGTTCATCCCAGGCGGCAAAAACCATGATAAGCGCCGGGAACATGATGGTATAGTTTTCGGTGGCAGTGGGTATGCCGATCAGATGGGTGGCGGTAATCGTCAGGCAGGCCGTCCACAGCATCCAGCGGAATTCTTTGCCCCAGGCTGCGCGCCACTCGAAGATCAACATCACGATCATGGCAACCATCAGCCCCTGGCCCATCCGCTTACCCACCCCCGGCATCCAGGTGGTGAACATCTCGCCGGGCGTAGTCGGCAGGGTGTAATCGGGATAGGCGACGATTTGCACCATATCTTGCCAGATCCAGTTGGGCAGCAGCAGGCTGGCCAGGGCGGCCAACAAGACCAGGTTGCCCAGGATGCTCCAAAACAGCACCCAACGCCGCTGCGAGACAGCCCACAACAGCATGAAAGCCAGCAGCACGGCCACCATCTGCGGCTTAATCGTCGAAAAGGCCAGCAGCAGGCCGGCCAGCCCGTCGCGCCCGGCTCGAATCGCCAGGAACGCGCCGGCTATCATCAGGGCGATCAGAACCGCCGCGTTGGCGTTGATCAGAACGCGAATGCTGTAATACCACAAGACCGAGAAAATCAGCAGCCCGGCCAGCATGCCTGGCGAAAGCTTCCAGCGGTTGAGCGACACGCTGGCGAGGATCAACAGGATCAGGCCCACCTCCAGGGTGGTCATCCACACGGCCCGCGCCATCGCAAAATCGGGGATCAGAGCATAGGGAGCAAAGATAAAAATCGAGTACAGTGGATAGACGAAAAGCACCTGGTCTTCGTCCGGGCGGGCCAGGCGGCCATAATATTGGCGCTGAATTTCGTCGGAAACTTCAGGGCTGTAAGGGCTTTTGCCCTCCAGCAAGAACAGTCGCGTCCCCACCCAACGGGCCAGCAGGTCGCTGCCGCCAGGGTTTTGCGCCGTGTACCGATGGTTGGCCCAGGTTATAAAAACCAGGGTGAAAAGCGACAGAATGACCAGGCCAAAAATTAGAAGTCCGGGGTTGCGCCGTTTCAAAAGATCATCCTTTACATTTTTATGCCGTGCTTCCGGCCAAAATCGGGAGAACCATCTCCGGCTCACGGTGAATTTTACCTTACATAAGTTGAGAACATATATTTTCCCCTAACCTGTTCCGTCTGGCAAGGGAGGAAATAATTGCGGTTCTTCTGGCTTCGCCAGGAAAGAAAGAAAGGAAGAAAATTTCCCGCCTTGGGTGGAAGAGCCTAAATTGCAAAACTATCAAGTCCGATTCAGACAGGCTATGGTAGGATAACCAGACAAACCCATCCAACTCAATTTTGCCGTCCGGCACGTAACTGGCGCGAGGAAATCCTATGAAACCATTTGACATCTGTGTTGTTGGCGGGTGCGGGCATGTGGGCCTGCCCCTGAGCATTATCCTGGCCTACAAGGGCCTGCGCGTATTGGTATATGATCTTAACCAGGCCGCCATCCAGAAAGTGCAAAGCGGACAGATGCCCTTCACTGAAGACGACGGTGAGTGCTATCTGAAGGAGGCGCTCGACAAAGGCACACTGCACTTCACCAACTGCGCCGCCGACGTGGGCCAGGCCGAGGCCCTGGTCATCACGATCGGCACGCCGGTAGACGAGTTCCGCAACCCCAAGCTCAACGCTATCCAGGAATGCATGGACGACCTGCTGCCTTACCTGAACGACGAGCAGCTCATCATCCTGCGCTCCACCGTCTACCCCGGCAGCACCAACTGGCTGATCAATTACATGGAGCGCCAGGGCCGCGCCAATCCCATCGCCTTCTGCCCGGAGCGCCTGGTGCAGGGCAAGGGCATCAAAGAACTGCAAGAGCTGCCTCAGATCGTAAGCGGCTCAAACGAGGCGGCGGTGGAGCGAGCCAGCGCCATCTTCTGCGCCATCTCGCCAGAGATCATCGTCGTTTCGCCGCTGGAAGCCGAATTCGCCAAGCTGTTCACCAATGTGTACCGCTATTTCCAGTTCGCCATCGCCAACCAGTTGTATATGATTACCACCAGCGCCGGGGTGGATTACGAGCGGGTGCGCCACGCCGTGCGCCACAACTACCCGCGGGTCAAAGACCTGCCTTCGGCCGGCTTTGCCGCCGGGCCGTGCCTGTATAAAGACACCGCCCAGTTGGCGGCCTTCTTCAACAACCAGTTTGGCCTGGGCGACGAAGCCATCAACGTCAACGAGGGGCTGGTCTACTTCGTGGTCGATCAAATCGCCCGGAAATATCCGCTGGATGAGATGACGGTGGGCATCCTGGGGATGGCCTTCAAATCCAACATCGACGATACGCGCGTCTCGCTCTCCTATAAGCTCAAGCGGGTGCTGCATTTCCGGGCCAAGAAAGTGCTGTGCTGCGATCCGCTGGTGGTAAGCGACCCGAATCTACTGCCCACCTCGGAGGTCATCGCCCAATCCGACCTGCTGATCCTGGCGACCCCGCACCAGGAGTTCAAGACCCTGGAATTCGGCGGCAAACCGGTGGTCGACATCTGGAATTTCTACGGCCACGGCACGCTTATTTGATGGATGATTTCTCCGCCGAAGGCGGGATTTGCGTTTTCTGGGGGGGCGTGGCGGCGCATCCGCTACGCCTCCCCCCACATATAAAAAGTTCCCGCCTTCGGCGGAAGGGTAGCTCCCCACTTAACCGGGGTGGGTGCGATTGGCGAGCTTCGCCGAAAGAGGATTAATCATGGATTTTGTCGCACTTCGTGCGACAAAATCCACATAACATCTCTTTATAAAGGCGCTTGCAGAGCGCCAGGCCTGCTCCACGGTTTAATGGGGTGGTACCGGCGGAAGAGCAAAAGGGAATATCGTATGAAACTGTTAGTAACGGGTTCGGCCGGTTTTATTGCCGGGTATCTGGTGGAAGAACTGCTGCGGCATGGGCATCAGGTCATCGGGATCGACAACTTTTCCAAATACGGCAGGGTGTCCAAGTCATATGACGGGCACCCCAATTACGAATTCGTAGAGGGCGACGCCAAAAATGTGGGCCTGATGAAGGAACTGGTCGAGGATTGCGATCAGGTAGTGGCCCTGGCGGCCATGATCGGCGGCATCTCGCTGTTCCACGAATACGCCTACGATCTGCTGGCTGAAAACGAGCGCATCCTGGCCTCCACCTTCGACGCGGCGATCTGGGCGTTTCAGCATCGCAGCCTGCAAAAGATTAACGTCATCTCGTCTTCGATGGTGTTCGAGTCGACCAGCGTCTATCCCACCCCGGAGGGCGAGCAGCTGCGCTGCCCGCCGCCGCTTTCGACCTACGGCTTTCAAAAGCTGGCCTGTGAATACTTCGCCAAAGGCGCCTGGGAACAGTACCACCTACCCTACACCATCATCCGGCCGTTCAACTGCATTGGGGTCGGCGAGAAGCGAGCCTTGTGCGATAAGGAGATCATGTCGGGCAACGTCAAGCTGGCGATGAGCCACGTCGTCCCCGACCTGGCCCAGAAGGTGCTGAAGGGTCAAGACCCGCTGCACATCCTGGGGTCAGGCAGCCAGATCCGCCACTACACCTACGGCGGCGACCTGGCGGAGGGCATCCGGCTGTGCATCGAGCGCGAGACAGCCCGCAACCAGGATTTCAACCTGTCTACCGCCGCTTCGACCACTGTGCTGGAACTGGCCGAGATGATCTGGCGCAAGGTCAACGGCGCTGAGCGCCCCTTCCGCTACGTCAGCGACGCACCCTTCCAGTACGACGTGCAGAAGCGCGTCCCCAGCGTGGAAAAGGCTCGCCGCGAGCTGGGCTTCGAGGCCCGCACCTCGCTTTCAGACGCCCTGGATGAGATTATTCCCTGGATCAAAACCCAGATCGAAATCGGAGGGGTATAAGGTATGGGCGAAACCGACCTGCGCTGCGATATTGTCATCCCGGTCTATAATGAGGGCGAGAACATTCTGCGCCTGCTGCGCGCCTTCCAGCAGCACATCCGCAGCCCCTACCGGGCGCTGATCTGCTACGACCGGGACGAGGACACCACCCTCCCGGCGATCCAAAATGCCCACCTGGAGGGGATCGAGATCGTGTGCGTCAAGAACCGCTATCACGGGGCGCATGGGGCAGTGCGCAGCGGGATGCAGGCCAGCGACGCCCCGGCGGTCATCACCTACATGGCCGACGATGATTACAACGCCGACCGGATCGACGCGCTGCTGGCCGAGTTCGCCGCCGGGCGGGATGTGGTCTGCCCCAGCCGCTTCATGCCCGGCGGGGTGTTCGAGGGCTGCCGGGCGCCCAAGCGCCAACTGGTGCAGATCGTGTCGTTCCTGCTGCACCACGTGGCCCGCCTGCCCTCCCACGACGCCACCAATGGCTTCCGCCTGTTCTCGCGCCGCCTGCTCGACCGGGTGGAGATCGAATCAGAGGATGGCTTCACCTACAGCCTGGAACTGTTAGTCAAATGCCACCGCCTGGGCTGGCCGATCAGCGAAATCCCGGCCGCCTGGTACGAGCGCACGGCCGGCAAGAGCCGCTTCAAGGTCTTCCAGTGGGCCCCGGCCTATCTGCGCTGGTTCTTCTATGCCTTCCGCACTACCTATCTGCGGGCCAGAACGGTCTAACGCCCCAGCACCACCGCCTGCTCATCCTGGTAAAGAGTCTGCCAGCCCTGGGCCTGCAGCAAACCCACTACCGGCGCGCCGGGTTCCAGCAAGACCAGCCGCACCTGCCAGCGATCCAGCACCGTCTGCCAGCCGGGTTCGGCCCGCGTCACCTGCAGCCATTGGTCGATGATCTCATCGTTATACAGGTCGGTGCGCCCGTCGATAAACACCGGGTATTCAGGCAGCGCCCACAGCAGGTAGGCCCCCCAGTTATAGGCGTTGAACAGGCGGCCCGGCGGACGGTTCTGGCGGATATAATCTACCGCCGCCACCGGGGTGAAGGCCCGCAGGGCTTTCTCATTGGCGGCAGGCAGGGCGTCGGCGGTCACTTTCAACCCCATCACCAGGATCAAAACCACCAGCAGCAGCCCATTGAGGCGGGTCTGGGCCGGGGTAGGCGCGCCCACCCCACGGTAGCCCCAGCGCCGCCCCAATGCCGCCAGGGGCGGGGCCAGGTGACGGGTGATCACCGGCGGCGCGGCCAGGGCGAACAAGGCCACGTTGCGCCAGGCCAGCAGCGCCAAGTACAGAAACCCAAACGCCAGCAGGAAATCGGTCAGGGCCAGGCGGCGGCGCGACAGCCCCAGGGCCGCCAGCAGCAGCCCGATCAGCCAGATGGTGGGGTGAGCCGCCAGCAGATGGAAATTGGGCGACTGCCACTCCAAAATGTAATCTTGCAGCGCGCCAATCGAGACGGTCTTGAAGGCATAGCCCAACATCTGCGGGCCAGATGGGTTCAGGCACACCGCCAGCAGCAGCGCCAGCCCTACTCCCACCAGGCGAACCAGGGGCGCGAAATCCGCCCGGCGCAGCGGATGGTTATGCGCCAGGTGCACCCCGGCCAGGCGCATCAATTCGCCAAAGCCATACACCCCTAACAACAGGAATCCCAGCGCAAACCCGCCGTGACTGTTGGCCCACACAACCATCAGCGGCGGCAATCCCCACACCCGCCGCTGGCGGGCCGGGTTGTCTGGATGCCAGCGCGCCCCATCCAGAATCCACAAAAAGGCCGCCGCCAGCACGAACGTTACCAGATAGGGCCGGGCGGCCCAATACACTCCCGAAGCCGCCGCCGCCAGCACCAGCGTAAAGGCCCGCAGGAAGGGGCCGCCGCCGAGGGTTTTACCCACCAACCAGAAGGCCAGCGTCACCATGCTGGCCGTCCACAGGTTCAGCCCCAGCGGGCCAAAGGTCTGGTACAGCCAGGTCATTGGAACTTCCACCAACCAGCCGGGGTAATGCCAGGGCTGGCCCAGGCGGGTGTACGAGAACGGATCGACCTGCGGCACGGCCTGCTGTTCGATGATCCACTGGCCGGCGCGCAAGTGCCACCAGGTGTCGCTGTCGATGGATGGTTTGGCCGCCATAGCAAAGATCGCCAGGAAGGTGATGGCGGTTACCAGTTGGGCGATGGTCAGACCGGGGCTTTTTTTCATTTCGTCCAGGCCGGGCTGTTGCGCCCCAGGTTCATTTCCTCCGGGCGCACCGGGCGCGAGAGCTGATAGAACACCTGAAAATCGCCCAGGCGCTGCTCCTGCCAGGTCACGCCCAGGCGGGTGAACTCGGAACGCAGATAAGCATCCAGGTCGGGGTGATGGGTGGTGATGTAAGCCACCCGTTCGGATTGCGCCACCAACTCGTTATACGGCGCGTAGCGGTTATCGCGCTCGGTGTGGGCAAAATCCAGGTGATAGGGCAGGCGCGGGGTGAAGATCAGCTCCTCGCCCGACAGAAACGCCAGCGGATAGGCCACCCAATAGTTGCTGTAGCCGCGCGTTTCGCCCTGCTGGCGCAGAAATTCCTGCAGGCCATCGATATAGCGCATATCGACCTGCGACGGAGAGTAAAACTGGGTGGTCAGGCCGGGCGGATAGCGACCGGCGCATTGCAGCGTGCCCCACAGCGCATAGATCAGCAGCAGGGCTGCCAGAGCATAGGCTTTGCGGCCCCAACGAACGCGCCAGCGTTCGATGGCTGCCGCCGCAAACAGGGCCAGCGGAATCGTCAGCGGCACAAAATAGCGCCCCGATGGATCAGCCCCGAAGGGCGAGAGTACAAACGCCGCCAGCAGGGTCGCCATCACCCCGGCCAGCAGCGCCTGGGCCTGGCGATAGGGGCCGGGGCGGCGCAGCGTGCGCAGCAGAAAGCCGATCACCGCCATCCACAGCATCAGCACGAACGGCAGCAGCGGCAGGCCCAACCAATCGGCGCTCCAGGGCGGGCGGAAGCCCAGCGTGACGGTGCTGCCCAACAGCAGCAGGCCCATCAAATGCTTACCCACCCGGAAGATCCAGGGCATCTGCTCGGTGCCAGCAATCGCCCCGCCGCCCAGTTCGTGCAGCAGTTGGGCAAAGCCGTGCTGCAGGGCATACACCAGCCAGGGCAGCGCCCCCAACAGCCCGCCTACCCCCAGGACGAGCCAGAGCAGCCCGGCGCGCTGCCAGACCTGCCGCCAGCGAGCGCGCCAGGTGAGAGCGGCTTCCGGCGGAGCGCCCTCCAGCGGCTGGAAAGACAGCCACAGCAGATAGACAAGCGCGGGCAGGCTGAAGACCAGCGCCAGCCCAAAAGCCCACAGCCCCAGGCCGGTCAGCAGGCCCAAGAGCAGCCATTCGTACCACCGGCCCAGGCCGCCCGCTCGCATCTGGCGGGCCAGGCGCAGCCCCAGGCACAGGCTCAGCACGCCTAACAGCAGCGCTTCACCATACCCACCCAGCGAAACGGTGGTATACAACGTTACGTTCACCACCGGGATCGCCAGCAGCAGCATCGCCAGCGCCCCCACCCGCGGCGAGCCAAACGCCTGCCGCCCCAACAGCCCAGTCAGCGCCAGCACGCCCAGGTAGAGCAGCCCCTGGATCAGGCGGATGACCCATACCTGCTGGCCGAAGACGGCAAATCCGGCCGCCACCAGGAAGGCGTCCAGGCTGCCCATATAGGCCTGCCCGTAGAAGAAAATCGGGCGCGCCCCCTGCAGGATGTGGCGGGCCATCAAGGCCACGATGGCCTCGTCGGCGTTGAAGGGGAAGCGGCCAGCCAGCAGCAGGGCCAGCTTCAGCCCGGCCGCCAGCAGCAGGGCCAGACCGGCCCAAAACCATCCAGACTGCCACAGCGAACGAAACGCTTTCATCAATCCAATCCTGCCTGCGGCGGAAGAGCCACATTTCATCAGGGCCGCAGCCACCACAGATCAAGGGTGTTGCGGCGCAAAAATTCGGCTTCGATCAAATCTGGGCCGTTGAGGACAACCTGGGCTGCGGCCCCGGCCCGCAGGGCATCGATTTCCTGGCGGGCCTGCCGCCAGGCTTCTGGCGCGCTGTAGAAGCGCAGCAAATCCAGCGCCTCCGGCCACTGATTCAGCAGCGGCGAACACTCGACCTCGGTGACGGTCTGGTCATAGGCGCGCGGGCTGCCGGTTTCGATCTGCTGAAACAAGAAGCGGCTGTGATCGACCAGGATGGCCGGGGCCTGCGCTGCCAGGCCGAGGATAAAGAACAGCCCAAACACCAGAACTGGCAGGCGGCCGCGTCCATCTTCTAAGATCGTTCCAACAGGCAGCAGCCCAAACGGGACCACGGGCAGCAGAAAACGCGGCCCCCAGTTGAACCCGCCGGTCCAGAAGTCGTACTTCGCATAAAAAACCAGGTAGGTCAGCCACAGCCCCAGGAACAGCCCGGCCGCCGCCAGGCGCTTCTGGGCCAGCGCCAGCCCGCCCGCCGCCCCGACCACCAGCAGCGGAGCGTACAACAGCACGCCCTTGCCGGGGCTGAACAGCAGCCCATACAGCCCGTGCCAGAACGGATTATTCCAACCGGCTTCATAGTAGCCGGTGTTGGTCCAAGAGCCAAAGCGGGCCTGGTTATACATCCCGGTGATCAGCAGCGCAGCCAGTATGCCCACCGCCAGCGGGAGCAACCAATCCCAGCGCTGCACACGCCGGGAGGCCAGGAACAAATAGATCAACAAAACCGGAAAGACAATCGCCTCGCCCAGGCGGAACAACAGCAGGGCAAAACCGGCTGCGCCCAACAGCCAGGGCCAGCGCGCCTGGGGCGATTGCTCCCAGCGCAGCGCGGCGTACACCATCAGCAGCAGGCAAAACGTCACCGCCGGCTGCGAATAAAACGTCTTGACGTACGGCCAGGCCAGGGTAGTCAGCGCAAAGGCCAGCGCCAGCCACATAGCCGTAGCCCGGCGATAGCCCAGCGCCTGGCCCAATTCAACCATCAACCAGCCGCACCCGGCCAGAACAAAGGCGTTGAGCAGCGAAACGGCAAAGCGCGCCCCCGCCGGCCCGCTGACCGTGCGTCCAAACAGGTATAGTGGGATCGCCAGCAGCGATTGGCCCAATCCATACTTGGAATAGAACCGGCCCTCTCGGCCCACCACCGCCGAGGTGGTCACGATCAGGGCCGAATTGCGCACCGGCTGGCGCGGCAAAAATTCGGGAACATCCGAAGTGGGCAGCCAGAATTCTTCCTGGGTGATGTCTAGCGCGCCGCGGGTCAGCAGGCTTTGCGTCACCCGGAACATCGTCTCCTCGTCGCCGCCGACAATATGCCCCCCGGCGCTAAAAATTAACCCGACCAACAAAATGCAGAAGAAAAGCCAAGGCTTCATAAGATGATCGATTGCCAATTGCCGATTTATGATTGCTGATTTACAATCAACAATCATAAATCATCCTTCTTGAATCATCAATCATCAATCCTATGAAGCGTTGGATCGGTTTTCTCTTGTGGCTCGGGCTGTGCGCTTTTGCCCTGTGGAACCTGGGGGGCATTCCCTTCCACCCCGACGAAAGCACTCAGTTGTATACCAGCCAGGACTTCGACTGGCTGCTCCACGCGCCGCTCTCGCTGGCCTGGTATCCGTCTCAGCCGCAACAGTTGTGGCAGCAAGACCGGCGGCTGTATTACCGCCTGATGGATGCGCCGTTCACCCGCTATTGGCTGGGGGCGGGGCGCAGGCTGGCCGGGCTGCCCGCCCTGCCGG
Organism: uncultured Anaerolinea sp.; assembly: GCA_964416275.1. Classification (GTDB taxonomy): domain Bacteria; phylum Chloroflexota; class Anaerolineae; order Anaerolineales; family UBA4823; genus RBG-16-57-11. Next base: position 8,964 of record CAYQDU010000015.1, on the reverse strand, counting down.
TGGACTGGGAGTGGCCGCAGACCTGGGCCGAAAACCAGGCCCGCGGGGCGCTGCCCTCGGCTGGGCTGCTGCACGCCGGGCGACTGGCCGTGACGCTGCTGCTGCCGTTCAGCATGCTGCTGATAGCCGTTCTGGCCGGAGCGATGAGCGGGCGCGGCCCGCTCCAGGGCTGGCTGGCAATGGCGCTGCTGGGGCTGAACACCCTGGTTTTGCTGCACGCCCGGCGGGCCATGGCCGAAGGGCCGCTGCTGTTTACCGTGCTGCTCACACTGTGGAGTTTTCTATATGCCGGGCGGCGGCCCTGGCTGGTGGGGCTGTGCGCCGGGCTGGCCTTCTGCGCCAAGCAATCGGCCCTGCTGCTGCTGCCAGTAGCCCTGCTGGCGGTGAGCTGGCCGGAAGACGGGGCGCGCCCGCGCTGGCGGCGCCTGCCCTGGGCCTGGGCGCAGTTAGGAGCAGCTTTCCTGCTGGTCGGGCTGGCGCTCAACCCATTCCTGTGGCGTCACCCATGGGCGGCGGGCGAGGCGGCCTGGAAAGCACGCCAGTCGCTGACCCAGCGCCAGTTTGCCAACGCCCAGCGCCTGACCCCCGGCATCGCTCCCGATACCACCGGCGAGCGCCTGGCCGGCCTGCTCATCAGCCTGTATATCACCCCGCCGGCCTTTGCCGAGCTGAGCAATTACACCGCCGAAACCGCCGCCGCCGAGCAGAGCTACCTGGCTGCGCCCGGCCATAACCTGCTGCGCGGGCTGGCCGGCGGTGGGCTGTTGTTTGGTCTCACCCTGGGTGGGATGCTGCTGGCGGGGCTGCGCCTGCGCCGGGCCAGGCCGGCCCAACGGCGCGTCCTGGCGCTCTGGCTGCTCGCCAGCCTGGCGCTGTTCATAGGGCTGGGGCTGGCAATCCCCCTGCCCTGGCAGCGGTATACGGTGCCGCTGGTTCCGTTTGCCGTCTTATGGCAGAGCTACCTGCTGGCCCAGGCCGCCGGCCGCCCCTCTGACCCACCGCCTGACAGCCAGGACCTTCGAACGGCCCACCGGACGAGCCTGTTAGAAGTTCCGCCTTCGAGGGGCGCTGAAAAAGAGATGGGCGGCCCGTAGGCCGCCCATCTCTTTTTCAGCGCCTCATCCCAGGTATTCGCGCAGTTTGCGCCGGATGGCCGGGTGGCGCAGGCGGCTGAGGGCCTGGGCCTCGATCTGGCGCACGCGCTCGCGGGTCACGCCCATCTTGCGGCCCACTTCTTCCAGTGTATACGCCTGCCCGTCCAGCAGCCCGTAGCGCAGTTGCAGGATGCGCACTTCGCGCGGCGGCAGACCGTTTAACACGGCTTCCAGATGCTCGCGCAGCAGATTGTAAGTGGCGGTTTCGTCAGGGGCCGGCACTTCCTCATCCTGGATGAAATCGCCCAAGACCGAGTCTTCTTCGTCGTCGGTAGGCGTCTCCAGCGACAGCGGGCGACGGGCCACCTGGATCATGTTCTCGACCTTCTGCGGGGTCACATCCAGCGATTCGGCCAGCTCTTCCACCGATGGGTCGCGTCCCAGGCGCTGGGTGAGCTGGTGCTGCACCCGCAGCAGTTTATTGATCTGATCGCCCATGTGAACCGGAACGCGAATGGTGCGGCCCTGGTCGGCGATGGCGCGGGTTACCGCCTGGCGGATCCACCAGGTGGCGTAGGTGCTGAACTTATGCCCGCGGCGATAATCGAACTTCTTGGCCGCCCGGATCAGGCCGATATTGCCTTCCTGGATCAGGTCAAGAAACGGCACGCCCCGGCCCATGTATTTCTTCGCTACGCTGATGACCAGGCGCGAGTTGGCAGTAATCAGGTGTTCGCGGGCCGCCCATCCATCTTCGATCAGGGCCTGCAGTTCGTGGCGGCGGCGCAGACTCACGTTGCCTCGGGCCAGCTCTTCGCGCGCCAGCCGGCCGCGCTCGATGCGCTGGGCCAGCTCCACCTCTTCTTCGGCCGTCAACAGTGGAACCCGGCCCACCTCTTTCAGGTACAGGCCAATAGTATCGTCGGTGTCGATGTTCGCCAGATAGTTATCGTCTACGCTGAAATCCCGCCGGACGTCTTCTTCGATCTCCTCTTCTACCAATTCTTCTTCGCTTGGCCCACCGGCCTGGGCCTCATCCATATAGGGAATTCCGGCGCTCAACAAGGCCGCAAAAGCTTCTTCCAATTGATCCACATCCTGCTCGGCCTCAGGGAAGAAACCCAGGATGTCGTCAATGGTCACGTAGGATTTCTGCCGCCCCAATTCAATCAACCGCGCAATCGCGGAATGATCGTCTGGCTCGTCCATCCCATTCAGCAGTTCATCATCAATCATAGGCTCCATTTACCTGTTCCTATTTCCTGCGCCTGTTTTCACGTCTTACTGGCGCTCACAAGCCGCACACAATCAGAATACACGCTTTTTCATTCAAAATCAATACCCAATATTCCCTACAATGAAGGAAATTTTGTCTGACGCCTACTTAACTTTACGGCGCGGCCTGGGTTTCGGTTGCAGCCGGGGCCGCTGGAGTCTCGGCCGGCGGAGAGGTGGCTTTCAACACGGGCGGGTTATCCACCAATCCCAGGAGGGGATCCAGGGCATATTTACTGGCAACGTAAACCTTGCCGCCCATCGCGGCATAGTAGCCGCTGTTGGTAGGAGTGGGCTGGCCGATCTCGGCCTCCCACGACCCGCCCTCCGCGCTGGTTACCAGCAGGCGCGCCGCAGACTGGTCCAGCCCCATAGCGTTCATTCCAGGCGGGTTTTGCAGCGCTGCCACCACCGGGATCACCGCCACCTGGGCCAGCGCCGAGCTGGCCGCCTCGCTGTCGGCTTGCAGACCGCTCGGCAGGCTAATTTGCCACTTACCTTGCTCGTCCAGCTTCAGGTCCAGGGTTCGTCCGTCGCCCCGTTCGATGCGCACGCGGCTGATCTGCCCCTGGATGGGGAACAGATAGGCCGGGGCGGCGGCCGCAGTGGGCGTGACCTGGGCGGCCTTCTGCGCCTGGTTGCGCTGCCACAGGTACGCGCCGGTTAACGTCAGCCCAAAGACCACCACAACGATCCAGGTCGATTTGCGGATCATAAGCTTACCCTCGGCGGCGGCGCTGGATGAAGGTCCAGATGCCGCCCAACAATGCCAGTCCCGGCAGTACAACCACGCTGCCCAGGAAGATCAGGTTCATCACGGTACTTTGCGGCGGTACAATCATGCGCTGGGTAGCATTCTTGGGGGTCAGGTTGATCAGATTCTCCTGCCCAATCGCCCAATCGACGGCGTTCAGCAGCAGGTCGCTGTTGGCGTAGGCCCGGTAGTTGCCGTCGATCACAAAGTCCGAATCGCCAAAGACCACCATGCGGGCGCGGTTTTCCTGATTTTCGGCAGCCACCGCCAGCGAAATCGGCCCCAGCATGTCTTTATCCTGGTCGTACTGCACCTGCGATTGGCCGCTGGCAATGCCTTCCAGGCTGGTTTCGGCCCACGAAGACTGCGGGGCGGTCTGCACCAGCTCTACCAGGCTGATGCTGGCGCCCGGCGAGGCCGCCGCCCGCACACTGCGCACCGTGGGGAACTGGGTGGCCGTGCGCTGAATGGGCTGGGTGATGGGATGCGAACCGTATTGGGCCGCATAGGGCGCGAATGGCTGCTGCGAGGTCAGGTCAACCACCATATCTTCGCCCAGGGTGACTGACCAGGATTGTTGCAAGTACTCGGCCAGCGGGTCGGGCGCGTCGCCGTACTGGGTCAGCGGGCGCGGCTCTTCCATTACGATCACCGGGCCGCCTTTGGATTGATACTGGCGGATCAGTTCGATCTCGGCCGCGCTGACCAACTGGCGCGGCCCGGCGATCACCAGCAGCTTAGCGTCTTCAGGGATCTGATTGGTCGCCAGCAGGTTGAGAGTCTTGACGGTATAGTTCTTGCCCTCCAGGGCGGTGCGCACCATCGAATACGATTGCTCGCCGGTATCTTCCGGGCTGTATTCGCCATGCCCGGTGAGGAAATAGATTGTGCGCGCTTCGGGGTTCATCAGGCGCACCAGGCCTGAAGCCAGTTCTTGCTCGCTGGCTGTGCTGACCGACTGCTGGCGGCCATCCATAAACAGGATGATCTGCCCGTCCTGGGTCACCTTGGCATCGCGAGCGGCCAGGGGGTCGGCATTGGGGTCGATAAACTCAAAGTCGAACTTGCCCTGACTGCCGGTTTTGAATTGTTCCAGTAAGCTTTTGGTGCTTTCGGTAGACCGGCTGGCGGTAAAAAAGGCCTTGGCCTGCACAGCGGAAGGCAGCTTTTTCAGCAGGTCCTGGGTTTCTGGGGCCAGGGTATATTGTTTGTCTTCGGTCAGATCCCAACGCTGGCTGTTGTTATAGGCCAGATAATTAATTACTCCCAGGATGCCAATGAAGGCTACGCTTAGAACCAGGGCATTACTGCCGTAGCGCGCCTGCCGCCCGGTAAGCATGCGCCGCGCCCGGTCTGGATCCAACAGAGCAAACACCGCCAGGCCAACTACAATCAGGGCCAGGCTGATCTGAATCGGCAGGCTGAACTGGCGCAGCACGATATACAAACCCAGCGCGGCTAACAGCGCCAGACCCGCCAGGTATAAGCCAAAAGGTGCAAAACGACGCCATTGGGGTTTCATTATCCCCACCTCCTCGTTTCAACCGACATGGTGCTGAGGAACAACGATAGCGCGGTCACGCTCAGATAAAAAACGACATCGCGCAGGTCCAGCACGCCGCGTACAAAGTTATCGAAGAAATGCCCGCTGTAATCCAGGTAGCTGATCCAGGCCGGGCCGGCCCCGGTCTGACTGAGGACCTGGATAATCACTCCAATGATCCACCACAAGAAGATCACGGCCCCCATCGTGGTGACGAATGCAGCGATCTGGTTGGAAAACAGCGATGAGATCAACACGCCCACGGCTACCGTGGCCGCGCAGAGCAGGATTATGCCCAGATAACCGGTGATCAACGGGCCCTGGTCGATACCGGGGCTGATCATCTGGTTGAGCATGAGCGGGAAGATCAGGCTGATCGCCACGTACGTAAGCAGCAGCAGGAAAGCGCCCAGCCACTTGCCCAGTACCAGCTCCCAGTCGCGCACGGGGGCGGTCATGAGCAGTTCAATCGTCCCCAGGCGGCGCTCTTCAGCCAGCAGGCGAGTGGTGAGCGCGGGGATGAGCAGCACCAGGATCACCGCCATGGGCTGCAAAACGATGTCTACCCCAGGAATGTAGCCTTGCTGCAACCCCATCGGCGAAGAGGCGATGGAAACCGAGGCATAGAAGAAATAGCCCAGGATGAGCAGCAGGAAAAAGGCCAGCATATAAGCGATGGGGCTGGCAAAATACAATTGGTATTCGCGTTTCGCAATCGTCCAGATGTTTACCATACAGCGTTCATCCTTCCGGTGTCAGAGCTGATCGTCGCCGGTGGGTTCATCGCCCAGGGGTTCGGGTTCGGGCAGTTCGATCTGGTCCAGCAGTTCGTCTCCAGCCGGTTCAGGCGGGGCAGGTTCTTCCCGGGTGAGCTGCAAGAAGATCTCTTCCAGGCTCATGCCCAGGGGGCGCATTTCCAGCAGGCCGTAGCCGGCTTCGATCACCGAGCGCGCCACTTCGGGCCGAGGGTCGAAGCCGGGGGTGGTTTCAAATTCCAGGCGACCATCGGCCACCCGATTGACCCGCGTCACCCCAGATACCGCCCGAATGACCCCGTCCAGGCCATCAGAGTCGCCCGCTACCTGCACCGAGACGCGCTGCGCGCCGGTCAGCCGGGCCTGCAAATGTTCGGGGGTATCTTCGGCCACAATCCGGCCCTTATTGATAATCAGCACCCGGTTGCACACCTGCTGCGCTTCCGAGAGGATATGCGTCGAGAGCAGGATGGTGCATTGCTGGCCCAGCTCACGGATCAGGTTGCGCACTTCGATGATCTGCGCCGGGTCCAGGCCAATCGTCGGCTCATCCAGGATCAGCACATCTGGGCGATGCACCAGGGCCTGAGCCAACCCCACCCGCTGGCGCATACCTTTCGAGAGATTACCAATGATGCTTTCCGAACGGTCGCCCAGGTTGAGCAAATCCAGCACTTCATCCACCCGTTCCTCAGTCTTCGGCACCCGGCGCAAATCGGCCATAAATTTGAGGTAATCAAAGACCGTCATTTCAGGGTATAGGGGGACAGTTTCCGGCACATAGCCCACGCGCTTGCGCACCTCAAGCGACTGTTCGACCACGTCGAACCCGCCAATCTCGGCTACACCCGCCGTAGGAGGCATGTAGCCGGTCAGGATGCGCATGGTGGTAGTTTTCCCAGCCCCGTTCGGGCCAAGAAAACCCAAGATTTCGCCCTGCTTGGCATCGAACGTCAAGCTGTCGATCGCCCGGCGCAGGCCGTAATCTTTGGTCAGACCTTCTACTCGGATCATAACTTGGCTCCTGTTGAGATGGTTTTAACGGATGAGGCCGGTTCACCGGTCTATCGGTAAAGCCATGATAATGACAACAAAAAGCACAGCGCCCGGTCGGCGGCAGTGCTTGGTTTTTCTCCGGCCTATCAGTCGTTTTGTTTGTCAGGAGAGATTTTATTTCTCCGAGTAAGTTTATAGATTAAAAAATAAGGCGAGTCAAGTAGGCTGACGAAGTCTAATCGAATGTTAATTTACAAATATCGGCTCTCTTTCAAATTGATTTGACCTTTTCTCCATTCAGGCGCTTTCATCTATATCGTCGTGGTGCGTGTGAATGCGGAAGAGCCATAAATCTATCAGGAGCGGAGGGCTGCGCTCCGCGCCCCCAATAGATTTTTTCCCGGCGAAGCCGGAAGAGCCCCTATTTATCACTTGCGCGTTTTTAAAGAATGAGGCATACTACAGGGTAGGAGTATAGAACTATGGCTGGAATATCGCTGCGCGATTACATACGAGAAGTCGAAAGACAAATTGACGCCGGGCGAACCGAAGAAGCGATTGCTCACTGCCGCCATATTCTGGAAAGCTATCCCAAATATGTAGACGCCTATCGTTTATTGGGGAAGTCTTTCCTGGAAAGCCAACGCTATGGCGACGCCAGCGATATCTTTCAACGGGTTCTGTCCTCCATCCCAGATGATTTTGTGAGCCATGTGGGGATGAGCATCATCCGCGAAGATGAAGGCAACCTGGACGAAGCAATCTGGCATATGGAGCGCGCCTTCGACGTCCAACCCGCCAATGGCGCGATCCAGGATGAGCTGCGCCGGTTGTACGGCAAGCGCGATAACGTCGAACCGCCCAAAATCCGTCTGACGCGCGGCACGCTGGCCCGTATGTATCTCAAAGGCGAACTGTATACCCAAGCGATTGCCGAGCTGCGGACGGCCCTGGCCGAAACCCCAGACCGCCTCGACCTGCAAGCGCTGCTGGCCGAGATCTACGCCCAGGCCGGGCAGCGCGCCGAAGCCGCCGACGTGGCCGGCAAGGTGCTGGTAAAGCTGCCCTACTGCCTGTCTGCCAATCGCATCATCGCGGAAGCGCTTATCAGCAACAACCGGGAGAGCGAGGCCCAGGCATATCAGCAACACTTGGTGCAGCTCAATCCGTATTACGCCTACCTCTCGGCCGCCGCTCCTACGGCCGAAGGTGTGCCTGACCAGGCCATTAAATTGGAAAAGCTAGACTACAAACCGGGCGTTACAACCCCTGAAAAAAGCGATCAGCCTACCTGGGCCGCCTCCCTGGGCGTGGAACTTGGCAACATGACTCCCAACCGCGAAAACGACCTCCCCGAATGGCTCTCTCCAATTACCCCATTGCCCGAAGACCGCCCCCACCCCACAGCAGCCAGCCAGCCGCCGGCCTCTGGGCAGCCCCCGGCAGAAGGAAGCCCGGCCGCCTCACCCGCCCCGGATGAAAGCATCCCCGAGTGGCTGAAAGACCTGGGTTGGGGGCCTGCCACCGAAGCAGGCCGCCAGGCTGAAGCCACCTATCAATTTGAAGAAGAGGCGGTAGGTGAAGCAATCATCGGCGACGAGGTCATCGCCAACGAACTGGCCTCGGCCCAAATCCCCGATTGGCTGCAAAATATGGCCCCCAGCGAACCGCAAGCTGCGCCCGAGACGCCCGTTGAGGCCAGCAGCGAAGATGTTTCTCCCTGGCTGGACAAACTGTTCGGCGCGGAAGGAAAACAGCCCGCGGCCGAGCAGCCGGCTGCCGGCGCGCCCGATTGGCTCAGCGGCCTGGAGTCAGACGCCCCAGCCGCCGAGGCGAGCAGCGCCGCATCAGATCATACCCTGGATTGGCTGACCCCGGCCGCAGGAGTAGATGAAACGCAGCCCCCGGCCGAGTCATTGGACTGGCTGAACGAGTTTCAGCCTGAAGCGGCGCAGCCGACCGCTCAACCGGCCAACGATCTGCCCGACTGGTTAAAACCCGCTACAGATGGAGTCCCGGCGGGCGGCCCGGCAAGCGGACTGCCCGACTGGTTGACAGGCGCTGCATCAAAGGAAGAGCCGGTGCCATCTCAAGCAGCAGGAGCAGAATTAGATTGGCTCTCGGCGTTGGAAAATGCGCCCGATCAGGAGGCCCCGCTTGGGGGTGCAGCCGACGAAACCCTGCCCGGCTGGCTGCAAGACGAAACGGCCGATTCATCCGCCCTGCCCACCGCACGTTCCGGTCAGGCGCAGCCCGCTGGAGGGGATGGCTTGCCCGATTGGCTGCGGGAAGGTACAACCTCCATTGAAGAGATCCCCACCGCGGAACAGGCGGCCGAACCGGCCGCCGAACTGCCCGACTGGCTGAGCGGCGTGAGCGCGGCCGAAGAAGAAACGACCGCCGCGGTGCAAGCCGCCGAACCGGCCGCTGAACTGCCCGACTGGCTGAGCGGCGTGAGCGCGGCTGAAGAAACGACCGCCGCGGTGCAAGCCGCCGAACCGGCCGCTGAACTGCCCGATTGGCTGGCTGGCGCGGCCGCTATTGAAG
>CAYQDU010000014.1:0-40243 GCA_964416275.1 uncultured Anaerolinea sp. | reverse complement strand
TGTGCCATGATGCAGCTTCTCGACCTCAAAGGCCAGGGCCGAAACCTGCTCATCGGGCAGCGAATGGCCCAGGAAAGCCGCCAGCGCCCGGACCAGCGCCACCGACACGGCCGCCCCCGACCCCAACCCTGAGGCCACCGGGATGGTGGAGGCGATATGCAGGGTGCAGGCCGGCAGGCGAGCCACTCCCAGGGCGCGCTGGGTTTCTTCTACCGCCCGGCGCAGGGGATGATCAGTGGGCAGGTCGGCCAGGCGCGCACGCAGGCCCACGTCGGGAGCCTGGATCAAGATTTCGCCGGCCGGCTGGCGCGGGGCGGCGGCGACCGTAACCTGCGCCTGCACCTGGCTCACCGGCGCGGCAATCGCCGGGCGACCATACACCACCGCATGCTCGCCAAACAGGATGATCTTTCCGGGAGCCGTGGAGCGAAAAGCAGGCATCAGAAGAAATAGAAGACTAACAGAATGGCCGCCCCCCATAACAGGATCGTCGCTTGCAGCGGCCGGTCGCGCAGCAGCACTTCTTCCGGCGCGCCGGTGCAGTTGGAGGTCTGGATCAGGTAAAGATAGCGAAACACCCCGTACAGCACAAAGGGGATGGTCAACATCATGACGTGGTTGGTCGGCAGATTAGGAGCCGAGAAGGTATACAGGCTGTAGGCGATGATGGTAGTGGCCGAAACGATGGTGATAAACTGATCCAGCATTGGCAGGGTGTAGCCAGCCAGCACCCGGCGGGTGTTCGTCTCGCTCGAAAGCTCGGCCAGTTCGGCCCGGCGCTTGCCAAAGCCGATATACAGCGAGCCTAAAGTGGTGACCACATACAGCCAGGGCGAAAAGCGGGCGATGTGGATCAGCGTCACCCCGGCCACTACTCGCAGCACAAAACCCAATGCAATCGAAAACACGTCGATGATGGCGATGTGCTTAATCCACTTGGAATAGGCCAGGTTTTGCAAGAAATACACCAGCGCCACCAGGGCAAAGGCCGGGGCCAGCAGATACGAAAGCGGGAAGATGAACGCCAGGATCACCCCCGCCCCTACCACAGCCAGCGGGATCGGCAGCCGGCCGGAGGCAATCGGGCGGCGGCGCTTTTCGGGGTGCTGCCGGTCGGCCTGCACGTCGGCAATGTCATTGATGATATACACCACGCCGGAAAGCAGGCAGAAAATGACAAACCCGGCAATCGTGCGCATCAGCGGCGGCAGGTTGGACAGGCCCAGTTGACGGTCGAAGATCAGCGGCACAAAAATGAACGCATTTTTTGCCCACTGGATCGGGCGCATTGCCAGGACGAACGCGATCAGAATGTCAATGGCTTTCCGGAAAGACATGGCCCAATGATAGCATAATTTTCAGGCTTTGATACAATTGGCGTATGCCAAAGAAACGCCTGGATGTGCTGCTGGTAGAGAGCGGCCTGGCCGAGAGCCGGGCCCTAGCCCAACGCCTGGTAATGGCCGGGCAGGTGCGGGTGGACGGGCAGGTGGCGCTTAAGCCTGCCCAACCGGTGGCCGAGGGGGCGGTCCTGTCGGTTGATCAGGGACCGCCGTACGTTTCGCGGGGCGGCGAAAAGCTGGCGGCGGCCCTGGCGGCCTTTCCGGTTGCTCCGGCCGGGCAGGTGTGCGCCGACGTGGGCGCTTCTACCGGCGGCTTTACCGACTGCCTGCTGCAAAACGGGGCGGCGCGGGTGTACGCCATCGACGTGGGCAAGGGCATCTTGCATTGGAAACTGCGCCAGGACCCACGTGTAGTGGTGATGGAAGAAACCAACGCCCGCTACGTGGTCCGCCTGCCCGAAGCGGTGGGGTTGGCGGTGGTAGACGCGTCCTTCATTTCACTCAAGCTCTTGCTGCCCGTGATCCAGAATTGGCTGGCCCCCACCGACCCGGCGGTGATTGCCCTGATTAAGCCGCAGTTCGAGGCCGGGCGGGCGGAAGTGGCCCGCGGCGATGGCGTGATCCGCGATCCAGCCATCCACCGCCAGGTGCTGCTCGCCGTGCTGACCGCGGCGGCGCAGGTGGGCTTCGCCCCGCGCGGGCTGATCCGCTCGCCCCTGCTGGGCCCCAAGGGGAACGCCGAGTTCCTGGCCTGGCTCACCCCTGCCCCACCCGCCTCGCCCGATCCAGATGAACTGGCCGCGCTCATTGAGGCGCTATAGGCGCGCCGTTCGATTCTCCCTTTTTCCGGGCGCCCTGCCAACGCCTTAAAGAGAAATGTCTCTTCCGGCGGTGGCGCTCCTGGCAAGGTACCGCCCCATTAAACCGTGGAACAGGTATGGCGCTCTTTGAGCGTCTTCAAGAAGAGATGTTCCGTGGATTTTGTCGCACGAAGTGCGACAAAATCCACGGTTAATCCTCTTTCCTGGCGAACGAAGCTCGCCAGTCACCCCCACCACGGTTGCGTGGAGAGCCGCCCCACGCAACATCTGGGTGCTGTAAATCTGCATTCCAGGCTTGTCAATCCAGAAAATCGACAATGTAAAAATCGGGCGGGCAGTAGAGGCGAAAGGCAGGCGCGGCGCAGCCCACCCCCGCGCTGACAAACAGGTGAGTCGGGCCCACCTGGAAATGGCCGTGATCGAAGCGCCGCCCGTGGCGGGAAGGCACAATCAATGCCCCCAGGTAAGGCAGGCGGAACTGCCCGGCGTGATAATGCCCGGTAAACATGGCCGTCGCCCCCTGGCGGCTGTAAGGGAAGACGTAATCGGCGGTGTGCGACAGCACCAGCAAGCGCTCGTCCGGGTGAAGTTCAGGCAAGGGAACCGCGCCGCCGCGATTCCAGGGCGCTTCGCAGCCGGCCAGCAGCAGCCGCGGCAAGCCGTCGGCCTGCACCCGCCGCCAGCCGTTGCCGATCCACTCCACGCCCGTCTCGGCCAGAACCTGCGTCACCGCCTCGGCCCCTGCCCAATGATCGTGGTTGCCCAGGATGGCGTAAACTCCATGCCGGCTGCGGAGCAAACGCAGCAGCCCTGGCAGGCGAGGAATATCCTCCGTATGCGTCACAAAATCGCCGGTGATGAACACCAGGTCGGGCTGGTAATCGTTGGCGCGCCGGATGACCTGCTCGTAATAGGCAAACGGCAGGCGCGGGTTTACGTGCAAATCGCTCAAATGCACAATTCGCAGCCGACGCGCCTGAGATGAATGCCCGTCCGCCTCGCCGTGCAGGCGGCCATTGTCCGAAGCGGCTGAAGAGGGATCGAGCCAGCGCACTTCGTAGCGCGCTGCGGTCAGGTCGGTAGTCGTCAGCGGGTGGGTCACCACCGCCCGCCAGCCCGGCGGCGCAGCCTGGGCGCGCCAGATTTCCGCCGGGGCGTGGCTGCGGCTGCGCCGGCGCTGAATGTACAGATACGTCTCACCCATCACCACCCCAGCCAGCAGCGTCAGCGTCAGCGCCAGCCCGCGCGGATAGCCCAGGCGAAAACCCAGCCCGCCCACCCCGGCCACAAACAACAGCAGCGCGCCAAACAGCACCACTGGCTTCCAGCGCCGGTCACGAATATGACTCAGCACCCGGTTGATGAAGATCAAAAACAGCAGGCTGCCGACTCCCATGCCCAGGATGGCAATCAGCAGGCGCACAACCAGCGAGGTATGCAGGCTCATTCAGCCTCCGATGATCTATATCTTCCATCGAATCAGAGCGGAAGATATATTTGAGCTTATCCCAGCTTTACAGAGAGGGTACCGCGCCCCGGTAGCCCCCCACGCGACCGTGGGGGAATGACTGGCGATCTTCGCCCGGCTGAAAAGAGGGGGAATCGTGGATTTGGCCCGCCTGGTGCGGCGCACACGGTGCGCCAGAATCCCCTGGTAAACATCTTCCCAGGCATATCATGGTTAAACGGGGTTGTATCCCCACAGCTCCCATCACGGATAGAAAACGCATCTATTCGGCGCGCCAGGGAAAGGCCCCGTCTTTCTGCTCTTGTTCAGCCAGAAAGCGGGCGGCCACGCGGGCATGCAGCGAGAAAGCCAGGCGAGAGGCATCGAAGATAACCATGCGCTGGCTGCTCTCCAGGTTGCTGACATAGGCCGGCAGCGATTCGGGCAGGCGGATGGGGGCCAGGCCAAAGATCAGCAGGGTTCCATCTGGGGCGCTATGCACATCGTACACGCGCAGGTCCTGGGCGTCCAGCCAGATACCCGTTTCTTCCAGCAATTCGCGCGCCCCGGCCTGCTGCCAGGTCTCCCATTGGTTAACATATCCACCGGGTAGGGCCAGGTGGCCCTTGTGCGGCTCGATGGCCCGCCGAATTGCCAGCAGACCCTTGCCCACCGGCAGCAGCACCACTGTCACCGGGATCGGGTTCAAATAACTGACCTGGCCGCAGTTCTCACAGGTGCGCGGCCAGGTTTGCAGCGGGTTGAAGGCCGCGCCGCAGTACGAGCAGTACGAATTCTTCTGGAAACCGCCCAACATAGGCCCGATTATAACAAACAAAGGAACCGCCCCCCGAAGGTTGAGAACGCGAATTCATTCAAATTTTATGGGATTGGGCTTTAACCGGGGTGGGCGCAGCCAACAGGCCCCCTACTAAACCGTGGAACAGGCCTGACGCTCTTCGAGCGCCTTCAAAAATAGGGGGAGCGGATTTTGTCGCACTTGGTGCGCTAAATTCGCGATAAACCCTCTTTCCAGGCAAGCAAAGCTCGCCAGTTATCTCCACCACGGCTGAGTGGGGAGCTACCCAACCGGCAAGCGAAAGCGGGTTGCCCAAATATTGATTCCCCGCTGGCACGGTTGTTGCACACTAGCCCGACAACTGCTTAAGACTCTATCGGACAAAAGAACGAGGCCGAATGATGAAGACCAAACTTACCGCCCGCGTCGTGCTGATTATTTTAATTCTGGTTATGGCGAGCATGGCCTGTATTAGCGGCGGCGGCGGAGGTGGGGGGGGCGATGGGGGGACGCAAAGCGCCGAATCAGCCGCCGCCGACGCAACCGCCACGTTTGGCGCCGAGCAGTTTCACGCCCAGCTCACCGCCCAGGCCCAGCAGCCGTGAGCAAGCTTCTACGGCAGGCGCCAGATGCGCAGCGCTCCATCCAGGCCGCCGGAGGCCAGCCGTGTTCCGCCAGGATGGAAGGCCAGGCAGGTCGCGCCGTTAACGTGAGCGCTCACATGGGTCTGCTGGCTGCCGGTGGTCACGTTCCACAGGCGCAGGGCACCGTCGCCGCCAGCCGAAGCCAGCCAACGCCCATCTGGGCTGAACGCCACCCCCCAGACCAGGGCGCGGAATTTGCCAAAGCCATCTGCATCAGGCTGTCCATTATGCCCGCGCAGCAGGCGCGGCGCCGGATAGTGTTCCTGGCCGGTGCGGTAGGCGGTCTGCACCTCCCACAGGCGAATCAGATTATCATTGCCGCCGGCCGCCAGCCAGCGCCCATCCGGGCTGACTGCCAGGCTGTACAACCCGGCGCTCTCCGCCTCCACAGCAAACGTGCCGGTGATCCGTTCCGTTCCCACCTGGCGCAGGCGCACTCGCCCACCGTTGACCACCGCCAGCGTCTCGCCGTCCGGTAAGAAGGCCAGGGATGGCACAGCGAACGTTCCACCGATCATCTGCCCCAGCTCTTTACCGCTCCAGGGATCCCAAAAGCGAGCAATCGCGTCGTTGCCGCCGGAAGCCAACCGGGTTCCATCCGGGCTGAACAAGACCGTATTGGCCCCCTTACGATGGGCCTGAAGGGCCAGGACAGGCGGGGCGGCCGAGGCAGCGAGGAGATCTTCCACCCGCCACAGGCGCACAAACCCATCCCGGCTGGCAGCCGCCAACCAGGTTCCATCCGGGCTGAAGGCCAGCCCATGGGTCAGCGCGCCCACCGGATAAACGCTGCGGCGCTGCCAGCTTGCATTGTAAATGTAGATCGCATCGCCGGCCGAAACCGCCAACCAGTCGCCACCGGGCGACCAGGCAGCCGCCATTACCAGTTCCCATGGGGAAAAAGTCACTTCCGCTTCGAGGGTCAGATGATCCCCCTCACCCCCGGCCCCTCTCCCCGCAGGGGAGAGGGGAGCAAGCCAGGGCGCAACAGCCGCAGGCCAGAATGCAACAGCCGCAGGCCAGGGCGCGCTAGCCTCTCCCCCCAGCAGGGGGGAGGGGTTGGGGTGAGGGGCCAGCACAGCAAACCCCAGCGCCAGGCCAAACAGGAGAGGAAAACGCAAGCGGAACATGGGGATGATGGGAGACATCACGGCGCGGGCGGCATGCCCCAAATCCGCACCATGCCGTCATACGAAGCCGAGGCCAGGTATTGACTGTTGGAGGCAAAAGCCAGGTGGGTCACGCCTTTGGTATGCCCCTCCAGGCTGCGCAGCAAGACCCCCGAACCGGCCGACCACAGGCGCACCAGTGTATTCTCATAACTGCTGCCGGTAGCGACGATGCGCCCATCCGGGCTGAAGGTCAGGCTCTGCACCACCGCCTGAGTGGGGAATTCGAGCAGCAGATGGCCGTCACGCAGATCCCACAGGCGCACCATGCCATCGTAATGGCCGGTTGCCAGGGTAAAGCCATCGGGCGAGAAAGCCATGACGTTAATCGAGCCGGTGAACGAAGTGGGCATGCGATAGAGCCACTTCCGCTCAATCAGGTTATAAACCCGCAGCGAATAGCGGTCGGGTGAGACGGCCAGCAGGCTGGCGTCGGGCGAGAAAGCCACTTCCAGGGCCTGGCCGGTGGCGAGGGTGGTCGAAATCGACCAGGTGACCACGTTCCACAGGTCCACTTCGCCGGGCTGGCCGCGCGGGCCGGTATAGGCCACCGCCAGGTATTCGTCGTCGGGCGAAAAGGCCAGCCCGGTGAGCGGGCGGCCTGTGCCATACAAGATGCCGCGCGGCTGCCAGTTTGGCCCCTGCCACAATTCCAGACCGCTGATGAAGCCGTCCTGCTCAGAGCCGCGCCGGGTGCCCACCACAAACCAGGCATTCCGACCATCGAAGGTGACCTTTGTTACGCCTTCCAACGCCGGGTACAGGGTGCGAATCAGAGATTGCTCCGGCACGTTATACCAATGGATCAGGCTGGAGGTTGCCACGGCCAGGGTGTTAGCCTCGGGCGTCCAGACCAGGCCCATCACGTCCGGCTCGTACCATTCGGCCAGCCCAGAAACCTGGGCAGCGGTTTCGAGGGCAATCGGCGGCGCGCCCAGGGGCAGCGGGGTTTGAGGCAGAAACAGCAGGGTGGGGGTGGGCGGCAGGGTGGCAGTAGGCGCGGGCGTGCGGCTGGGGCGCGGCGTGGGCGTATCCGAGGGGCGCGGGGTAAGGGTGGGCGGCTGAGGAGGGGTCAGGCTAGGGGTGGGCGAAGGCGGCAGCACGCCGGGGGGCGGCCCGCCGGGCAGAGTCTGCGGACCACCGCAGGCGGCCAGGCCCAGGCCGAGCAGCAGCGCACATCCAATAACGATAACTCGATCCAGGGAGAGCATTCGCATAACAAGCCAGCCAGCCAAATTATACCCCAGGGACGTGTTATAATCGTCTTTTGTGACGCGAACCCCAAACGCAAAGGAGTCATCCGATGACTGATCCGCGGATTGAAAATCTGGCCCGGATTCTGGTGCAGTATTCTGTCAACATCCAGCCGGGCGAGTGGGCCTTGATTAATGCGAACGTCGTCGCGCTGCCGCTGGTGCAAGAAGTGGCGCGCCAGGTTTTGCAGGCCGGGGGCAACCCTACCGTCCTGCTCAACACCGATGACCTGACCGCGATCACGCTGGCCGAATCGAACCCTGCCCAACTGGAATGGGTCTCGCCGGTCGAAAAACTGGCCTTCGATCAGGTGGATGTGCTGATCAGCCTGGCGGCGGCCTCCAACACCCGCAACTTGAACGGGATCGACCCACAGAAGCAGCGCCTGCGCCAGAACGCCCGCCGCGAGCTGATGCACACCTACATGCGCCGCTCGGCCGAAGGCAGCCTGCGCTGGACACTGACCCAATTCCCCTGCCCGGCCTACGCCCAAGACGCCGACATGAACCTGAGCGATTACGAGAACTTCGTCTACGCCGCCACCTACGCCGATCAGCCCGACCCCGTGGCAGCCTGGGAGCGCGTGCGCGACGAGCAAGACCGCCTGGTAAACTGGCTGAAAGGCAAAAAACACATCCGGGTATGCGGCCCCAATTCCGACCTGACCCTTTCGGTGGATGGGCGCGCCTTTGTCAACTGCTGCGGCAAATACAACATGCCGGATGGCGAAATCTTCACCGGCCCGGTGGAAGACTCGGTCAACGGCTGGGTGCACTTCACCTATCCGGCCATCACCCAGGGCCGGGAGGTCGAAGGGGTAGAGCTGGAATTCAAAGACGGCAAAGTGACCGCCGCGCGGGCCAAAAAGAACCAGGATTTCCTGCTGACCATGCTCGACAGCGACGCCGGAGCGCGCTTCCTGGGTGAGTTTGCCATTGGCACCAACTACGGCATCCAAAAATTCACCAAGAGCATCCTGTACGACGAGAAGATCGGCGGCAGCATCCACATGGCGGTCGGCGCGGGCTACCCCGAGACGGGCAGCAAGAACGAATCGGCCATCCACTGGGACTTCATCTGCGATATGCGCGATGACAGCGAAATCCGGGTGGACGGTGAACTGTTCTACAAAAACGGAAAGTTCGTCCTATAACCTGCGGCGCGAAAGCGACCGCAATATCTAAATCGATTGATTTGCAGGTATTCGCCAACCGGTATATACCAATAGGAAAACGTATGGAGAACGACATTCAAGATTCAGCGCCGCACAAGGCTCGTCCAGCCGGCGCAACCGGCCAGCGCCCGGCCCGCAACGGCGGCGCGCCCAAGCGCAAGCCAGCCTCGTCCAAACAAGTAGCCGGGCTGATCCAACAAATTGGGCTGAACATGGTTATGGTGGGCATCCTGGCCTTGCTGGGCTACCTGGCCTACCTGCGGCTGACCGGCCAATCGCTTGTGGAAATTGCCCGCCAGCCAGAACTGCCCCAGGCAGCGGCTCCCAAGCCGGCCGAAGGCGGCAAAGAAGTCGCCTCGCTCAACCCATTCGCCGTGCCGCCCGGCTCGGCCAACAGCATCCAGCGCAAGACGAACCTGCGCACGATCATCCCCTCCCGCCCGCGGGTAGATGTAATCACCTATACCGTGCAGACCGGCGACACGCTGTTCAGCATCGCCTACAATTTCGGCATCAAGCCCGAAACGTTGCTGTTCGGCAACTATACCGCCATGAACGACAACCCTCACCTGCTCAAGCCCAAGCAGATCTTGAACATTCTGCCGATCAATGGGGCTTATTATGAGTGGAAGGAAAACGACACCCTGGCAAGCGTGGCCGGGACGTACAATGTCGAGCCGCAGGCCATTGTGAACTATATTGGCAACACCATCGACCTGGCCGAAGCCGATAAGCCCGACGCTGGGATCAAGCCCGGCACATGGATCATCATCCCCGGCGGCAAGCGCCCGCTGAAAGACTGGGGCCCGCCGGCCATCTCGCGCAGCAACCCGGCCGTGGCGCGCTACTACGGCGAAGGGGCCTGCGGCACAATCTCTAGCGGGGCGGTGGGGTCTGGCACGTTTGTCTGGCCCACCACCGACCATTCGATCTCCGGCTACAGCTACGATTCGGGTGTTCACCCCGGCATCGACATCGGCGGGCAGGAAGGCAACCCCATCTACGCCACCGACAGCGGCGTGGTGGTGTTCGCCGGCTGGTCGTCCTATGGCTACGGCTACATGATCGTGATCGACCACGGCAACGGCTGGCAGAGCGCCTACGCCCACCTCAGCGCCGTTGGCGTGGGCTGCGGGCAGAGCGTATACCAGGGCGGCCACATCGGCGCGCTGGGCAACACTGGCAATTCCAGCGGCCCGCACCTGCACTTTGAACTGTCGATCAACGGGGCCAAAGTTAACCCGCTCGACTACACTCGTTAACTGTTTTAGCCCTTCCGCCCCAGGCGGGAAATGTTTTATACTTGGGGGAAGTTGTGCGGCGCCGCACAACTTCCCCCAAGTCTCGTTTTAGAACCTGGTAAGGAGTGTGGGATGAATCTGACCAGCGTGGCAATCGAAAAGCCGGAAGACACCAACTTCATCTTGGGACAATCCCATTTCATCAAGACGGTCGAAGACGTATATGAAGCCCTGGTCAACAGCGTGCCGGGGATCAAGTTCGGGCTGGCCTTCTGCGAGGCCTCCGGCAAATGCCTGGTTCGCTCGACCGGCACCGACCCAGAGATGACCCGCCTGGCCGAGCAAAACGCCCTGGCAATCGGGGCCGGGCACAGCTTCATCGTCTTCCTGGGATCGGGCTATTTCCCGCTCAATGTGCTGAATGCAGTCAAAAACGTGCCGGAAGTCTGCCGGGTGTTCTGCGCTACGGCCAACCCCACCACCGTCATCCTGGCCGAGACGGAACAGGGGCGCGGCATTTTGGGGGTTATCGACGGCTCCTCGCCCCTGGGTCTGGAAGCCGAGGAAGACATCGCCTGGCGCAAGGGCTTCCTGCGCATGATCGGCTATAAAGCCTGAGGGAAAATAGAAAGGACTCTATGCACATCTTAGTCACAGGCGGAGCCGGATACATCGGCAGCCACACTTGTTTGGAACTGCTCCAAGCCGGGTATGAAGTCACGGCGCTGGACAATCTGAGCAACAGCCACGAAGAATCACTCAAGCGAGTGCAAGAATTGGCCGGCGGCAAACCCATCACCTTCCATAAGGTGGACTTGCTGGACGAAGCCGGCCTGGAACAGGTCTTCCAAAGCGCCCGCTTCGATGCGGTGATCCACTTTGCGGCCCTCAAATCGCCGCCCGAATCGATAGCGGAGCCGCTGCGCTATTATCACAACAACCTGACCGGAACTATTTTTCTGGCCCAGGCCATGCAGCGCCACAACGTCAAGAACCTGATCTTCAGTTCATCCGCCACCGTGTATGGCGACCCGGCCAGCGTGCCGGTGCGCGAAGACTTCCCCTGTATCGAGCAGGCCAACCCATATGGACGCACCAAGCGCATGATGGAAATCGTTTTGCAGGATGTGCAGGCCGCCGACCCAAGCTGGAACATCATTCTGCTGCGCTATTTCAATCCGGTAGGAGCGCATCCCAGCGGACGGATCGGGGAAGACCCCAACGGCACGCCGAACAACCTGATGCCCTACATCACCCAGGTGGCGGTGGGGCGGCGACCCTATCTGCGCGTCACCGGGGCCGATTACCCCACCCTCGACGGGACCGGCATCCGCGATTACATCCACGTAGTCGATGTGGCCCTGGGTCACATCAAAGCCATCGAGCGCCTGAGCGCCAATCCCGGCCTGGTGATCTATAACCTGGGGGCCAATCGGGGCTATTCGGTCTTGGAAGTAGTTTCAGCCTTTGAGAAGGCCAGCGGGCGCAAAGTGCCTTACCAGATCGTCGAACGCCGGCCAGGCGATATTGCCGTCTGCTATGCCGACGCCAGCAAGGCCAACCGCGAGCTGGGCTGGCACGCCGAATGCAGCCTGGATGAGATGTGCACTGACGCCTGGCGCTGGCAGTCCAACAACCCCCAGGGATATAAGATTTCGGATTGATGATTTGTGATCGATGATTAATGATGGCTCTTCCGCCAAAGGTGGGAATTTTTCTATCTTTTAGGGAAAATGTGTGGCTGCGCCACACATTTTCCCTAAAAGATAGCCTCTTTCCCGGCCAGGCCGGAAGAACCGCAACTTTATTTGGGGGCAGATGGCTGCGCCATCTGCGATAGCGCTCCATGAAACCGGGAGTGGGCGGCTGGCGAGCCTCGCCGAAAGAGGGTTAATTGTGGATTTTGTTGCACTTCGTCCGACAAAGCCCATGCAACGTCTCTTTTTGAAGATGCTCGAAGAGCGCCCTGCCCGCTCCCTGGTTTAATCGGGTGGTACCCCATCTGCAAATTCATCCAAAAGTTATCTATAGGCCAGGCGGCCTACAGCTCAAAATCAAGCGAGGGAAGAATGACGATTTTGTTTCCCGGCCCGGCCTATCGGGTACAGACTCAACGGCTGGTCCTGCGCTGTTACCATCCGGCAGACGCCCAAATGGTCAAAGAGGCGATTGACGCCTCGCTCGATCATCTGCGCCCGTGGATGCCCTGGGCGGCCTACGAGCCGGAAGAATTACAGAAGAAGATCGAGCGCCTGCGCCAGTTCCGGGCCAAATTCGACCTGGGCGAAGATTTCATCTATGGCATCTTCAACCGGGAGGAGACCTGCGTCCTGGGCGGAACCGGGCTGCATACTCGGATCGGCCCCAATGCGCGCGAGATCGGTTATTGGATCCACAAGGATTACATCAACCAGGGTCTGGCTACTGAAGTGAGCGCCGCCCTCACCAAAGTGGCCTTCGAGATCGACAGGCTGGGGCGGGTGGAAATCCACATGGCAGTCGATAACGCCCGCAGCGCAGCCGTGCCGCGCAAGCTGGGCTACACGTGCGAGGCCACCCTGCGCCGCCGCCTGCTGCCCACTGAAGGCAGCGGCTACCGCGACGAATGGATCTGGACCTTGTTCGCCGACGAATACCCTAACAGCCCGGCCGCCGCGGCTCAAATCGAAGCCTTCGACGCCATCGGGCGGCGTCTGCTGTAGATCCCCTGCTCTACGAAACCGTGGATTTTGTCGCACTTCGTGCGACAAAATCCACGCAGCATCTCTTCTTGAGGGCGCCCAGAGAGCGCCATACTTGCTTCACAGTTTCATGGGGTGACACCCACCGCCCAACCTACCTCACATAGAGAAATTCTCCCGGTGAAGCCGGAAGAGCTGAAACCGGCAGGCTGCGCCCGGCCCGGCCTGAAAGGCGTAAAATCGCTTCAATATTTGCGCCGGTTTGCGGTATGATTATAATCTGACGAAGCCAATCGGAATAGTCTCGCGTTAAGCGAGAGGAGGCAGTTTCGATGGAATACCGTAACCTGGGCCGCACCGGCCTGAAAGTATCGGAACTCTGCCTGGGGACAATGCAGTTTGGCTGGACGGCCGACGAAAGCCAGGCCGGCGCAGTGCTGGATGCAGCCTGGGCCGCCGGGGTCAACTTTATCGACACGGCCGACATCTATTCCATGTGGGTGGAAGGCAACCCCGGCGGCGTGGCCGAGGAGATCATCGGACGCTGGCTTAAGCGCGGCTCTGTCCGGCGCGAGCAGGTGGTTATCGCCACCAAAGTGCGCGGACGGATGGGCAGCGGGCCAAACGCCGAGGGCCTGTCGCGGGCGCATATTCTCAGCGCGGTCGATGGCTCGCTGCGCCGCCTGGGAACCGATTACATCGACCTCTACCAGACCCACTGGTACGACGAGCATACCCCCATCGAGGAAACGCTGGCCGTCCTGAGCGACCTGGTGCGCCAGGGCAAGGTGCGCTATCTGGGCTGTTCCAATTACCCCGCCTGGCGGCTGACTGAAGCCGAATGGACCGCCCGGACAGGTGGTTTCGAGCGCTACGTTTCGCTCCAACCGCACTACAACCTGGTGCACCGGGCGGAGTTCGAACGCGAGCTGGCCGAGGTCTGCCAGGCCTACGGGCTGGGTGTCATCCCTTACAGCCCGCTGGCCGGCGGTTTCCTGACCGGCAAATACCGCCAGGCAAAGAATCAACCCCCCGCCCAAAGCGCCCGCGCCGGGCGAGCCCAACGCTACTTCAACGCCAAAAACTGGGAGCTGCTGGATCAGTTGGAGCAGATCGGCTGGCAAAAGGGCGGCAAGTCGATCTCGCAGGTCGCCCTGGCCTGGCTGCTGAACCATCCCCTGGTTTCCAGCGCCATCATCGGCCCGCGCAACCTGGAACAACTGGAGGATAACCTGGGCGCGGCCAGCCTGCGCCTGGAGCTGGAGGAGAAAAAAGTCATCGACGAGGCATCAGCCTGGAACGACGAGGCCTGAGGCTGTAAGAGGATCGCGCCAGGGGGACGAGACGCCTGAGAGCGCCTGGCAAGCGAAACGTCGCTCGCCAGATCAATGCGGCTCTGGCGCCTGAAATAACTTTATCGATGGATTTTGTCGCACTGCGGGGCGACAAAATCCATCGAGCCTCTCTTCCTTTGGGCGTTCAAAGAACGCCGCGCCTGCTCCACGGTTGCGTGGCGCGATACCCTTCCGCTGAAGGCGGAAATCCAACGAGTTCAAGGGGTGGTGGGCGGCTGCTCTGCTCATCAACCCCGATAGCAAGATAGAAGCTTTCCCGGCGAAGCCGAAAGATCCATTCATTCGCGTTAATGCTGCATGAGGAGGTAATCGAGATGAGCGCACAGACCCTGGCCGGTGAGCGGGCCATCACCCAGGAAGGCGATTTTCTGCAAATCAAGAGCATCGACCACGTCCACTTCTGGGTAGGCAACGCCAGGCACGCCATGTATTACTGGTGGAAAGGCTTTGGCTTTCAGCCGATAGCCTATTCTGGGCTGGAAACCGGCAACCGCGAGTTTGCATCCTACGTCCTGCAAGCGGGGCAAATCCGCCTGGTGGTCTCGGCTCCTTATGGGCCATCCAGCGAACTGGCTGCCCACCACATGGTGCATGGCGATGGCGTCAAGATCATCGCTCTGGAAGTGGACGACGTGGCCCAGGCTTTCGAGGCCACGACCAGCCGGGGCGGCAAACCCGCCTGGACGCTGCGCGAGCAGCGCGACGAATACGGCCTGCTGCGCACGACCGCCATCCATACTTACGGCGAAACCCTGCACGTCTTCGTTGACCGTTCAGACTACAAAGGCGCGTTCGCCCCCACCTATATCCCCTACCAGCGCCCGGCCCAATCGACCGGGTTGGCGGCTATCGACCACATGGTGGGCAATGTCCAACTGGGCAAGATGAACGAGTGGGTGCGTTTCTATCATCAGGTGATGGGCTTTCGCCAGCTTTTACACTTCGACGATAACGACATCTCGACCGAATATTCGGCCCTGATGTCGAAAGTGATGCAGAACGGCAGCGGGCGGGTCAAGTTCCCCATCAACGAGCCGGCCGAGGGCAAGAAGAAAAGCCAGATCGAAGAATACCTGGATTATTACCTTGGCCCCGGCGTGCAGCACCTGGCCCTGGCGACCGGCGACATTCTGACCACGGTACGCGAGCTAAAAGCGCGCGGCATCGAGTTCCTGCGCGTGCCAGAAGCCTACTACGAGACGCTGCCCGAACGGGTGGGGGCCATCAAAGAGCCGCTCGACCTGATCCGTGAGCTGGGCATCCTAGTCGACCGCGACGACGAGGGCTACCTGCTGCAGGTATTCTCGCGCCCCATTCAAGACCGCCCCACCGTGTTCGTCGAAGTCATCCAGCGCCACGGCAGCCGCGGGTTTGGCAAGGGCAACTTCAAGGCCCTGTTCGAGGCCCTGGAATTGGAACAGGCCCAGCGCGGCAACTTATGAAACTGGTCACCTTCAACGGCCCAACCGGCAAACAACCGGGGCTGCTGCAGGAAGATCACATCCTGCCGCTGCCGTTCGCCAGCATGAACGAGATCATCGCCGGCGGCCAGCGCGCCTGCGATCACATCCACCAGCTTGCCGCCCGGCAGGTGGGCCAGGCCATTCCCCAGGCTCAGGTACGGCTGCGCGCCCCCCTGCCCCGCCCGGCCAGCCTGCGTGATTTCTACGCCTTCGAGCAGCATGTGGCCCAGGCCAACGCCAACCGCGGCCGCCCTGTGCCAGAAGAATGGTACCAGTTCCCAGTGTTTTATTTCAGCAACCACCAGGCTATCTTCGGCCCAGAAGAGACCATCCCCTACCCGGCCTATACCCGGGCGCTGGATTATGAGCTGGAGATCGCCTGCATCATCGGCAAAGCCGGGATCGACATCCCGGCCGAACAGGCCGAGACGCACATCTTCGGCTACACGATCCTGAACGATTGGTCGGCCCGGGATGTGCAGCGCCAGGAGATGCGGGTCGGGTTGGGCCCGGCTAAAGGCAAAGACTTCGCCGCCTCGCTGGGGCCGTGGATCGTCACCCCCGACGAGCTGGTCGAACGCGCCGCCGGCCGCCCCGGCGTATACGACCTGGAAATGACTGCCCGCGTCAACGGGCAAGAGCGCTCGCGCGGCAACTGCCGCGCCATGTACTACTCATTCGGTCAGATCATCGAACGCGCCTCGGCTGGAACCTGGCTCTACCCCGGCGACGTGATCGGTTCTGGTACGGTTGGCACAGGCTGCCTGCTGGAGCTGACCCGCGGCCAGGGCCCCTGGCTCCGGCCCGGCGACGTGGTGGCCCTGGAGATCGAACGCCTGGGCGTACTGCGCAACACCATCGGAGGTCCCTATGCCGTTTTATCATAAGCTGGGCGCGCTGCCGCACAAGCGGCATACCCAGTTCCGCAAGCCCGACGGCGGCCTGTACCGCGAAGAACTGATGGGGTTGGAGGGCTTTTCCAGCCTGTCGTCGCTGCTGTATCACATCTTTCTGCCGCCCAGGGTGCTGAGGGTAGAAGACTTAGGCCCCATGCAGCCCACCCTGAGCGACTTTGGCCCCCTCCGCCACCGGGCCTTTGCCAGCGCCGACCTGCCCGCCGGGGGCGACGCCGTATCCGCCCGGCGAGACATGTTGGCAAACCACGACGTCATCCTGTCGCTCAGCCGTCCCACCCGCAGTATGGACTATTACTATCGCAACGCCCAGGCCTACGAAACCTGGTTCGTCCACGAAGGACGCGGCGGGCTGCACTCGCAGTTCGGGCGGCTGCCCTTCCAGCCTGGCGATTACCTCGTCATCCCGTTTGGAACTACCTGGCAGATCAGCCTGGACACGCCCGAGGCCCGCTTTCTGGTGATCGAGGCCCCCTCGCAGATCGAGCCGCCCAAACGCTACCGCAACGAGTACGGCCAACTGCTCGAACACGCCCCCTATTCCGAGCGTGACATCCGCCTGCCAGAGGGGCTAGAGCCGCACGACGAAACCGGCGAGTTTGAAGTGCAGGTGAAAGTGCGCGACCGCCTGACCCGCCACATCCTCGATCATCATCCCTTCGATGTGGTGGGCTGGGACGGCTACCTGTATCCGTGGATTTTCAGCATCCACGATTTCGAGCCAATCACCGGGCGGGTGCACCAACCGCCCCCGGTTCACCAGACGTTCCAGGGCCACAACTTTGTGGTGTGTTCGTTTGTGCCGCGCCTGTTCGATTATCACCCTCAGGCTATCCCGGCCCCTTACAATCACTCGAACATCAACTCGGATGAAGTGATCTATTACGCCGAAGGCGATTTTATGTCGCGCCGGGGCATCGCCCGCTGCGACATCACCCTGCATCCCTCCGGCCTGCCGCACGGCCCGCAGCCCGGCGCCACCGAAGGCTCGCTTGGCAAACCAGCCACCGATGAGTTGGCCGTGATGGTGGATACTTTCTACCCGCTGCAAGTGACCCTGCCCGCCCTGGAAATGGAAAAACCGGGCTACATGGCCTCCTGGCTGGCCGGCGACGGGCGGTAACGACGGTAACGATGGAGGCGGCTGGGCGGCGCGGTTGGGTGACCACGCCGCCCAACCGCCTCCCGAACCAAACAAAGGCGGAAAGCAGCGCATGGAAATCTCGCCTGAGAATGTTCCCTGGCAATCGATGTACAAAATTTTGATCGGGACGGTGGTGCCGCGGCCCATCGGCTGGGTCTCCAGCCAGGATGAAGCCGGGCAGGCCAACCTGGCCCCCTTTTCTTTCTATACGGTGGTTTGCGGCAGCCCGCCCACGGTGCTGTTTTGCCCTATGGTACGCGCCAGCGATGGCAAGATCAAAGACACCCTGCGCAACGTGCGCGCCACAGGCGAGTTTGTGGTCAACGCCGCCACCGAAGCCCTGGCCGCGGCGGTTAACCTATCAGCGGTCGAGTTCGAGGCGCAGGTGAATGAATTCGAGATCGCCGGACTGACCGCCGCGCCCAGCGTGCGCGTCCGCCCGCCGCGGGTGGCCGAAAGCCCGATCAACCTGGAATGCCGGGTGACGCAGATTGTCGATTTGGGGGATGCGCCCGGGGCGGGCAGCGTGGTGATCGGACAGGTTGTCTATGCTCACATTGCAGAGGCGGTTCTGATCGGCAGCGACAAGATCGACCTGGAACAGCTGAAGCCAATCGCCCGCCTGGCGGGCAGCGCCTACGCCCGGGTGACCGACGTATTCGAAATGGCCCGGCCGCCAAAGCCGGGCTTTTGAGCGCCTACTCTTTCCAGAGGTCCAGGAATGCGTCTACCACCGCCGGGTCGTAGCGCGTGCCGCGGTTGGCGGCAATATCGGCCACGGCCTGCTCGACGCTCTTGGCGGCATGATATACCCGGTCAGTCGTCATGGCATCGAAACAATCGGCCACCGACACAATCCGGGCCACCAGGGGAATGGCATCGCTGCGCAGCCCATCCGGATAGCCCAGGCCATCCCAGCGCTCGTGATGCCAGCGGATGACCGGGATCGCCCCCGCCAGGTAGGGGATATTAGCCAGCAGATCGGCCCCCCGGACGGTGTGCAGCTTCATCTCGACCCACTCCTGTTCATCCAGCTTGCTGGGCTTATGCAGAATCTGCTCGGGGACGTAAATTTTGCCAATATCGTGCAAGATAGCGCCGAAGCGGAGCGCGTGCTGCTGGCCTTCCGAGACGCCCAGGCGCTCGCCCAGGCGCACCGCCAGTTCCATCACCCGGTCAACGTGCTTGCGGGTGTAGTGATCGCGCAGCTCAATAGCGTTTGAGAGCATAATCAAACTGGCCTCATAGGCCCGTTCGAATTGAAGCAGCAAAAGCTGCTGGTTGCGCTCCAGCCGCGAGCGGATCGAAGCCAGCAGATTATCTCGATCCACCGGCTTGACCAGATAATCCTCCACGCCCAGCTTCTTGCTGGCGTAAAACGCGTCGCGTTCGGCCAGGGCGGTCAAGAAGATGAAGGGGATGGTGGTCCATTCCTGGCGGGCGCGCACTGCGTCAAAAAGCTGGAAACCATCCATCTCTGGCATGGTGATGTCTGACAGAATCAGGTCGGGTGTAACCCGGTTCATCTGCTCCAGGGCGGCCAGGCCGTGCGGCGCCGTGATCACGGTATACCCTTCGACCTCCAGCAAAATCTGCAGCCCATCGCGCAGAATGTCATCATCTTCGACCACTAAAAGCGTGGCCGAAACCGGCCCGTTGACGTTAAAGGCCGGCATTTGCGGCGGCCTGACCTCTTGCCACCCGGTAGACATGCCTGAGGACCCGTCTGGATACGTCATAGATGGATTGTAGCATAAAATCCCGCCTGAAATCTTATCCAACTTTAAGCCCGGCCCGCTCGAAATCCCCTATACTAGCCTACGTACACCCCGATCCCAACCCGGATGCGCTGCCCGGCGCGCCCTGCCTCAGGAGGACTTGTGATGACCCCTAATCTGGCGACAACGCCCCCCACCATTCATATCCTGGACCTCAACTTTCAGGGCGTCCCCGGCTCGATTGCCGTCTATGTGATTCCACATTCCCACGGGGCGGCGCTGATCGAGTGCGGGCCGGGTTCGACCTTACCGGCCTTGCAGAACGGGCTGAACGCCCTGGGGCTGGCCGTGACCGACATTACCGACGTGCTGCTGACTCACATTCACCTGGACCACGCCGGGGCGGCCGGCTGGCTGGCCCGCCAGGGGGCGCGCATCCACGTCCACCCGGTTGGCGCGCTGCACCTTATCGACCCCGAAAAGCTGCTCGCCAGCGCCGGGCGCATCTACGGCAACCAGATGCAGACCCTGTGGGGCGAGTTCCTGCCCGTGCCAGAAGCGCAGTTGAATGTTTTGGAAGATAATCAGGTGGTGGAAGTAGGCGAGCTGCGCTTCCGAACCATTGACACCCCCGGTCACGCCTATCACCACTACGCCTACATTTTCGACGCTGTATGCTTCACCGGCGATATTGGTGGGGTGCGGGTAGGCGGTATCCGCCATCTGCGCCTGCCCATGCCGCCGCCGGAATTCAACCTGGAAATATGGCGACAAAGCCTGGACCGGCTGGGGAACGAATTTACCGCCGGTCATTTTACCCGCATCGCCCCCACCCACTTCGGCATTTTCGATGACCCGGCCTGGCACCTCAAGGCCGCCTACCAGGCCCTGGACGAGGTGGAAGCCTGGATGCTGCGCGTGATGCCTGCCGGCCCCACCCCGGCCGAGATGGAAGCGCAGTTCATTGACTGGGCCCGCCAACGCTCGCTGCGCTATGGCGTTCAGGAGGCCGTGCTAGGCCCGCTGGAAGCCGCCAATCCCTCGGGCATGTCGGCCCACGGGATTTACCGCTACTGGCACAAGGTACGGAAGATTGCAGATTGACGAATGAGCGCTCAACTTCGCTGCACCAGCCAGACGCCGATCAAGATGGTAGCTCCGCCCAACAGCGAGGCCCAGTCGGCCGGTTCGCCCAAGAGCAGAGCCGCCGCCGCCACCGTGACGAACGGCTCCAGGTAGACGAACGCCCCAGCCTGGGCCACCGGCAGCCCCTGCAGGCCGTCATACCAGAAGATATAGGCCAGCCCAGAGCAGAACACGCCCAAGAACAGCACCGCCAGCCAGCCGTTGAGGCTCAGGCGGGCAATATCGCCCAACCCTGGCCCGGCCAGCAGCAGGAGCGTGGTGAACAATAATCCAAAGCCCATCACGAAGAACATCATCCACGTGGCCGGGTAGCGGCTTAAACCACGCCGCGAGAGGATCGAAAACACCGCCCAGTTGGGCGCACTGACGAGGATTAAAAAATCGCCAAACGTACCGAAACGACCGGCTGCCAGGGCGCGCAGGTCGCCGCGCGTCACCACCAGCAGCACGCCCAGGGCCGCCAGCAAGATGCCCACAACCTGGAGCTTACGCAGCCGTTCATGCAGCGCCAGCCAGCCCAACAGGGCCATGAACACCGGGGTAGTCGCCACAATCCAGGCTGTAGTCGAAGCCGCCGCGGTTTGCAAGCCGGTAGATTGCAGCCACTGGTGAAATGAAATTCCCAAAAATCCTAATAAAGCAAAATACCCCAGGTCAGAGCGGGTGGGACGCTGGGCCTGCCCGCGCAACCAGACCCCCAGCCCCAGGATCAGGCAGCCGATGGCAAAGCGCAGCCAGACCACCGTCGAAGGGGCCACGTCGCGCAAAGCCACTTTGGTGGCGATAAACGAACCGCCCCAGGCCGTTACAGCAACCAGCAGTTTAGCGTAGAGGAGTTTCTTATTGGTGGGCATGCAGGCGATTATACTCGCCCGGCGGTCATCCCATCCAGGAACAATTCCGCCAACTGGCGGGCCACATCCGCCGGGGCGGGCAGATCGCGGGCGTGAGCGGGGTAAAAATAGGGGTACATCATGCCCAAAAGCGCCCAGGTCGCCACGCCGGGGTCCATCGGGCGCAGCTCGCCGGAACGCATCCCGCTTTCGAGAATAGACTGGATTGGAAACAGGAATTTGCGATGGTAGCCCAGGTCGAACGCCTGGCGGGAGGGCGGGTTGAGTTGAGCCATCTCCTGGCTGGACAGGCGGATGATAGCCCGGTTTTCGGCCGGCTGCGAGAAGATCATCTCTACCAGGGCCACGATCTTCTGGCGGGTCGATCCAGGCGCGGCGGTCAATGCGCCCAGCGCGGCTTCCATCTCCCCCAGATAAGCGTCGAGGATCGCCAGCAACAGTTCTTCCTTGTCCTTGAAATGATAATACAGGGCGGCCTTCGAGACCCCCACCGCCTCAGCAATCTGACGCATCGACAGACCACGATACCCCTGCTCCAGGAGCAGGCGTTTGGCCGCCGCCAGAATTTGCAAACGCAGATCGCTCATCGTGGTTCCAGATGCCGGGCGACCGGGGCGCAGCCAAACGCGCCCCGGTCGCCCGACGCGGCTAGAAGCGCAGCAGCGGCCGCGCCCAGGGCATAGCAGCCAGAATGAACAGCACCGCCAGGCCGAAGAAGATCGCCGCCCGCTTGAACTTGGCCGGCGAGGCCTCTACCCGGCGCGGCAGGATGCTGCCCAGGTGGGCAAACACAATCCCCAGGAACATGCTGATAGGGTGTTCCAGGGCGAAGAAGCGGCTGTCGGCCGGAACCGAGCCGAGGTTTTGGAAGGCCGAGCGCGTGATGGGGCTGACGAACAGCAAAATCAGGCCCAACAGCAGCTGGATGTCAACCGACATGCCGAAGAATGAGCCAATTTTGCGCACCTGCTCGCTCCAGGGGCGCTTGCCCAGCCAGCCCAACAGGGCCAGCCCAAAGGCTACGATCCCCAGAATCAGCGCCACCCAACGAACCAGGTTGTGGATGGACAGCACAACGTTGTACAGCATTGCAATTTCCTCCTCAAAGTATAAGGTATGGGTATGTAATTGCGGTCTTCTATTCCACACGGGCCTCCGCTAACCGGCGCGACGGTTACACCGGGCGCAGGGCTGCCCGGCGCTGGCGGCGCGGGTGCAGAGAGGTGTAAGCGATGAAGCCAATCGCCACGTAAGCCAGGGTCTTCGGGATCATCAGCATACCCAGCATGGGCGCCCACTGCACAAACAGCACCACCGGCAGATAGCAGGCGTAGGACACCAGGATGCTGACCCCAATCCACAGGAAGGGCCGGTCGTCGGCCCGGCGCGCCTCCCGCAGAACCAGATAGGCCAGCCCCAACCCCTGGATGATCAGCGGCAAGTTGCGGATTATGCCCCAGGGTTGGGGTGGGACAACTGCTTCCCAATGGTTCAGGGGCGCAACCATCACAATCAAGCGCACAACCGCGGCGCTGATAAGCAGATACTCGAATGCGCCGTAGACGCGGTTGAAATGCACCCGCCACAGTTCCAACATCAGCACGTAGAACAGGGTCACGGTGATAGCCGTTGCCAGAGCGCCGACCCCCACCAGGCTGAGGGCGCCGCCCAAGACGGGCAGGGTAGCCTCCAGGCCGCCCAAGGCATAGGCCCACACCCGAACGCCCACATGTCCCGTATCCCCCAGGGCCAGCAGGGCAAAGGCATACATCGCCAGGTCAGACTGGCGACGCAGGTCGGCGGTCAATCCATCGCGTCTGGCCCAAAAAGCCGCTACCAGCCCCCAGATGACCAGCAGATAGCAGATATTGAACACAATTTCTACCCACATGCGCAGCGTTTCCGACATCTCTGAGCCTTCCACTTACTTACCGGTCGGTAAGTAAGTGACCCAAATCATACCAGACAAGCCGTACACCGTAAAGGGCTAAATCTATGGTTCTTGCGGCTTGGCCGGGAAAATTTCTAGTTCTTCCGCCATTTGGGGAGAATATGTAGCTACGCGGTATCACCCCATTAAACCCATGCAACAGGCATGGCGCTCTTCGAGCGCCTTCAAAAAGAGTTGTTCCGTGGGTTTTGTCGCACTTCGTGCGACAAAACCCACGATTAATCCTCTTTCCAGGCGAAGCCGGAAGAGCCAAATATAGGACAAACACCGCCTTCGGCGGAAGAGCCAAATCTGTGATAGGATTCGGGAAACTAAAATCATAGGACACGGATTGGCCGGATGGACACGGCTTCTGGGGATCGAGAATTGCTGCGGCGATGGGACGCAGCATCCTACCCACTTCGTAAAACCGTGTTTGCCCGTGTGAATGCGTGTCCCAAAGACGTACTTTTACGTCAGTTCGGGATAAAGATCAGAATCACAGATGACGGCACTACAAAAGGGCTGCCTTATAGGGCCACCCACGAATACTTCACGAATACATGAATAAAGCCCGCTTGCCCGGGCTGTTCCGCAAGGTGTTCATGTCGATGACCCTGTGCAAGTACAGTCCTTTGCGTATGCGTGGCCTCGTTCGTGGATAACCGCGCGAATGACCTTTTTGCAGCGCGCCATCCGTGGTTACTTTGGCTCTGAAAATTATCCCGTACCCCAGTTACTTTTTATATATAAAGAGGAGCGAATGGATTCCACCCTGACTTTTGACATCCCCGATAGCGAAATTCTGCCCCTGGCGTTGGAGCACAGCTTTTGGACCTGGTCGGCGCAGGCGAAGGTGGCGCCCATCCCTATCAAGCGCGCCAAAGGCGTGTACTTTTGGGACGTGAACGACAAGCGCTACCTGGACTTCAACTCGATGACCATGTGCGTCAACGCCGGGCATGGCGATGAGCGCATCATCAACGCCATCATCGCCCAGGCGCGCGAGCTGGCCTACGCCGCCCCTGGCATGGCCTCCAAACCACGCGCCCTGTTGGGCAAGCTGCTGACCGAGATCACCCCCGGCAGCCTGGATCATTTTATGTACACCCTGGGCGGGGCCGATGCCAACGAAAACGCCATCAAACTGGCGCGCGGCTACACCGGCAAGCACAAAATCCTGGCCCGCTATCGCTCCTATCACGGCGCGTCGGCCGGGGCCATGGCCGTCACCGGCGACCCGCGCCGGGTGGCCTGGGAGCCAAACCTGATGCCCGGCGTGGTGCATTTCCTCGACCCCTATCGCTACCGCTCCACCTTCCACCGCACAAACCCCAACATCTCGGAGGCCGATTTCTGCCAGGATTACCTCAACCACCTGGAAGAAATTATCACCTACGAGGGGCCGCAGACCATCGCCGCGGTGCTGCTCGAATCGGTCACCGGCACGAATGGCATTATCATCCCACCCGCCGGTTACATGCAGGGGGTGCGGGCGCTGTGCGACAAATACGGCATTCTGATGATTGCCGACGAGGTGATGGCCGGCTTTGGACGCACCGGCAAATGGTTCGCCATCCAAAACTGGGACGTAGTTCCCGACCTGATGACCATGGCGAAGGGCCTGACCTCGGCCTATGCCCCGCTGGGCTGCGTGGCAATGAAGCCGGAGATTGCCGCCCGTTTCAACGATACGGTCTATCAAGGCGGGCTGACCTACACCGCCCACCCTATCTCGCTGGCGGCGGCCATCGCCAACATCCAGGTTATGCAGGCAGATCACATGGTGGAACACGCCGCCCAGATGGGCCCGGTGCTGCACCGTATGTTGAACGACCTGGGCGAGAGTCACCCCTCGGTGGGCGAAGTGCGCTCGATTGGCCTGTTCGGGATCATCGAGCTGGTGCGCAACCGCCAAACCCATGAGCCGCTGGCCCCCTTTAACGGCTCCAGCCCCGAGATGGCCGCTTTGCGCGCCTATCTCAAAGAGCATGGCCTGTTCGTAGACATCCACTGGCACACGGTGCTGATTATCCCCCCGCTGATTATCACCGAAGAGCAGCTGGCCGAGGGCTTCAAGATTTTGGATGAAGCCCTGGCGATTACGGATAAAGCGGCCGTGTAGCGGTCAGATTCATAAGGGCGGGCTGCCGATGGCAGCCCGCCCTTGAAATCCCCGGCCCTTCCGCCGGCTGGGTAGCTCTCCGCTTAACCGTGGTGGAGGTGACTGGCAAGCTTCGCCGAAAGAGGGTTGATCCGGTAATTTTTCTATATTTTTGGAAAATGTGTGGCTACGCCACACATTTTCCAAAAATATAACCTCAGAAGCAAAATTTTCAAATCCAATAGCCGGTTCTACACCCGCTTGCGTTCTTGCTCGAAGATCCGGCGCGCAATCGCCAGCGTGGCGGCGTAGGTGGGGTCCATGCCGGTATATGACAGGCTGCCGGCCCCCAGGTTCTTGCCTTTGCTCAGCGGGGTATCCGAAGCATAGTGGATAAAGCCCAGGTCGAACGGCACGCCATACAGGTTGACAATCTCGTTCGCCGGGTGGCGCTGCGGGCGATACATCTCGTACACGGCCGAAAGATATGGCCCGGCCTCCATCTCGATCACCGTGTAGCCCTCCCGGTAGAACACATCCATATAACGAATGTTTTGCAGGAAGGTGCCTTGCACTGTGACCGATTTCTGGTTGTCCAGCACCGTGCCATACGCAAGATAAGGGGCCACGTCGGCGGCGCTGAAGCAGTTGGGGAACAGGTAGGTGTTGCGCGAATGCTCGTCGTGAACCACGTTGGAGATCATCACATCGCCGATCACCGCGTTGAGCGTAGCGGCTTTGCCCATCACGTACACGCCGCGCACCTCGCCGGCATGCGAAGCTACTTCAGCCAGGATGTCGTAGGCCGCCAGCCCCAGCGGGTAATCAATGTTCAGGATCAGCGCTTCGCTGCGCTTCAGACAGCCGTTCAGCTCGGCTCCGCCCAGGCGCGGGTCGAACGAGCCGGCCGCCAGGTCGGACAGCCGGGCCACCTGAGCGTCCACATCGAATGAACGCTGGCTGTGGATGCGCTGGAACCCCACCGAGCGCTCGTAGGCCGACTGCTGGCGGTTGATAGACCTGGCCTCGTCTGAATGCTGCATCTTCTTGAACACGTAGTACAGGAAATTCTCGCGGCTGGCAGGAGAGCGCCCGCTCTGGATGTCGCGCCATTCGTTCAGCAGGCCGCCGTTGCCCGGCCGACCCAGAAAGCGCACCAGGCGCTCTTCGTTGCGCAGGGCAAACCCCGACAGCACATTCGCCAGGCTGTGGGTATTGCTGGAGACAAAATATACCGGGCGCTCGCACAGATCGGGCATAGCCCGTTGAATATTCTCCCACCAACCGTTGCGCGCCCGGCGGTATTCGTTGAGCGAACTGCTGAGCAGGCGCACCCGCAGGTCGAGCGGGGCCCGAGCGATGCGCTCTAGGTTGGGGCCGAAAGAGGTGTCCCAGATAGCGTACAGCCGATCCAGGTCGTCCGAAGGCGCTTCCAGCATCTCGGCCAGGCGCGAAAACCCGGACCGGACGCGCGTCAGGGCTTCGAGCGAAATCGAAGCCGGCAGGCGCGATAGCATTTGGTGCAGCTTGTTCCACTCGGTCTGATAAGCGGTCAGCAGGGGGATTACATCGTCGATGTCGGAACGGCTGGCAATGTAGCAAGCCAGCGTATCCTTGCCGTTGTAGAACGTGCGCCGCCGTCGGGCGGAGGTGAAGACCTCTTCCCACTGGCGCAGGTCTTTCAACCCTGCTTTCTCGAAAATCCAGCCGCTCTGGCCCATCACCACCAACTGCACATTGGGCATGCAGGCTGGCAGGCGCAGGATCGAATAGATGAAGGCCGACATATCTGGCTGCGACAGACGGGCGGCCGGGTGCAGCAGTGAATTCGTCCCGGCATGTACTTCTTCCAGCGAACGAATTTTGACCTCTGCGCTGGAGCGAAGCAGCGAATAGTACGTGCGCTGATATAGCTCGACTTCTTCCGATTCAGTCGAAGGGACGGTTCTTTCCATACGGCTCACCCACTGTCTTAATTTTGGCTCTTCCGCCAAAGGCGGGAATTCTCTAGGTTTTGGGGGCTGGGCGCGGTGACGGGGACAACTGGCAAGCTTTGCTCACCGGAAAAGAAGTTCAAACGGTGGTTTTGTCGCACTTTATACGACAAAACCACCGGAATATCTTTGTATCCGCTCCACAGGCGCGTGGGTTGGCGCTGCCAGCTCTTATTTGCGATGCCGGGCGGTCGTCTTGGGGCGCTCGCGCACGGGCGGGGCATCGAGCGGGTTGCGCCCCGGCCCGGCGACGCTGTAGACAATGGTGTACAGCAGCATCAACAGCCCCAACCCCAGGAACAGCAGCACAGCCGCCACTACCAGAGACGCGTAAAAATGGGCCAGGGGGTAGTTAATCCCAGGGACAACAAATGTGCGCATGAGATCACGCGGCAGCGGGTACCAGCCCTGGCGCAGGTTCTCATCGACCAGCAAATGAGCGGCGGCAAAGGCCACTGGCGGGCCAATCAGCACCAAAAGGCAGCCAATGCCGCGCCAGATGGGGTGAATATCATACGGACGGGGCGGCGGCGCCGTCTGGTGAGTCTTGTATTTTCCCATATCATACCTCTCAGGAATGGCTGACTTCGATTTGACTGGCGCGCTCGATGGCCTGGATGATGCGATAATAGCCGGTGCAGCGGCACAGGTTGCCGGTGATGGCCTGGCGCACCTCATCCTGGCTGGGCTGTGGGCGTTCTTCCAGCAGCTTGGCCGCCGACATCAACAGCCCCGGCGTGCAGTAACCACACTGCACCGCGCCTTCTTCGATAAACGCCTGCTGCACCGGGTGCAGCCGGTCTTCCAACTGCAAGCCTTCCACGGTGACGATGTGGGCCTGGTGAGCGCGCACCGCCGGGGTCAGGCAGGCCATCACCGCCTTACCGTCCAGGAAAACCGTGCAGGCCCCGCATTCGCCTTCGTCGCAGCCTTCTTTTGTGCCGGTCAGCCCGGCTTCTTCGCGCAGCAGGCGCAGCAGGGTCTTTTCTTGCCCGCTGGTGAAGGTATATTCTTTGCCGTTGATGTGGGTCACAATCGGCGTACCAGCCACATGCTTCTGGCTGTGTTCCAACACCGGCTGGCCGTTTTTCTTGCCCCACAACAACACCGGGTCGGCCGGGAAATTGGCCCGCTCGCGCTGCTCAAGCAGGGCGTGCAGGGCGCGCGATACGCACACCCGGATCATCTCGGCCCGGTAGGCCCCAGAGCCGCGCACGTCGTCGATGGGGCGGGCAGCCTGCATGGCAAGCTCGGCTGCGTGGGTGATCGTCGGCTCGCACAGATCGCGGCCCTTGAGATAGATTTCCGCGTTCGTGGCATGGATGATCGTGGGCGCTACCGCGCCCAGGGTAATGGCTACATCTTGCAGCTTATTAGCCGCGGAGGGCGTACCGGGCTGAGTGTCGCCGGAGCGCGTCCCAAACGTCAGCACCACGGCCACGTCGATCACCGAGATAGCCTGCGCCCGGCGCAGCCCCAGTTTGATAAATGTACCGCGCTGATTGAAGCTCAGGGCGGGGAAGAAAATATCCACCAGCATTTCGTCCGGCTCCATCACCGTGCGGCGCACGCCGGTGTAGAATTGGCTGAGCGGCACCACCCGCTCGCCGCGCGTGGAGGCCAGGCGCACCGAGGCCCGCAATGCCATCAGTGGGGTGATCGTGTCATTGGCGGGCGAGGCCGTAATCAGATTCCCGGCCACCGTGCCGCGGTTGCGGATCTGCGGCGCTCCCACTTCCCAGGCCGCCTGGGCCAGTGGGAAAGCTCGCTCGACGATGATCTTGGAGGCCACGCAGTGATTATGCGTCACCAGCGGCCCCAGGTGAATCACCTCGTCCTCGTCCATTGTGATTTCGTCCAGGCAGGCCACGCGGCTCACGTCAATCAGCGTCTGGATGCCTTTGCGCACGCCGCGCTCCAGTTCCAGCAGCAGGTCGGTGCCGCCGGCCACGACGCGTGCTTTCTCGCGCTGCTCGGCCAGGATTTGTAAAGCTTCATCTATACTGGTAACGCTGTAGTAACTTTGCCACATTTAGATTTCTCCTCAATAAGCCTAATCTGGCGCTTCCGGCAAGGGCGGAAGACCACTATTTCTGCGACATCACCGCGCCATCCCCGCCCTGGCGCAGCATGATGATCTCGGCCAGGATGCTGACGGCAATCTCCTCGGGGGTTTCAGCGTTCAGCTCCAGGCCAATCGGCGAGCGCACCCGGTCGAGCTTTTCAGGCGGTACACCCTGGGCTTCGATATTCTTACGAGCATAAGCCCAGCGGCGCTGCGAGCCAATCACGCCAATATAGGTCGCCGGGCTATCGAGCAGGGCCGGAAGTCCCTCCACGTCCACGTTCGAGCCGCGGGTAGCCAGCACCAGGTAAGTCCAGGGGGTAATCTCTATATAACCGGGCAGTTCGTTCATCTTTGTGGGGATGTATTCGTCTCCGCCGGGGGTCTCTTGGGGCGTGGCAAAGCCAGGCCGGTCGTCGTTCACCACCACCCGGAAGCCCAACCAATGGGCCAGCCAGGCCACCGCTTTGCCCACATGGCCCGCGCCAATAACCACAACCGTTGGCTTCGGCTGAATGGGTTCCACGTATACCTCCACCTGGCCGCCGCACACGCCGGGGTCGCCGCGCGTGGGGTCGGTCATACTGTATTCCAGCAAGCGCGGCCGGCCATCCAGAATGGCCTGTTTGGCCTCGGCAAGAACCCGGTTTTCCATCTCACCGCCGCCCACCGTACCGATAAATGAGCCATCCGGGTAGACCAGCAGCTTGCTGCCGGTATGCCGGGGGGTAGAGCCGCGGCTGCGCACCACGGTGCAGAGCGCCCCGGCCCCGTTGCGTTTTTCCAACTCGGCCAACGCCTGATACACAGACATGGATTACACCTCCAACAGGCCCAACACGGTGGGCAAAAGCTGTTTCTTGCGCGACACCACTCCCGGCGCCAGGCGGGTATCATCGGGCTGGCGCGGATAGGGCAAATCGTCCAGCGCAGCCGGCTCTTTGACCGTTACCAACCGGCTGATATTATCCACCACGTCCGTGACCATCAGCATGGCAAAATCCAGCCCGCGCTGGCCGCGCAGGTCTTCCAGAGCCTCACGCAGCGATTCGAGATGTTCGTTCAACTGGCGCAGGTCGGTCACTTCCACCTGGGCGATGGCAAACTCGTAGCCGCCGGCGGCGTACAGCTTCAGATCGGTGCTGACGATGTTCTCCGGCGGGCGCGAGGACAGCCCGGCCCCCGAATCGACCAGCGCCCGGCCATAGCTCTCGATGGTCTCTCCGGCCAATGGGCCGTTGCGCACGAAAGCCCAGCGCCCCAGGCGCTCGGCGGCGCAGCGGTCGCGCTCGGTGGTGGTGGGCGAGGTCAGGATCAGGGTATCCGAGAGCAGGCCCGAAAGCAGCAGCCCGGCGATGGGCGGTGGGGCGCTCAGCCCGGCCTCCTCAATGCGCTCAGAGACCAGGGTGCTGGTGCTGCCCACAATATCCACCGAGAACTTGATCGGCGTATGGGTCGCCAGATTACCCAGGCGATGATGATCGAGGATTTCCAGCAGTTCGGCTTCTTCCAATGCGCCCAGGGCCTGGCCCGGCTCGTTATGATCTACCAACACAATCCGCAGGCGGGGCGGGTTGAGGGCGTCGCTTTGGCGGGCTACGCCCAGGTAAGCGCCTTTGTCGTCCACAATCAAAAAGTCGGAATGTTCTTCGCGCAAAATACGGTTCAACACATCGCGGATGTGGGTGCTGGCCTGGAAGCGCGGCACATGCCCATCGCAGGCTTCACTGCAGGGCATGTCCAGCACGGCCGAGATTTTGGTCTCCTGGCGGCGGGGGTGAGGGCCAATATAGCGAGCCAGGAAGTTGAACAGGCTTAGCCCGGTAATCATCCCGGCCGGCTTGCCGTCTTCGGGGGTGACGATGGGGGCCACGCCGCCGGTGCGGTTGAGGATGGCCCAGGCATCGCGCATGGGGCTGTCGGGGGCGGCGGTGTCCAGGCGGCGCATCACGCTCTCGAAGCGCGGCGAAGCGTCGGTCAGCAGAACAGGCGCATCCAGCTTAAGGCGCTTCAAAGCCCAGGTGGTCTGGGGGTTAGTAGCCCCGGCGCGGGCGGCAATGGCTTCCACGCCATCCCGCTCGCGCAGCAGCCAGGCGTAGCCCACCGCGGCGGCAATCGAATCGGTATCCGGGTTGACGTGTCCAATCACGTAGATTGGGGGCATAGATAACAGCTCCTCCTGAAATCCCCCTCGCCCCCGCCGCGCCCCCAGCAGGGGGAGGCAGGCGGAGAGGAGGGCAGTCAAGCCTTATGGTTACTTAGGTAAAGCCTGCCAGATGCGCTCTGGCGTGGCGGGAATAACGTGCAGATCGGCCCCGCAGGCATCGAGAATGGCATTGCCCACTGCCGGGGCCACCCCATCCATCGGGATTTCAGCCACCGCCTTGACCCCAAACGGGTGGCTCGGCTCAAAGGTCTCGATGAAGATCGTGTCCAGGCGCGGCGTTTCATGGGCCTGGAAGATGTGGTAATCGCTCAGGTCGCGTTCGCGAGCGCGGC
This sequence comes from uncultured Anaerolinea sp., assembly GCA_964416275.1. GTDB lineage: Bacteria > Chloroflexota > Anaerolineae > Anaerolineales > UBA4823 > RBG-16-57-11. The sequence continues at coordinate 8,484 of CAYQDU010000014.1, read as the reverse complement.
CGCGCTCATCATACCGCATTTCCTCGCAAACCGCATAGCCCAGGGCCTGCACCATGCCGCCTTCCACCTGCCCGGAGGCGGTGATGGGGTTGACGATTACCCCCGAGTCGAGGGCCATCACCAGGCGGTCCACCGTTACTGCGCCAGTCTGGGTATCCACGGTCACTTCGGCAAACTGGGCTGCAAAAGGCGGCGGCGAGGAGGGTGACTTGAACGAGGCCACCGCCATGATCTGCTCCTGGTCTTCGTGGTGCAGCGAATTATAGGCGATCTCCTGCATCGTCACCGACCGCCCATCCGGGGCGATGGCCTGGCGGTCGGCCAGGCGGATCTGGTCGGGCAGCACCTCAGCCGGGCGGCTGCCTTCGGCCGATTTTCCCGCCCGCGCATTGAGCATATTAGCCGCCCGCAGGCGGATGCGCTCGGCCACCAACTGGGCGGCCTTCGCCACCGCCGCCCCAGAGATATAGGTGGTGCTGGAGGCGTAAGCGCCTACGTCAAAGGGAGTGAAGTCGGTGTCCGAAGAGTAAACTACAATATCGTCCAGCGGCACGCCCAACGTCTCGGCCGCCATCTGGCCTAACACCGTATCCGAACCGGTGCCGAGGTCGGTAGCGCCGATCAGCAGGTTGAACGAACCGTCGTCGTTCATTTTCAGGCTGGCCCCGCCCATGTCCAGGTAAGGGATAGCTGTGCCTTGCATCACCAGGGCCACGCCGATGCCCCGGCGCAGGTGCGGCTGGCCCGGCACGCTGCGCCATTCGGGGTTGGTGTATTTCTGATCCCAGCCAATCACCGCCCGGCCCTGGGCGGCGCAGGCCTCCAGGGCGCAGGTCTCGACAGTCTCCGGGCGAGGCTCGCGGCCTTCGCTCCAGGCGGTGCTGAAGGGATGCAGCTCGCCGGCCCGCAGGCTGTTCTTCAAGCGGAAGGCGATCGGGTCCAGGTTCAGCTTGCGGGCAATCATCTCCATGTGACGCTCCACCGGCCAGTAGCCCTGCGGCACGCCATAGCCGCGGAAAGCCCCGGCCGGCGGATGATTGGTGTAGACGATATCGGCATGGAACTGGATGTTGGGCGATTGACGATAGGACCCGTCGCCCACGTACAGGGCCATGGCCTTGTGGCCGGTGTTGCCGGTCACCGTCAGGGCGTGGCAGCCGTAGGCCCCGGTGTCGCTCAGGGCGTGCATGGCGTTGGCGGTCAGCGTGCCGTCTTTCTTCACCCCGGTCTTCATGTGGACGATCATCGGATGGCGCGAGCGCCCGGCGATGAATTCTTCTTCACGGCTGTATTCGTACAGCACCGGGCGGCGGGTGGCGATAGTCAGGTGGGCGGCCACGTCTTCAATCATGATCTCTTGCTTGCCGCCGAAACCGCCGCCAATGCGCGGCTTGACGATGCGGATGCGCTTCATCGGCAGGCCCAGCACCGGGGCCAGCACCCGCCGGGCGTGGAACGGCACCTGGGTGCTGGTGCGGATCACCAGCCGGTCGTCCTCGTCCCAGTACGTCACCACCACATGCGGCTCGATATGGGCGTGCTGCACCTTCGGCACTTCGTAATCGGCCTCGAAAATATAATCGGCTTCGGCAAAGCCTTTTTCCACATCGCCGATGTCAATGTGGATATGGGCCGCCAGATTGCGAGTAGGGTCGGAATCGGCAAAGTTCTGATATTCCGGCTCGTCGTGCAAGATCGGCGCGCCGGGCTGGAGCGATTGGCGCGGATCGAACAATTCAGGCAGCGGCTCATATTCGACTTCGATCAGGCGCAGGGCCTGCTCGGCGATCTGCTCGCTCTCGGCGGCCACGAAGGCCACCCGGTCGCCCACGAAGCGCACCTTGTTATCCAGCGAGAAGCTGTCCAGCGGGCCAGGGATGGGGTCCGACTGCCCGGCGGTAGAGTAGACCACCCGCGGGAGGTCCTGCCAGGTCAGCACAGCGGCCACGCCGGGCAGGGCGCGGGCTTTGCTGACGTCGATGCGTTTGATGCGAGCATGAGCCAGCGGGCTGTGCAGCACTTTGGCAATCAACAGGCCGCGCATTTCCAGGTCGGCGGTAAAGGCGGGCTTGCCCTGCACCAGCTTATAGGCATCGACCTTCTTTTCGGGCTTGCCCACGCTGCTCCAGGCTTCGGTCTGCGGGGCCACGGTGATGCGCGGCATCAGGCGGGTTTGGGTCTCCACCTCGCCGGCCGGCGGCAAGGCTTCGACCGGGGATTCATCGCCTGCCTCCGGCCCGGCTGCGCCGCCGAGCCACTCGGCGGGGGCGGGGATGGGCGTTTGGCCGCCCTGTTCTGGCAGCAGCGGCTCCACGGCCTCGCCGCGCAGAATGGCCGCCGCCCGCAGCACCGCCTGCACCGGCTTTACATAGCCCGTGCAGCGGCACAGCACGCCCGATAGGGCCTCCCGCACTTCGTCTTCGGTTGGGTTGGGGTTGCGTTCGAGCAAAGACTTGGCGGCCAGAATTTGGGCCGGGGTGCAGTAACCGCACTGGATCGCGCCGCTCTCGACAAACGCCTGCTGGAGCGGGTGCAGCCCGTTGCTGGTCTTCCAGCCCTGGTCGGGGTGCTCGCCTAAGGCTTCAATCGTCTGGATGGTATGGCCTTCGGCCTGGGCGGCCAGCATCACGCAGGTGTTGGTGGGCTTGCCATCCAACAGCACAGCACAGGCCCCGCACTCGCCGGTCTCGCAGCCATGCTTGACGGAGTAGTAACCCAACCGGCGCAATACCGCCAGGAGCGTTTCGCCGGGGGCAGCCAGAATTTCGTGGGAGGTTTGGTTAATGGTGAGGTGGAGGGTTTTCATAGTCTCTCGATTTAGCTTGCGCCGCCGGAGAGCGGCGCGGCGTCTGATTCAGGATAAGCTTGCGCCGCACATCCGCCGGCGCGGGAGGTTCTAACCATTAATTCTAACACGGAGGGGGTTTTGCGGGGGAAGCAAGTTGTCAGGCAGATTTAGGGCGGCCGGGGAAATTTCTATAGGGAGAGTTGGCGGGCGGCTACGCCGCCCGCCAACTCTCCCTATAGATCCCAAACAAGAGCTACATCACTTTCTTTACCTCCAGGAACTCCCCTCGCGCCTGGTTGGCTTTCTGAATCGCCTCGGCCGAGCCTAACACCACCACCGGGCCCTGCTGGCTCAGTTGGGCCAGCGCTTCGCCAAAAGCGTGGAAATCCTCCACACTGGCGCTCAGGATTTGCTCACGCCACAGCTGGCGCTCGGCGTCGGTATCGCCGGCCAGGTAGCGCACCAGCGATGTGAAGCCCTTGGCGTCGGGAAGCTGGTAGGTATCCATCTCGCCAATCGCGCCGATGATGCTCTTGGTCAGCTCTTCCGGGCTGAGGTCGAGCGTGCGCAGGAAATCGGCCGCCCCGGCGTAGTTATCCAGGGTGGCCAGCAGGTTGGGGTCGCGATACGAGAGGTAGGTAAACACCCCAGAGCGGTGATTGAACAGGCAGAACCCGCCATACGCCCCGCCCTGCACCCGCACCCGCTCCCACAGCCAGGTGGAGGCCAGGTAGTTGGTGATGACGTTCACCGAGCCATCCATCTGGTAGCCCAGCTGGTACAGGTTGGCTCCCTGGCCCACGTAATTCACCTGGGCCGGGATAGTCAGCCCCTCATTTGAGACAAACGACGCCGCCCGCCAGGCGGCCGGGGCCGGGGCGGCGCCGGGCAGCCCGCCCAGGAATGCCCGCAGTTCCGGCTCCAGTTTGGCCCAGTTGGCTGCGTCCAGGGTCACGTTCGCCAGCATGGCCTGGCGGTTGACCAGAATCTGGCGGATTTGCTCCAGCTTGGCCAGCACGCCCGGCCAATCGGCGTCCACCGCTTGGGCCAGCTTGCGCACGAAGAAAAGCTGATCCAGGCCGCTCATCTGCTCCTCCGCCCATCCGGCCTCGTTGAAGCGGGCCCGCAAGCGGGTATTGACCACCCGGTGGCCGCCGGGAACCAGCCCGCCCTCCAGCCCGGCTTTCTCTTCCAGCACCATCTGGCGGAAGCGCTCGCGATGATCCAGGCGCACGGTCAACAAAACGTCGCGCAAGATGTGCAACAACTCTGGAGCCTGGGCCACGGTGGCCTTGCCACGCAGGAACAACCAGCTGGCGGCCGCCTCGGCCCTACGCACCGGGGTGTTGAGCGTCACCGGGCGGATGCCGCCGGTGGCGCGCCCGATGCGCTGCGACAGGCGCACAAAGTCTTCGGTCTGCGTGCCGATTTCGAACAGCGCCCGCCCAAAGAGCGGCGCGTAGGGCAGCAATTCCTGCGGCAGCAGGTGCAGATCAAGGCCCAGGTCGAGGTACAACAGGCCATTGGTAAACAGGTCGTGATACAGCAGATTGCAGCCCTCGGCCTCCCCCAGGCGGAGCGGGAGGAGCTTATTCTGGCGATCCAGGTCTTCCAGGCGCAGGCTGGGCAGGGTTGCCAGGGCTTCCGGGGTATCGGGCGTCTCCTGAATTTCCTTCAGACGGCGGGTGTTTTCGATGACAGCTTCCAGGTCGGCCCGGCTCATTTTCTCCCGCGCCGCTTCCAGGCGGCGGGTCTTATCGGCTTCCTGGCGCTGGCTATAGCCCGGCTCTGGCTGCAAGATCAGGGTGGTGCGATGGGGGTTCTCCAGGAAATAGCGCCGCAGCAGACCCTCGAAGTACTGCTCGCCGGCGGCCAGTTTGCCTTGGATGGCTTGCAGCGGGGCTTCGAAGGCCAGCGCAGCGAACGGGTCGCCATCGTACAACCAGGCGCCGAGCGAGCGCAGGCTGGCGACGATGCCGCGCGGGAACGAGCCGAAATTGAACTCACGCAGGCGGAACTCAACCGTGTTCATCGAGGCCGCTACCTGGCCGGGGTCAATCCCGCCTTCGGCCAAGGCTTTCAGCGTGTCGAGGATCAACGCCTCCACCTGCTCGCCGGCCGCCAGGGTATGGTCGGGCCGCACGGCGATGCCCTGCAGGCCGGTAGAGAAGTACATCTGGCGCAGCTCGTCTTCCAGGCCCACCCCGGCCAGGTCTTCGCCCAGGCCCGAGTCGATCAGGGCCTTGCGCAGCGGCGAGGCCGGCGTGCCGAGTAAGATGTGGGTCAGGATCGACAGGCCCAGGCTGGTTTCCGGGTTGCCGGCCTCGTCCAGCAGCCAGTTGACCACCAGGCGGCCCTTGTCATTGGCCGGGTCGTCGCCGGGGTCAAAGTAAGCCGTCACCCGGCGGGGCGCGTCGAAGCGCGGTTGGAGCGGGATGGCCGAATCGACGTCGATGGCCTCATACGCGCTCAGATAACCGTCCATGCGGCGCAGGCGCTCTTCGGGGTCGTCGTTGCCGTAGAAAAAGATGCGGGCGTTGGAGGGGTGATAAAACTTTTGATGGAAGTTCTGGAAATAGGCATAGGTCAGGTCGGGGATGTGGCGCGGATCGCCGCCCGAATCGACCCCATAGGGTGTGTTGGGGAACAACGACATGCGGGCCTGGTCGCCCAGCACGTCGTCGGGGTTGGAATAGGCCCCTTTCATCTCGTTGTAGACCACGCCCTTATAGTGCAGCGGCGCGTCGAGGGCTTCCAGCTCGTAATGCCAGCCTTCCTGCTGCAAGATGTGCGGCGGGATGAGCGGGTGAAAGACCGCATCCACGTACACGTCGATCAGATTGTAGAAATCCTGCAAGTTCTGGCTGGCGACCGGATAGCAGGTTTTATCCGGGTAGGTAAAGGCATTGAGGAATGTATTGAGCGAGCCTTTAAGCAGCTCTACAAACGGCTCTTTGACCGGGTATTTCTGCGAGCCGCACAGCACCGAATGTTCCATGATATGCGCCACCCCACTGGAATCCTCCGGCGGGGTGCGCAGGGCGATCATAAAGACCTTGTTCTCGTCGTCATTCTCCATCGAGAGGAGCTGCGCCCCGCTGCGCAGGTGGCGAAACCAGCGAGCGCGGGTGTTCATCTCTGGGATCATCCGTTCTTCTACCAATTCAAACCCGTGAATCATCGGCATAGCAACCTCTATTTCTCCCCTTGCTTGAATCCAGATAACTCTTCCGCCGAAGGCGGGAATTTTCTAAGGGGGTGATTGCGTGGCTGCGCAGCGCAACCACCCTCCAACCATACTTGTTATATTTGGCTCTTCCGCCGGCAGATCTCCACTCAACCGTGGTGGAGCTGGCTGGCAAGCTTCGCCAAAAGAGAGGTAATCGCGGACTTTGTGGCACTTCGTGCGACAAAATCCGCACAATATCTCTTTTTTGAAGGCGCTCAAAGAGCGCCAGGCCCGCTCCACGCTTTACTGGGGTAGTACCGTGGGGCGGATCCACACATTCTCCCCAAAAGATACCGGCGAAGCCGGAAGAGCCTTATATCTTCGAGGCCAGGCGTTATTCCAGCGCCCGCTTGACCAGGGCGGCAGCCGCTTCCTGGCGATATTCGGCGCTGGCCCACTCGTCGCTGGCCTGGCTGAAGGCGTTGCGGGCCGCCGTCTCGGCCCCGGCCGGCTCGGCCCCGTCAAAGGCCAACAGCGGGCAAGCGCCGTAACCGCCCAGGGTCACCCGCGTGCGACCGGAAGGCCACACCGCCACCGCGGCGCAAACCACCGGCCGGTCGGCCGGGGTGCGGGCTACCGACTGGTAGCTCAGGCGGGCATTGGAGGGCAGGCTCACCCGGACGATCAGCTTGCCGCTCAGGCGCTCGGCCCGCAGCGGCAGCACATCGCCCACCGGCAGAGTTTCGTCGCCGGGCAGCAGGGTCAGGGCGGCGTCCAGCGCCAGCAGGGCCGTGGCAAACGGCGAGCGGCCGTCGGCGGATACCAGCGTCCCGGCCACCGTTCCCACCTGGCGCAGGTTGTAGCTGGCCTCGTGGGTAACGGCCTGAGCCAGGGCAGGCAACAGTCCCGACCCGGCAAAGGTGGACGTCTCAAAGGCCTCCAGCAGAGACTGTAAGGTAAGCGTGGCGCCCAGGTGAACGGTGTTGCCTTGCAACGAGCAAGTATTCAGCCCCAGGGCCTGTAAATCGACCACCGCCAGGGCTTCCTCCGAAGGCCGGTTCAGCGCCGACCCGCCGCCGAGCGGCACGGTCTTAGGGGCGGTCCGCCCCAGCAGGGCCAGGGCCTGTTCAATCGTCTCAGGACGGTTATATTCGATAATCATGCTGCGCTCTCCATGTTTTGTCGCTCTATTAAAATAGCTCTGAAAGTATTTTGCTGTTCAGAACTTCGGCTCTTCCGGCTTCGCCGGAGAAGAAGTTATCTTTTGGGTAAATGGTGGGGCTACACCCCACCGTTTACCCAAAAGATAGATAAGTACCCGCCTTCGGCGGAAGAGCCAGAAATTCTCATTCTTCGTCGGGATAGACCTTCCAGCCCAGGGTTTCCAGGTCGGCGGCATGGGTCATTTCAGGCGGCACACGCACCAGGATCGCCTCCGCCTCGGCCAGCAGCGCGCCGTCGGGGGCATAGAGGGCGCTGGCAGCCACGGCGCTGCGGTTCTTAAGCGCCCCGGCCCGCCCCACCAGTTTCAAGGGCTGTTCAGTGGGGACGTTCTTGCGATATTGGATGTTCAAGCGCGCCGTGAACATGAAGCGCGGTTCGGCCCCATCGCCCATCTGCGAGCGCCCGGCAGCCTCGTCCAGCAGAGCGGCGATAATTCCGCCGTGGGTGATGCCGGGGTAGCCCTGGTAATGCTCCGGCAGGATCACCTCTGCGCTCACTTCTCCCGGAGCGGTGGTATAAAAGTGGACGTGCAGCCCAACCGGGTTCTCCACCCCACATACAAAACAGTAACGCGAACTGGGTTGTTTATCGTTCACGCGGCGTCATCTCCTGGGGTTCGATTATAACATTGGATGAAGAAAGTTATCTTCAGCGGAGATTGTAAGGCTGCACTCCACAATCTCCGCTGAAGATAACTGGCTCTTCCGCCGAAAGCGGGAATAGAAATTTTCCCGGCCAAGCCGGAAGAACCAAAATTCTAATGGAGCGCTACCGGGCGGCGTAGCCGCTTACGAACCCCAAAATACAGGAATTCTTCCGGCGCAGCCGAAAGAACTCGATTTTTCCGATGGTATAATGGCCGGGTAGGTCGATATTTAGAGAAACCGGAGGTGACTGCACACTGTGAGCGTTTTGGGAAAAGACAGCGCATGAGCTGAGATGAACCAGGCCGCGGCAGGGGTTGCAAGCTGTGTTGGGCCGGGCGCTCAGATGACGAGGATGAAGGTTCCCACCCGCAGGGGTGGGCTAACCGGAGACCGGCCAGGCTGGCTGCCTGGTCGCCGGGAAAATCGAAAGGTCAGCGGAAGCCTTCCGGGCGCGCCATCGCCCGTCATCTTTCCCCTCCAAAAGATAACCCTGGAACCTTTCCGAAAATTGAGGTTGATTCTGGTATCAACAAGTTTTCGGATCGATCCCTGGAACCTCGCTACAATTGGGGCCGGGCGACCGACCCAGCAAAGCCGCGAGGATTGGCATACCGGACTTAATTTTTCGATGGCTGCGCCGCCGAAAAATTAATGGA
>CAYQDU010000013.1:0-41533 GCA_964416275.1 uncultured Anaerolinea sp. | reverse complement strand
AAGGCGGGTAGAGCTGGCCTGGCTGGCTGCCGCCTCAGCCCGGCTGCCAGCCAGCGATCATCTCTTCGAACCAGCCCTGGTAAGCGGCGATCATTCCGCGCTGGTCAAAGCGCCGCCGGGCGTCGGCGGCGGCCTGACGGCCCAAACCGCGCCGCAGCTCTGGCTCAGCCAGCAGGCGCAGGGTTTGCCCGGCCAGCGTTTCGGCGTTGCCGGGCGGAACCAGGAACCCGGTTTGTCCTTCCTGCACCTGTTCGGGAATGCCTCCTACTGCGCTGGCGACCACTGGAAGCCCGCACGCCAGCGCTTCCAGCACCGTGCTGGGGAAGGTATCCGCCCGGGCCGCGTGCAGATACAGATCGGCGGCCTGATAATACTGCGCCACCCGCTCTGGACGAGGCTGGAAGGGGATAAAACGCAGTTCGGCGCCCTGGATGAATTCGCTCGGCCCGGCTTCGCCCAGGGCCAGCAGCAAAACGGGGGTTGGCGATTGTTGGGCGAGGCGCTCAAAAGCCCGCCGCAGAGTCTGATAATCTTTGAACGGGTTGGCGCGAATCCCACTGGCGGTGAAGAGCAGAATGGGTTGTTCCGGCGGCAGCCCAAGCTGGCGGCGCGCTTCGGCCTGGTCTGCGGGTGGGTGGAATGCGTCTGTGTCGATGCCTTCGGAAATGACCCTGGCTTCTACGCTGGCCGGTTGAAGGATCGAGCGCTGCACTTTGTCCATCAGCCAGCGGCTGGGGGTGGCTATGTATACGCGGCTGCGCTGGTAGATGCGGCGCTTAACCTGCCAGTTGTGCGCGGTGGCGTCACGCCGGACGGGCGGGTAGATGCTCAGATCGGGGCAGCGGCCGCAGCCGGTCTGCCAGCGCGGGCAAGCCAATGAATGGGCGCAGTGGCCGCTCAACAGCCAGGCGTCGTGCAGCGTGACTACCACGGGAAGCTGGCGGCTGAAAAAAGGCAGGGCGCGCAGGTCGAAGTACCCGTATTGATGGTGCAGGTTATGCAGATGCAGCAGGTCGGGCCGGAAACCAGCCAGCTCAAACAGGCGGTAAGTGGCCGGGAAGTCGAACACCTCCACCCCGGCCAGGCGTTGGAGGGCGCTGGGCAGGCGGGTATACAGCGCCCGGCCCCGCTCGGAGCCTGGATGGTGGATGGGCTTCAACCGCTGCATGACGCGCAGCATCCAGCGTCCCCAGGCGCCCGGTTCGGGCGGCCTAAGCGCTTCCAGCACGTCTGGGTCGCACGAGCGTTTTTCCGTCACCACCAGGCGGCTGAGGTGGCCCGCCCGGCGCTCGGCGTCGAACAGGGCCCAGGCGATCTTTTCCGCTCCACCGCCCTGGTCAAAGGTATTCACACGTAAGATTTTCATGGTTGGCGAGCCGCGTAAATTGCCACAGGGGCGGCCTCCCAGGCTTTGGCATAGTCGCGCCCGGAGAGCGCCAGCGCGGGCGGAAGATTACCGCCCGTCTTGAGGATGGCGCAGGGCGGCGCAGCGCCGGTTGTGCGCCCAGAAATATTGGTCACGTCTACATGCTCGAAGATAATCTGGTCTGGGCCGCTGCGGGCGGTCAGGGCCCACAGCGGATATTCCCAGTCATCGGCCCCCAGGATCAGCCCCACCCGCTGGCAGCCCAGGTCTTGAAGGGCCTGGGCTGCTTGCAGATAGGGCTGGCGCAGTTGAGGCTGGTTGTTAAAGTAGGCTTCTGCCCGGCTGGAACGGAAGATGCTGTTCTCGCCCATCAAGGGCCGCAGACGATTGCGCAGCGCCCACGGAGCAGCACTGATTAATACGGCCAGCAGGAGCAGATCGATGATCCGGCGGGTCTTTACACGCTCGGCCGCCAACGCCAGCGCATAGCCCACCAGGGGCGAGGCCAGCACAAACAGCGGCAGGTGCAGGCGGCTGTTCCAGGGCTGCCATTTGAGTGAGGCGCAGAAGAACAGCCCGCCCGCGGCGCAGGCCAGCAAATACAACCGGCTGGCGCGGGATGCGCCGGGGTGCAGGCGCACGCCGAGGGCGGCCAGCCCGATCAGCCCCAACTGAAGCGGGTTGCCGGCGTAATCTTCGTGATTGGAAAGCTGCCCCACCTGGAAGGCGACTCCCGCAAAGGTGGTACGCGGGTCGTCGGCGGAAATCCCCAGCCCGGCGTGCAGGGCCTGAATCCCCGCTTCCAGCCGCCGGTTGACGGCCGGGAACGGCGTGCCGATGTGCAGGGCCAGGTTGCGCGCCAGGTTCGATCCGATGGCGGGCAGGCTGAAGGTCTGGTTGGTCACACCCGCCGCTTCCTCGGCCGGCCCCAGGGGGGAGTGAAAAAGCTGCTGGTTGCGCAGCAGATGACCCGCATTGAGCAGCAGCACGCATCCCACCATCACGATCCCCAGCCGCACCCCCCGGCCCCTTCTGCGCAGCAGGCGGAAGCCGATCCACAGTGCGAAGGGCAAGGCGTAGATGTAGGCCGTGGCTTTGGTCAACACGGCCAGCCCCAGGGCCGCCCCGGCCGCCAGGGCGGTTTCCCAGCCCGCCTCCGGCTGCATCAGCGCCATTCCCCAATAGACCAGGTTGACCAGCCAGAAGGCGGTCACGTAATCGGTCTGGGTGCTGGAACCTTGCAGAATGCCCATCGGCAGCGTGGCGCAGGCAATCGCTGCCCCAAGCTGCCCGCGCCGGTTGGCCCCCAACGTTTGCGCCAGGAGGGAGACCCCCAGGAGGCTGCCCACCAGGCTGAACCACTGCACCAGGTTGGCAAAGCGGTCGCCGCCCGACAGGATTTGAAATTGCAGGATCAGATATTCCGCCCCAGGGGCATAGTGCAGTTGGCGCAAAATGTGGGTGGGGTAAAACGCCAGGCTTTGATTCTGCGCCCAGTGGGCCACCCGGCTGAGGTGATAGGTCATCGAATCGAAGTTATTGGGCGGGGCCGTCCAGGCGGTGACCCCCACCAGGGCTACGATCAGGAACAGGCCCAATACCTGCCCGCGCTCCAACCAACCGGCCTCCAGATGCAGCATGGGCGGCCCGGCTTTGCCCCGGCGCTTCCAGGCCAGCCAGCCCGCGGCGGCTGCGGCTGCCGCCCAGGCCGCCGCCAGGGCGGCGGCCGAAAGCCATCCCAACAGCGACAACGCCTCGTTCAGCAGCCCAACCCAGGCGCCCCACACCAGCGCCGAGGCCAGAAAGGCCCGGCGCAGGCCGCCCCAACTGCGCCAGAAGGCGAAGCCAGTGAGGAGAAAGAACAGAACGGGAAGCAGCGCCAGCATGGTCGAAGTTTGTCTGGAGAGGCTTACCCGCCGCGGCGCGGCGGCAGTTGGGCGGCGATGTATTGACTCGTGGCCTGGCACATGGCTTCCAGGCTGAATTCACGCGCCACGCGCTGCCGGTTGGCCTGTCCCAGGCGAGCGCGCCGCCCGGCGTCGGCATACAGGGCCAGGATGCGCTGGGCCAGCCCGGCGGCGTCGCCCGGCGCGGCCAGGCAGTCGTCGCCCTCGCCGCAGGCGGCCCGAATGCCCGGCAGGTCGGTAGCGACCACGGCCAGCCCGGCCGCCATGGCCTCCAGAACCCCGTTGGGGCTGCCCTCGGAGCGCGAGCTGAACACGCCCAGGTCGGCGGCCTGGAGCAGACCGCTGACATCGCTCACCTGCCCCAGGAACAAAACCTGGTCTTCCAGGCCCAGTTGGCGGGTCAGGTCTTGCAGGGCGGGAGCCGCCTCCATCGGCTGCCCGGCCAGGGCCAGGCGGGCGGCGGGGCCGGTCTGGTCGATCACCTGCCGCCAGGCGCGGATGAGGGTGGCGTGATCTTTGGGCTGGCGCAGGTTGGCGATCATGCAAGCGACAAAATCCTGCTCTCCTACGCCCATCTGCCGCCGCCAGGCGGCCCGATCCTGGGCCGGTGGTTCGTCGACCACGCCGTTGGGAATCAGGCGGATCTTCTGGCCCGCCACGCCCAGGCCCTGCTGCAGGTAAGCCGCCCCGGTGGACGAATTGGCCGCAAAGGCGGGCGTCAGCCGGGCGGCCAGCCGCTGCATCTTGAACGAATACGACCGGTCGCCGGCGTCGCGCTGGTTCCACAGGCACAGCCGCGCCCCGCTCAGTCGCCAGGTCAGCCCGCACAGGATATTGGGCAGCACGGTATAAGGCAGCAAGATCTCCGGCCGGGCGCGGCGCAGCGTTTGCCAGAAGCTCCACAGGCCGCTCAGCTTATGGCCCCACCCGGCTTTCCAGGGAAAGGGCAGGCTGCGCCAGGCCACGCCAATCTGATCGCACAGAATCGCCGCCTGACCAGGCGGGCTGAAGCCCCAGATTTCGACCTGCATGGCCTCGGTTTGCTTCAACCAGCGCGCCAGGTGCAGCGCCTGGCGTTCCGAGCCGCCCAGCTCCAGGCCGCCCAAAACGATGATGGCCCGCCTGCCAGCCAGCCGGGCGCTCACGCGTCCCGCCGGGCGGCCTGGTTCTGGCGCAGCCATTCTTCGAGGAACAGCAGCAGCCACAGCCCGCGAGCCTGGCCCCGCTCGATCAGGCTGGCGATGGCGGCGGGGTCGAACCAGGCTTGCAGGCTCGATTCTGGCCCCAGCAGCCGCTGGCGCAGCGCCGCGCCGCGCCCATCCCCGCCCAGCCAGTCCTGGATGGGGACGGCAAACCCCATCTTGGGCCGGTTGAGAAATTCCGCCGGGTAATAACGCTGCAAGACCTGTTTCAACAGGCGTTTGCCCTCCCAGCTTCCGCCTGGACCGCGCCCAATCGACAGGTCCTGCGGGATGGCGGCGGCCAGCTCGATCACGCGCACATCGACGATAGGCGTGCGCACTTCCAGCCCGTGCATCATGCTGGCTACGTCGACCTTGGTCAGGATGTCGAAGGGCAGGTAGGTGTGCAGGTCCAGGTACTGCGCCAGGCTGGCGGGCGGGTAGCCCTGCGCCTGGGCATAGGCCCGGTCGAAGACCGGGTTTTGATCCTGCACCAGGCGGCGATATTCCGGCCGCCACAGCGCGCTGCGCTGGCCGCGGCCCAGGTATTCGATAAAACGCAGCCAGTTCGCCAGGCTGGGGCGGCGGTTTTGGGGGTCGGGGTAGCGCTGCGGCAGCAGCTTACGCGCCAGCGGATAGGCCGCTCGCTTCCAGAGCGGCTTGCGGCGCAGATCGTCGTGCGCCAGCCATTCCATCCAGCCCAGGTAGGACTGGTATCCGGCAAAGGCTTCGTCGCCGCCATCCCCCGATAGCACCATTGGCGCATACTGGCGCGCCATCCGGCTGACGTAATACGTGGGAATGGCTGAGCTATCGCCAAACGGCTCGCCGTAATGGCGGGCCAGGTCGGGCAAGATTTCCAACGCATCGGGGCGCACGATCTCCAGGTGATGCTCTGTCCCCCAGCGTTGGGCTGCCTGTTGGGCGTAGGCCGATTCGTCATAGGCGGCCTGCTCGAAGCCGATGGTGAAGGTTTGCACCGGCCGGTTCAGAATTTGGGCCATGTAGGCCACCACCGCGCTGGAATCGACCCCGCCCGAAAGAAAAGCCCCAAAAGGTACATCCGAAACCAGGTGAGCGCGCACCGAAGCGCGCAGCGCCTCGTCCAGCGCCTCGATCCATTCGGCCTGGCTGCGGGCCAGGTTGGGCCGGAACTCCAACTGCCAGTAGGCTTCCGGCCCATTCGTTCGCCCGGCGAAGTCAACCATCATCCGATGGGCCGGAGGCAGCTTGAAAACCTGCTCGAAGACGGTCTGCGGGGCGGGAATGTATTGCAGCCACAGATATTGGTCGATGGCCGGCAGGTTCAGTTCGACCGGAAAGTCGGGCAAGGCGCGCAGAGCCTGGATTTCGGAAGCGAAAGCAAAGCGGTTTGCCTGGTGAATATAGTAAAGCGGTTTGATGCCCAATGGGTCGCGGGCCAGAAACAGCCGACCCGCTTTGAAATCGCCAATCGCAAAGGCAAACATGCCCCGGAATCGTTCGACGCACTGCGGCCCCCATTCCTGATAGGCGTACAGCACGGTTTCGGTGTCCGAATGGGTGCGGAAGGTGTAGCCTTTGGCGCTTAACTGCTGGCGCAGGTCGAGGTAGTTGTACAGCTCGCCGTTGTAGGTGATCCACAGGTCTTGCTGCGGGTTCGAGAGCGGCTGGACGCCTCCGGCCGGGTCGATGATCGCCAGGCGGCGATGCCCCAGGCCCAGCCGGTCTTGCACATGCAGCCCGCCGCCGTCTGGCCCGCGGTGGGCCAGGCAGTCGGTCATGCGCTGCACGATCTCCGGGCGAGCCGGACCGTCGAATTGTAAGATGCCGTTAATGCCGCACATGGTCAGGCTTTGCCTCCGCTCAACCGCCGGCGCAGCCGGGCGACCGCCGCGCCCGGGTTCTGGGCCAGCCAGGCCAGGCGCCGCGCCGCGCCGGCGAACAGCCCAATGAACCAACGCGGCCGGCGCATGCGTTCCAGGCGGCCGACGATCTCTACTGGCCGGGGAGCCGTTTTCGGGGCGGCCGGGCGCAGCGCCTCCACGGCCGCCAGCATGCGGTGAAATACAGCCACCTCGTTATACTCGCACCGGGCGCGCTCCCAGCCGTTGGCGGCGATTTCCCGGCGCTCGACCTCGTGATCCAGGTAATAGCGGCACAGGTCGATGGCCTCCTCGATGGTGTCGTACCCGACCGCCTCTTTGTTCAACTCGAATATCTGGCCCAGGTGCGTTTTGTTGTCGCAAATCTCCAGCACCCCGTTAGCGGGCAGAGTATAGGTGCGATAGTTGATCGGGCCGGTCGAGTTATGGATGTTGACCCCGATCCGGGTGCGCTGGTAGAGCGGCACACTGGCTTCCTGGGGCAGAAACCCGTTCGGCCAGCCCAGGCCGTAGTAGGCCCCCTGCGGAAAGGCGGCCTGGAAGCGGTCTACCCGCTCGCGCCGCCAGGCGTTGACTCGCTCGCAGATCAGGGTCACGTCCACATCGCGGTCTTCCTCCAGGATGCGCTGGCGGGTGAGCCCGGGGTCATACTGGTCGATGCGGAACCCCAACGGCCAGAAGCGGGCTTCTTTTACCCCCCACTGGCGGTATAACTCCAGGGCGGCGATGTTGCCCACCATTGCCAGGTCATACGCCCAGGCCACCGGCTTCGAAAGGTCGTCGGACGATTCAGGGTCGTCGAAGCATCCGTATACGTTGAACGTGGGCAGTTGGCGGACGAAGTCGGGGTGCAGGTTGATCCCATTGTAATTGACAAACACGTCATAGGATTCTAACCGCAGGGCCAGGTCTTCGTACAGGCGATACAGTTTCTTATTCCCCGTTCGCCACAGCCATTCCAACTGCGGCCAGCTCAGCCGCCCGGCGGGCGGGTCCAGCGTCAGGCAAAAGCCGTCTACGTCGATCCCGGCCTGGCGCAGGCGGGCCAGCCAGGCCTCCACCGCCGCCTGGACGCTGTAGGGATAGGGATAGGCGCTGTAGCCGAGCAGAATTTTCATGGAGGGCATGGGTCTGGCGAACGCTGTTTCCTTGGGATGGGCCGTCACTTAATCCTGGCCGCGCCCGAGGCCGGGCCAGTTTCCCATTGAATGAAGGGGGCCAGCTTGCCGCGGAACGGCTCGGCCGGATGGGCCCGATTCACCCGGCCGGTAGCTTCGACGGTCAACGGAATGCGAACCCCAGGGAAAGGTACGCACATGCGTACGTTGTGGATAGTAGCCAGGACGCGCAGTTCAAATTGCCCGGCGGCCAGCAGATCGCCTGGAATAATGGCTTGCGAGA
The DNA here is from genome assembly GCA_964416275.1 of uncultured Anaerolinea sp. Classification (GTDB taxonomy): domain Bacteria; phylum Chloroflexota; class Anaerolineae; order Anaerolineales; family UBA4823; genus RBG-16-57-11. The sequence goes on along the minus strand of CAYQDU010000013.1, from coordinate 33,813 downwards.
CATAGCTGCCGGGGCGCAGCTCCGAAACTTCATCCTGATCTTCATCGTGGAAGCTGCGGATCAGGATGGTTTCGTCCGAATCCATGAGGTCGAAGAAAACTCGCAGGTCGCGCGTCCGTTCCAGCACGTCATAAACGACGCGCACGACAAACGGGCTGCCGTTGCCGGGGGTGGTGGTGGGCAGTCCATCTTGCAAGACCTGGATTTCGGTAAGGCGAATGGCCGGGTCGGGAGGCAGCGAGCGCAGCAGGCTGTCCAGGCTGGCCTGCGAGGCGGGCGAAGCGGAATGGTTCAGGTAGGCGCTGATGACCCGCTCGGTGCGGTCGTCCAGCGCAATCTGCCCTTCCGAAATCCACAGGCTGCGCGGGCAAAGCTGCTGTACGGCGCGCATGTTGTGGCTGACGAACAGCACCGTGCGCCCGGTCTCAGCCACGTCGCCCATCTTGCCCAGGCATTTCTTCTGAAAGGCCGAATCGCCCACCGCCAGCACTTCATCCACCAGCAGGATTTCCGGCTCCAGGTGGGCCGCCACGGCAAACGCCAACCGCACGTACATGCCGCTGGAATAATGCTTCACCGGCGTATCCAGAAATTTTTCGGTCTCCGCAAAGGCCACGATCTCATCGAATTTGCGCTCGATCTCTTTGCGGGTCATGCCCAAGATCGCCCCGTTCAGATAGATATTTTCGCGCCCGCTTAGTTCGGGGTGAAAGCCGGTGCCGACTTCCAGCAGCGAGCCGACCCGGCCGCGGATGACTACCCGGCCGGAGGTGGGTTCGGTGATGCGCGATAACACCTTGAGCAGGGTGCTTTTCCCGGCCCCATTGCGCCCGATGATGCCCACTACCTCGCCGTGTTTGATTTCGAACGACACATTTTGCAGGGCATAGAACCGGCTGCCGTCGCCGCGCCGATTAGCAGCCGGGTCGTTGCTTGCCAGGGCCGCCAACCGGCGCAAGGGAGCTTGCAGCCCTTCCATCAGGGTATCCCGCAGGGTGCGATAGCGCGGCTGCGCCCGCCCGATATGATATTCTTTGGATACTTTTTCCGCCCGGATCGCCAGGTTTGCCATGCAGGGTGATCTCCTTAGATGATGTCGGCAAACGTGCGTTCGGTCTGGCGGAAAAAGACCGCCCCGCTGAACAGCACCAGGAGCGCAATGATAATTGATGCCGCCAGCAGCGGCCCAGAGACCTGGGTATCGGCCAGTTGAGCGCCCAACAGCGCCCGGCGGAAGCCTTCGACCACGCCGGTCATTGGGTTGAGGGCCAGCAGCCAGCGCAGCTTTTCGGGGATCAGGTTGGCGCCGTAGACCACGGGCGTCAGGTACATCCAGGCCTGGATGATAAAAGGGGCCAGGTATTTCACATCCCGAAAGCGCACGTTGAGGGCCGAGAGCCACAGCCCAAACCCCAGGGCGGTCAGCATCGCCAGCAGCAGGAACAGCGGCAGGGCCAAGACCTCCAGGGTGGGGGAGATGCGATAGTACGTCATCAACAGGATCAGCAGGACGAAGGAGATCGCAAAGTCTACCAGGCCGGAAAAAACCGCCGAAAGCGGCACGATCAGGCGTGGAAAATAAACCTTGGTAATCAGGTTGGAACTGTCGATCAGGCTGGTAGATGATTTTGCCAGCGACCCGGCGAAATATTGCCAGGGCAGCAGCCCGGCAAAAACAAAGACCGGGTAAGGCACGCCGCCCGATGGCACATTCAGCAGCGCGCCAAACAGCCCGCTGAAGATCAACATATTGATGATGGGCTGCAGCAGCACCCAGCCCACGCCCAGCAGGGTTTGCTTGTAGCGGATCTTAACATCCCGCCACACCAGAAAATACAGCAGTTCGCGGTACTGCCACACGGCCCGAAGCTGCAAATGAATCCAGCCCCGACCCGGCTCGATGACGATCTCGTATTCAGGAGGAATATCCGGCTCAGCAGTTGGGGCGGGAGAATAGGGTTCTTCGAACGACATGAATCAGCCTTCTTTGCCTGTTTGCAATGCGGAAGATTATACTATACCCCGCCCAGGCCCACAGGTAGCTCCCCACGCAGCCGTGGTGCAGGTGACCGGCGAGCTTCGCATCCTTAACATCGGTAGGGGCGGGTTTCACGAACTTCGAAAATGAGGCCGAGGGGCTTTTTTGGGAAAAGGGCGGCGTAGCCGCCCTTTTCCCAAAAATAGAAAAAACCCCCGCCTTCGGCGGAAGAGCCAGAAATGAATACCGCACCCCGACCGGTAGGGACGCTGCGCCGCTACCGCGGCGGCGCGCTCGCCGGCAGGGCATTTTGCGTGGCCCACGCTCGTGCGAGCCGCTTTTTGAAGGCGCTTGCACGAGCGCCATGCCTGCTCCACGGTTTAATGGGGTGGCGCCGGCCCATAAATCTATCGACGCATGTATAATATCCATCATGCTGTCGATCTTCACCCTTCCCAAGCCCTTCCGCGAGCACAGCAACGTGATCCAGCGCAACGCCCTCCAGAGCTGGCGGCAACTGCGCCCGGCCCCGCAGATCATCCTGTGCGGGCGCGACGCCGGAATCGCCGAGGCGGCCCAGGAGTTTGGCGTGGAGCATATCCCAGACGTGCCGTGCAACGAGTACGGCACGCCCCTGTTGAGCGAAGCCTTCGCCCTGGCCCAGGCCGCCGCCCGCTTCCGGCTGGTGTGTTATCTCAATGCCGATATTATCTTGCTGCCCGATTTTATCACCGCGGTGCAGCGCCTGCGCTTCGAGCGCTTCTTGATGGTGGGCCAGCGCTGGAACCTGGACGTAAAAACCCTGCTGGATTTTTCCAACCCGGCCTGGGCCTCTGACCTGCGCCAGTGGGTGGAGCGGGAAGGGGAACTGTACCCGCCCATGGGCAGCGATTACTTTGTGTTTGTCAACCACACGCTGGGCGATCTGCTGCCTTTTGCGGTGGGCCGGCCCGGCTGGGATAATTGGATGATCTACCGCGCCCGTTCACTGGGAATGCCGGTGGTCGATGCGACCGGCGGCTGTATGGTGGTGCATCAGAATCACGATTATCGCCACGTGCGCAATGCCTATATCGAAAATCGTTACGAAGGCCCGGAGGCCGATCATAATCTGCGCCTGATGGGCGGCAACCGCACGCGTTTCAACCTGGCCGACGCTACCCACGTGGCGGTGGGGAAGCGGGTGTTTCCAGCGCTGGCGCCGCGTCACCTGGCCCGCCGGGTGCGCACGCTGGCCGTTTTGCATCCCACCCTGCGCCCTCTGGCGGATGGAGTGAAGCGGCTGCTGCCCGAAAAATCTCGCTAACCGCACTGGATCATGGCTGAACCTATTCCCGTTGTCGTCTTTGGCTTCAAGCGTCCGGATAAACTGGCCCGCATCCTGAGCGCCCTGCGCGGCCAGACCGAGGCCGCGCCGCGCCTGCTCATCTTCATCGACGGGCCGCGCCGGGCCGACGACCTGCCCGGCGTGGAAGCCTGCCGGGCCCTGGCCCGCGGGGTCGATTTTGCCCCCACCGAGCTGCATTTGTGGGAAGAAAACCACGGCCTGCCCGGCCTGCTGGACAACCTGACCCTGGCCCTGGAGGCTTACCCCTGGGTGGTGGTGGTCGAGGACGACTGCCTGCCCATGCCCGGCTTCTACGCCTTTATGCGCCAGGCATTGGAACGCTACCGCGACCACCCGGAGGTCTTTTCGATCGGCGCATACCAGCCGCTGCCGCCAGCTTATTTTAAAGATTGCCCCAGTCCGGTGGTCAGCACGGCCCGCTTTATGTGCTGGGGCTGGGCCACCTGGCGCGATCGCTGGCAGGCTCTGCTGCCCGATGCCCGCCGCTACCGCGAGCTGTTCGACGGCTTGCGAACCTTACCTGATTTTACCGGCCTCGACCTGCCGCTGACCGCCCGGCGCATGGCAAGCGGGCAGATGGGCGAAAGCTGGGATGTGAATGTGGCTGTAGCCGCCCTGCACCAGCGCAAAGTCCATTTACTGGCCACGCATGGCCTGGTGCGCAACATCGGTATGGATCTGAGCGGCATCCACACCGGGTTGGGCGGGGCGCTGCGCGACGCCCTGCTGCAAAACCGTAACCTGGCGGATCATATGCCCGGCGGGTTGACCTGGCCTGAATCGACGGGCCTGGATTGCGATTACGCCGTCTGGCTGCGCGAGTTCGTGGCCCAGACCCGGCGCTATGCGCCGCGCCGCCTGTGGCAGCGTGGGCGCACCCTGGCCCGGCGCTATCTATGGCCGGGGCGCGAGCGCTTTTTCGACCTGGATCTGCGCCCCCCGGAAGAGACGGCCGGCGACCCCACTCCGCCGGCCCACCGGGCGCTGCTTTCCTACATCGTTCACCCGTTCTCGATCCCCCGCGACGACCCGCGCTTCCTGCGCCACATCAATATCTGGCATGCTCAGGAGATGGTGCGGGCGCTCAACCGGATCGGCTACCGGGTGGATGTGATTGACTATCGCGATACTCGCTTCCGCCCGGAGCGGAACTACGACCTGTTCATCGGGCATGGCGGGGTCAATTTTACAACCATCGCCCAGGGGTTGCCGCCGGAAACCCGGCGCATCTACCTGGCGACCGGCTCGTACTGGCAATTCCACAACCAGCAGGAGCAGGCCCGCTTCGAGGCCCTGGCCCAGCGCCGGGGGGCGCGCCTGCCCCTCGACCGGCCAATTCGGGGCGAGGAGGAGGCCGCCCTGCGCCTGGCCGAGGGCATCCTGGGCATCGGCAACGAGTTCACCCGCCGCACGTACGCCGCCTTTGAGCGGGTAGAGATGGTCAACGGCTCCTCGCTGGACGACGCTACCTACGACTGGTGCCTGAAAGACCTGGACGCCGGGCGCAATCATTTTCTGTTCTTTGCCTCTGGCGGCAACGTCCATAAAGGACTGGACCTGGTTTTGGAAGCCTTTGCCGGGCTAGAGCAGCACCTGTGGGTCGTAGCCCCGCTCGATCCGGCTTTCGAGGCCATCTACCGGCGCGAGCTGAACGATCTGCCCACCATTCACCGGGTGGGTCGGGTGCAGCCGCGCTCGGCGGCGTTCTACCGCCTGATGCGGGCCTGCAACTGGTGCATTTTGCCCTCCTGCAGCGAAGGTCAATCGCAGTCGGTGATCGAAGCCATGAACCAGGGCCTAATCCCCATCGTCAGCCGCACCGCCGGGCTGGATGTGGACGGGCTGGGCTTCTGGCTGGAGCCGCCCACGGTGGAGGCGATCCGCCGGGTGGCGCAGATGGCGGCCAGCCTGCCGCTGGAAACCTGCCGCCAGTTATCCCAAAAGGCGCGCGCTGCGGTGCTGGATCAGTACGCTGAGGCCTGTTTTAGCCCACAGTTCAGCGCCGCGCTGAAGCGCCTGTTAGCCGGGAAGGTCGGATGAGCCGCCCACCTGCGTCGGCCGCCCCCCTGCGCCTGGTGGTCGATGGCCTGATCTTCCAGAAAGACCCGCATGGGGGGGTGGCCCGCCTGTATCGAGAGGTCTTGCCGCGCCTGTGCGACCAGGCCCCAGATCTGCAGGTGACGCTGTTCATCGACGGCCCCCTGCGCTCTGACCTGCCCACCCACGCCCAGATTCAGGTGCAGCGCGCGCCAGCCATCAAGCGCACCGTGCGGGTACAGGGGCCGGCCCGCCGCCTGCTGTATCCCTTGCGGCGGGTTGCCAGCCGGGCCTGGAACGTGCTGCGCCAGGGTTGGTTGGGAGCCGGGCAGGGAGCCATCTGGCACAGCACATTCTATACGCTGCCGGCGGTTTGGAAGGGCGCCCAGGCGGCGATGATCTATGACATGATCGCCGAGCAGCACCCGGAATATTATCCCGACCCGCTGGACGAGGTGGGCCGGCGGCAAAAGCGAGCCTGCGTGATGGCGGCCCAGGCGGTGATGTGCATCTCGGAGGCCACCCGGCGGGAGGCGGCCGGGCGCTATCCGCAGGCGGCCGGGCGGATGACGGTGACGCACCTTGCGTATAGTCGAACTTTCCGCCGCCTGGCTGCCGCCCAGGCCGCCCCCGCGCCCGGCGACCCGCCAGACGGAACCCCGTTCCTGCTGTACGTGGGCGGCCGGGCGCTGTACAAAAATTTCGCCGGTCTGCTGGAGGCTTACCGCTCCTGGCCGGGGCGGGAGGCTGCCGCCCTGTGCGTGGTGGGCGGGCCATGGAGCCAGGCCGAGCGGCGCAGCCTGCGCGATTTTGGGCTGGAAGAGCGGGTGTTCCTGCGCGCCGGCCTGGACGACGAAGGCCTGGCCCGCCTGTATAACCGGGCGGCGGCTTTCGTCTACCCCTCCCGCTGTGAGGGCTTTGGCATTCCCCTGCTGGAGGCCATGGCCTGCGGCTGCCCGGTAGCGGCCTCCGACATCCCGGCCTTCCGCGAGGTGGCCCAGGAGGCGGCCTGTTATTTCCCGCCCGATCAACCTGCCGCCCTGCAGGCGGCCCTCGACCAGGTCCTCGCCGCCGGGCGGAACGCCCCGCGGGTGGCCGCCGGGCTGGCCCGGGCGCAGGCGTTTTCCTGGGATAAGACCGCCGCCCAAATGCTCGCCATTTATCGCTCGCTTCACCCCTGACGCCCGCCTATGCCCACCCTGCCGCCCGCCCCGCCGCTTGTCTCGCTCATCACGCCCTCGTATAACCAGGCCGAATTTCTGGAGGCTAGCCTCCAATCGGCGCTGGCGCAAACTTACCCGCGCCTCGAATACATCGTGATGGATGGCGGCTCGAGCGACGGCAGCGCGGCGCTCATTGCCCGCTACGCCGACCGATTGGCCGATTGGGAATCGCAGCCCGACCGGGGCCAGGCCCATGCCATCAACAAGGGCCTGGAGCGGGCCAACGGCGATCTGTTGGGTTGGCTCAACTCGGACGACCTGCTGCTGCCCGATACCGTTGAGCGCGTCGTGCAGGCCTTTCAGGCGCGGCCCGATGTAGACGTGGTGTATGGCCGCCTGGAGCGCATCGACGCCTCCGGCGCGCTCATCCCCACGCCCGGTTTGCCAAAAGACCGGGTGACGATGGACAAAGCCCACGTGATCGGCGAATGCATCGTCAACCAGCCGGGGTCGTTCTGGCGGCGGCGGATCATGCAGCAAGTAGGGTTGCTGGATGAGCGCCTGCGCTATACCCTGGATTACGAATACTGGATGCGCATTGCCCTGGCGGGGGGCGTTTTCCTGCGCCTGGATGCCCCCGTGGCGCGCTTCCGCCTCAGCGCCGGGTCGAAGACGGTGGGGCAGACCGCCGCCATGGCAATCGAACAGTTGGCCGTGCTGGAGCGCCTCCTGGCTCAGCCCGACCTGCCCGCCCGGCTTGGACAGACCCCGGCCCAGGTGCACCGCCAGGCCAATTACGCCCGCGCCGTGATCGGGCTGCACGCCCTGTACGGCAGCCTGAAACTGCGCCGTTGGGGTCCGGCGGTCGGTTGGCTGGGCTACGCCCTGCGCCGCAACCCGGCCCTCCTGTTCGACCGGCGCTGGCGCGACCTGGCCCTGGCCGGTCTGCGCCGCCGCCTGGCGCGAAGATGATGGGCGGAGGCTGGTTCATCCGGCTTCGCCGGGAGAATTTCTATAGATTGGGGCGTTTGGGCGATGAAACCGCCCAACTGCTCCCATCCATAGATCAAATTTTGCCTTCGGCGGAAGAGCCAAAACTTTTCAACCTGAGCTTTGAGATATAATAATCCCTGGCCTGTTGAGGGCAAGACAGCACTCGTGGAGGATTCCTTTGCCAACCAAAATCAGCCGCTATGCCGACGGGGTGATGGAGGCCGCCTGGCTGGCGGCGCTCATCATTGTCCCGGTCTTCTTTAACGTCTATTCCAGCCGCATCTTCGAGCCGGATAAGCTGACCCTGCTGCGCACCCTGGCCCTGATTATCCTGGCGGCCTGGATTGTCAAGCTGCTCGACCAGGGCGGGCCGCGTTGGGAGCGGATCCAGCCCGGCTCAGGCTGGATCAAGACGCTGCTCAAAATTCCTCTGTTGGGGTTGGTGGCTGCGTTGGCGGCCCTGTATCTGGTCTCGACCATCTTCTCGGTCAGCCCGTATACCAGTTTTTGGGGATCGTACCAGCGCCTGCAAGGCACGTATACCACGCTTTCCTATCTGGTGGTGTTTGCCTCGCTGGTGGGCAACCTGCGCCGCCGGGCGCAGCTTGAGCGCTTGCTGACCACCGCCATCCTGGCGAGCCTGCCGGTCTGCCTGTATGGCGTGCTGCAGCGCTACCAGGCCGACCCAATCCCGTGGGGCGGCGACGTGATCGCCCGCGTGGCTTCCAATATGGGCAACTCCATCTTCGTGGCCGCCTATCTGATTATGGTCTTCCCGCTGACGGCCATGCGAGTGGTAGACGCGTTCGAAGCCCTGATGAGCGACCGCGGCCGGGCCACGCCCAATTTCGTGCGCGCTACGGGCTATGTCTTTATCGCCGCCTTGCAGGTCATCACCCTGTATTTCAGCGGCAGCCGCGGCCCCTGGTTGGGCTGGGCGGCCAGCCTGGTGCTGCTCTGGCTGGGCCTTTCGCTCATCTGGCGGGCGCGCTGGATGACCATCAGCGGGGCCACGCTGGCCCTGCTGGCCGGCGCATTCCTGGTGCTGCTTAACATCCCCAACGGGCCGCTGGAAAGCCTGCGCACCCGGCCAGAGTTTGGCCGCCTGGGCCAACTGCTGGACGCTGAAAGCCGCACCGGCCGTGTGCGTGTGTTAATCTGGCAGGGCGCCTCCGAACTGGTGCAGCCGCACCAACCGCTCGAATACCCGGATGGCCGCAAGGATGCATTCAATTTCCTGCGTCCGCTGATTGGCTACGGGCCGGAGAGCATGTACGTGGCCTATAACCCCTTCTACCAGCCTGAGCTGACCCAGGTGGAAAAACGCAACGCCTCGCCCGACCGCTCGCACAACGAGACCTGGGATTCGCTGGTCATCACCGGCGGATTAGGGCTGGCGCTGTATCTGGCGATCTTCGGCTCGGTGATCTATTATGGCCTGAAATGGCTGGGCCTGGTGCGCAGCCAACGCCAGCGCAACCTGTACCTGGCCCTGTACGTGGGCGGCGGTATCCTGAGCGCCATCGGTTTTGTGGCTTTTCTGGGGGTGGCCTACCTGGGGGTGGCTCTGCCGTTTGGGATGATCCTGGGGGTGATCTTGTATTTGATGATCGCCTCGCTCAGCGGACGGGTCGAAGGTCACAGCAGCGCCGACGATAAGCTGCGGGCCTACGTATTGCTGGCCCTGGTGGCCGCGGTGGTGGCGCATTTCATCGAAATCAACTTCGGGATTGCCATCGCCGCCACCCGCCTGAGCTTTTGGACCTACGCCGGGCTGATCCTGCTGGCGGGTTATCTGCTGCCCATGCAGGGCGAATACCGCGTGACCGTAGCCGAGGGCTTTGCTCCGCAGGGCGCTGAAGCTGCCTCGAACGAACCGGCCAGCGCCCGGCCGGCGGCTCAGCCGGCTGCCTCGGCCCCTTCTGCCGGGCGCAAGAAGCGCCCAGCCAGTCGGGCCAGCGAGCGTTCCACCGCCTCGCGCCTGGAACCCTGGCTGCGCCAGGCGATTATCCTGGGAATGATCCTGACCATCGTCTTGATCTGCCTGGGGTACGATTTTGTCTCCAATGCCAGCCGGATGAAGAGCGCCGGGGCCTTGATCTGGTCTTCGCTGACCACCCTGCCCGGCAAAGGCGCCACCTCGTACGGTCTGCTGGCGATGGCGCTGACCACCTGGTTGATCGGCGGTCTGCTGCTGACCTCGGAAGCCAGCTATCGAGACGGCGACCTGACGACCTGGCCCAAGATGCTCTTGGTTTCGCTGGGCATCTCGCTGGGGTTGACCCTGGTCTTCTGGTTCTGGCACGCCGAGGTGTTAGCCAGCCTCAACCGGGTGAACGCTGCCACCATCGACGATGTGATGATCCAGGTGGCCCGCTCCGAGCAGATTTTGACCCTGCTGTACGTGTTTGTGATCCTGGTCATCTTCTCGCTGGCGGTCGTTTTGCCGCCGGCCTGGCCCTCGATCAGCGGGCGGTGGGGGACGGCCAGCCTCGGCCTGGCGGCCGTGCTGTTCATCGCCGTGTTTGCCGCCAGCGCCTACACCAACCTGCGCGTGATCCAGGCCGACATCGCCTTCAAGACCGCCGATCTGTTTGCCCGGCCGGGAACCTGGCCGGTTTCGATCCGCATCTACGACCAGGCCCGCGACCTGGCCCCCAATGAAGATTATTACTATCTGTTCCTGGGGCGCTCGTACCTGGAATATGCCAAGACGCTCAATGACCCCATCGAGCGTGAGCAGTTGATCCAGCAGGCGGCCGACGACCTGAAGCAGGCCCAAAAGATCAACCCGCTCAACACCGATCATACCGCCAACCTGGCCCGCCTGCACAGCCTGTGGGCGGCGGTCAGCACCGACGCCACGCTGCGCGAGCAGCGCGCCCAACAGGCCGATCAGTACTTTTCACGTTCGGTGGTGCTAAGCCCCAAAAACGCCCGCCTGTGGGACGAATGGGCGGTGCATGCCCTGAACGTAATGAACGAGCCAGAGCAGGCCAAAGAGCGCCTGGAAACCTCGCTCAAGATCGACCCCTATTATGACTGGACCTATGGCCTGTTGGGCGATTACTATGCCCGCAACGTGGCTAACGCGCCCGACGTGACCCCGGAACAGCGCCAGGCCGGGCTGATCCAGGCGACCGATTACTACAGCCAGGCCATGCGCCTGGCCGACCCCGCCAACGCTTCGATGCTGTACGGCTATATCGTGGCCTACGGCGGTTTGCAGGCCCAGTTGGGCAGTTTGCAGACCGCGGCCGATTCGTACCAGCGCGCCCTGCAGGTCTGGCCGGATAATCCGGATAAGTGGCGGGTGCAGGTGGCCCTGGCCCAGCTCTACATCCAGTTGAACAACCCGGCTACGGCGCTGGAATACGCCCGCGCCGGCCTGGAAGGCGCGCCCGAGGATCAAAAGGACGCTATCCGGGGCCTGATTACGCAGTTGGGAGGCCAACCCTGAACCGCCTCTTCCCCCTGCTGTTGGCTTTTGGGTTCAACCTGGCGCTTATCCCGCTGGTGCGCTGGTTGAGCTTCCGGCTGGGCCGGGTGGCGCAGCCGCGCCAGGATCGCTGGCATCGCAAACCCACCCCCACCCTGGGCGGGGTGGGCATTTTCGCCGCTTTCCTGCTCACCCTGTTCATCGGCGAAGCCTGGATGGACGGCTTGCAGTGGCAAGACTGGGGCTTCCTATCGGGGGCGGGGCTGCTGTTCTTCGTCGGCATCTACGACGAGTTCCGACCCATGTCGCCGGCGGCCAAGCTGGTGGCTCAGATCATCGCCGGGACGTTGGTCGTGCTGCTGGGCTACACCAGCACCTTTTTTAACCCGCGCATCGCCAACGTGCTGGCGGCCCAGGTGCCGAACATCCTGTTCACCTTTGTGTGGCTGATCGGCATCACCAACGCAATCAACTTTCTCGATAACATGGACGGGCTGGCGGGGGGCATCGCCCTCATCACCGCCGGGGTGTTGAGCTATTTCTTTGGCCGGGCGGGAGATGCCGATCTGCTGTGGGTATCGCTGGCCCTGGTGGGCAGCCTGCTGGGTTTCCTGGTGTATAACTTTCCCCCGGCCAAGATCTTCATGGGCGACAGCGGCAGCCTGTTCCTGGGCTTTATCCTGGCGACGCTGGCGATTGCCCAGCAAAAGCAGCAGCAGGCCTCCAATGTCCTGGCGGTGTTGGGTGTGCCGATGCTGCTGTTTCTGCTGCCGATCCTGGACACCTCGCTGGTGACATTCACCCGCCTGCTGCGCGGTCAATCCCCGGCCCAGGGCGGGCGCGACCATACCTCGCACCGCCTGATCGCCTTCGGCCTGAGCGAGCGCCAGACCCTGCTGGTGCTGTACAGCGTGGCCCTGGCCTCGGCAGTGATGGCGGCCTCGTTAGAGCGGTTGAACTATTACCTCAGCCTGGCCCTGGCCCCGCTGCTCATCGTCATCCTGGCAGTGCTGACGGCCTACCTGGGCGGGCTGAAGGTGGTCAGCGCGCCGCCGGCCCCCAACGCCCAGCGCCAGGCCCTGGCCCGCATCATGCTCAGCCTCACCTACCGCCGCCGGGTGCTGGAAGTGGCCCTGGATTTCTTCATCATCACCCTGACATATTACCTGGCTTTTCTGGCCCGCTATGGGCTGATGTTGAACGCCGAGCGCTTTATGCTCTTCCTGCGCACCCTGCCGGTGGCTCTGGCCAGCAGCTACCTGGCTTTTTACGTATTTGGCGTGTACCGCGGCGTATGGCGTTACATTGGGGTCAACGATCTGCTGCGTTTTCTGCAATCGGTGTTGGGCAGCGCCGCCCTGATCACCGCCAGCCTGACGCTGCTCGACCGGGCGAGCCTGTTTTCGACCGCCGCTTATTCGCACCTCACCCTGGCCTGGTTTGCAATTTTCCTCTTCCTGGGGCTGGCGGCTTCGCGGTCTTCGTTCCGTCTGCTCAACAGCCTGGCCTCGCGCCAGCCGCACCCCGATTTTGAGAATGTGCTGATTTATGGCGCCGGCGACTCTGGCGAAATGGCCCTGCGCTGGATCCAGATGAACCCTAGCCTGCATTATCGCCCGCAGGGGTTTATCGACGCCGACCCGCTGCTGGTGGGGCGGCAGATCCACGGGGTGGAAGTGTTGGGCGGCCCGCCCGACCTGGAGCGCCTGCTGGCCCGCAAGCGCGTTGCCGGGTTGATCCTGGCCGGGCTGGACGAAAGTTCGCCTGAGGCCGCCGCCCTGCTGACTCTATGCCGCCAGCGCGGTTGTTGGGTGCGCTGCCTGCGCCTGGAGTTTGACCTGCTCGACGCGCCCGGCGCGCCGGCCGGCGCGGAAGCCCAGGGAATTTGATCCTCATGCGCGATTTGGGTTGGGCGCGTCTTTCCAGGCTGGTTCTGGCTGTGGGGTTCCTCCTGAGCGGTTGGTTGCTCCGCGGCGAGGCGGCCGGGCCGGCGCAGCCGCCCGAAACGCCGCTGCGCCTGCGCTCGGGCCAGGTAGACCCGCTGGCGGGCGGCCTGGGCGCCCCGGCTGCGCCCGCCCCGGCCCTGCCAGACGGCGGCGCACTGCGCCTGGTGCAGTTCCCCGGCCCGGTGCAGCCCGAATGGCGGGCGGCGCTGGAAGCGGCCGGGCTGCGGGTGGTGGCTTACATCCCCGAAAACGCTTATCTGGTGTGGGCCAGGCCGGGGCAGATCGAGGCGCTGGCCGCCAGCGCCCCGCTGCGCTGGTCGGGAGAGTATCGCCCGGCCTACGCCCTGCACCCGGCCCTGGCGGCCCGCGCCGCGGCTCAGGCCGAGGCCCCGGTGGAGGTCAACCTGCAAATGGTGGCCCTGCCCGAACTGGCCCCTACCCTGGAGTTGATTCGAAAAGAGAGCCTGGATGTGCTGGCCGCGCCGCGCCCGCAGCCGGGCGGAACTCTGGCCCTGGGGCTGCGTCTGCCGGCGGGCCGGCTGGGCTGGCTGGCGCAGCAGCCGGGCGTAGTCGATGTGGAGCCGCGCCTGGCGCCGCGCAAGCAGGACGAAATCCAGGGCCAGATCATCGCCGGCGCGCTGGATGGCTCTGGGGCGCAGCCGAATGGGCCCGGCTACCTGGCCTGGCTGACCGCCCTGGGCTTTTCGACCAACCCCACCGATTACCCCATCGTAGACGTGACCGACGACGGGATCGACGACGGCTCGGCTACCCCACAGCACCCCGATTTCTACCTGTTGGGCGACGCGGCCCTGCAGATCGACCGCCTGAGTTATAACGTCGATTGGACCACCGACCCGGCCGCCGACAGCCGGGCCGGGCATGGCAACCTGAACGCCGCCATTGTGGCCGGGTATAACCAGCGCAGCGGCCCGGCCTATGAAGACGCCAACGGGTTCAATTATGGCCTGGGTATCAACCCGTTTGGACGCCTGGGCGGCTCTAAAGTCTTCAACAATCTGGGCGGTTGGGACCTGCCCAACGACGATTATCCCGCCCTGGTGGCCCAGACCTACAACCTGGGTGGGCGCATCAGCACCAATTCCTGGGGGGCCGACAGCCGGGGGGCCTATACCCTCGATGACCAGGTATACGACGCGCTGGCCCGCGATGCCGCGGCGGCCCAGCCGGGCAACCAGCCCATGATCCTGGTCTTTTCGGCCGGGAACGAGGGGCCAGATGCTTCGAGCAGCGGCTCGCCGGGCAACGCCAAGAATGTCATCAGCGTGGGGGCCTCGGAAAACGTGCGCCCCACCTGGACCGATGGCTGCAACGTTGGCCCTGACGGCGCGGACGACGCCCGTGAGATGGCGAATTTCTCCAGCCGCGGCCCTACCCTCGACGGGCGCGTCAAACCCGACCTGGTGGCCCCCGGCACACATATCATTGCCGCGGCCGCCCAGGCCCCCGGCTATAACGGCACGGGCGTCTGCGACCGCTACCATCCGGATGGTCAAACCCTGTACGCCGCCTCGTCTGGCACCAGCCATGCCGCTCCGGCCGTGGCGGGAGCGGCCTCGCTGCTTTACCGCTATTACAGCGACCATTTCGGCGGCCAGCCGCCCAGCCCGGCCATGACCAAAGCCTACCTGGTCAACGCCGCCCGCTACCTGACCGGCCAGGATGGGGAGGCCCTGCCCTCGCCGGCCCAGGGCTTTGGCCGCTTAGACCTGGGCCGGGCTTTCGACGCCGCGCCGCGCATCCTGGTGGATCAGAGCCAGCTCCTCAGCGCCGTCGGCCAGGTCTACAGCCTGCGCGGCCAGGTGGCCGATCCTGCCCGCCCGCTGCGCGTCACCCTGGCCTGGACCGACGCCCCCGGCGCAACCACTGGCGCAGCCTACGTCAATGACCTTGACCTGGAGCTGGAACTGGGTGGGCAGACCTACCGGGGCACTGTCTTCCAGGGCGAGTTTTCCAAGCCCGGCGGCGAAGCCGACCCGCGCAACAACCTGGAGAGCGTGTTCCTGCCCGCCGGCCAGAGCGGCGAGTTTACCCTGCGGGTGCGGGCGGCCAACCTGCCCGGCGATGGCGTACCCGGCAACGACGGCCTGACCGACCAGGATTTTGCCCTGGTGGTGTATAACGGGCTGGAAGTGACCGGCTATCTGCAAGGCCGGGCCCGCGACGGCGCGACCAGCCAGCCGCTGCCGGGGACGGTCGTCCAGGCCCGCCTGCCGGGCTTGGGCGGCGAGCGGGTTTTCCGCACCCAGGCCGACGCCAGCGGGGCTTACAGCCTCTCGCTGCCGGCCGGGACGTATGCGGCCAGCGCCTGGAAGTACGGCTATCAACCGGCGCAGGCCGCCGGGCTGGTCATTCAGGATCGTCAAAGCCTGGAATGGAGCTTCAGCCTGGCCCCGGCGGCGGTCTATCGCCTCAACGGCTGCGTGGCCGATCAGTCCACCGGCCAGGGCCTGAGCGCCAGCCTGACCATCCGCGGCCCGCTTGGCGACCTGGTGCGGCAGGTGAACGTGACCCAGGCTCAGCCGTGCTACAGCCAGAACCTGGCAGCCGGAACGTATCAGTTTACGGTCGAAAGCCAGCTGCACGAAACATTCTTGACCCAGGTGGAGCTGACCGGCAATCAGGTCTTGAACTTCACCCTGCAAGCCACCACCAGCCAGGGGCTGCTTTTTGGCCGGGTGACTTCCGCGCTGAGCAAGGCCGGGCTGCCCAATGCAGCGGTGAACATCCAGGCCAGCCAGAGCCTGTCGCAGACGGCGACCTATACCGCCCAGGACGGCTCATACGAAACGCTGCTGCCGCCCGGCGCGTATACCCTCACGGTCAGCGCGCCGTTCTATGCCCCGGCGGCGCGCGGGATGGTGAACGTGCCGCAGAGCAACCTGGCCCGCCAGGACTTCAGCCTGTCGGCGGCCGCCCTGGTTGCCAGCCCGGCCCAGGGGCTTTGGCTGCACCTCGAGGCGGGCCAGAGCCTGACCCGCAGCCTGACCATCCAAAACCAGGGCCAGGGGACGCTCAGCTACCGGGTCTATGGGGTGAGGCAGCCCACCATCCCAACCGCCAGCGACGCCTCCGGCTATCGTCTGCTCGACAGCCGCCGCTCGAACGGAGCGCGCTATGAATGGGTCGATCTGACCGGCGCCGATCAAGCCCTGGTGGGCGATGACGGCGAAGCCACCCTCAGCCTGCCGTTTTTCTTCACCCTGTATGGGCGCACTTCCAACCTGCTGCGGGTGGGCAATAATGGCGCGGCCCTGTTTGGGGTTAGCGAGGGCGAGGTGGAGTACAGCAACAGTTCGCTCAATGCGGCGGTTTCCGATCATCTGATCGCGCCGCTGTGGGACGACCTGGACAGCAGCGCCGGGTGGATCGCCTACCAGACCCTGGGCGAGGCCCCCAACCGGCGGTTTGTGGTCTTGTGGTATATGCGCCCGCATTTTTCGAAGGTGGGCAACGTCACCTTCCAGATGATTTTATACGAGGGGACGAATAATCTCAAATTCCAGTATCAAGACGTGGAATTCGGCTCACCTACCTTTGACCTGGGCGCTTCGGCCACGGTGGGGGTGCGCGGCCAGGGGCCGTATTATCTGCAGGCAGGGTATAACACGCCCTGGTTAGCCAACCAGACCGCCCTATGCTTCCAGGCCCCCGGCGCGCCGCCCTGCGACCCCGAAGACCTGCCCTGGCTGCGCCTGGCCGACCCCGCCGGAACCCTGGCCGAGGGTCAGAGCCGGCCGGTGGGCCTGACGGTAGACGCGGCCGGCCTGAGCGAAGGCGCTTACCGGCTGGAATTGTGGATTGCCAGCAACGACCCTACCCGCCAACCGGCCCTGGCGTTGCCGCTGCGCCTGGTGGTGGGAAGCGTGCGCATGTACCTGCCGCTGGCGATTCATCGCTAACCCGGCCGACTGGTTGTAACAAATAGTGTGCATCTGGCGCAGTTGCCTGGGATGACATTTGTGCGCCGCTTTGCGACGAAAGTAACTTGACGGATTCGGCGCGGTGGTGATATTCTGTCTTATATCATTTTAATCCTGACAAAAATGTTGGGTTTCTATGATAGACTTATGTCACCCAGGTGGATTTGGTTTCTAGAACATAGATCTAGACCGAACCGGCTAAGATCGCTTACTATATCGGACCGTGACGGTTAAAGGCCAAAACTGAAAACCGATATGCAGGTTTCCCCGGAAAAAATTTTGCATAGCCTTTTATGATGTCCGCCCGAGTTTCACCTCAGGGTGTGATTTGGGTTATCGCTATTTGTCCCGGACATGCGTTTGGACCTTGCCAGGCGCCCACAAAAGAAATCGGATCGAGGAGGTGTGGCTGGAGAATTTCTTAGTTGAGATCTGACCCTAAGAGTCGTGAAGAACAAAAATTGCTGAATCCCAATTTGGAGGAGAGTATGTCTCGAAAGTTATTCAATGTAGTTCTGGCTGTCGCCCTGCTGGCTGGCCTGTTCATGGTCAAACCGGCTGCGGCTCAGCAGCAGGTAGATGGCGGCCCCGTGGGCGGCCCGGTGGTGGAAGATGGCGCTTATCAGCGCCCCGCTGCGGTCAAACCCATCGACCAACCCAACCCCAAGGATTACCTGCGCAATATGAACCGCATGCAGCTGCTGAAACAGGGCAACACCCTGGCGGCTGACAAGCTGGCCCTGCAGGGTACGGACCGGGTATTGGTGCTGCTGGTCGAGTTTACCGGCACCGACGTGTTCACCTGGACGGCCAACATTTCCCCGGCCCTTTCCAGCCACTGGGACCCGCTAGGGATTGCTGACCCGAGTGAAAATACCGGCACCCTGGGCGACTGCTCGAACATCATCACCCAGACCAAGACTTTCACCTACACCGGACCGCTGCACAACCAGATCGACCGCCCGCTGTCGCTGACCGACCGCTCGGGCGACTCCATCTGGACCGAAGACTTCAGCCCCGAATGGTTCGACTCCTTCATGTTCAAGGAAGGCGTCGTGATCAGCTACACCCGCCAGGATGGCAGCTCGGTGTTCGAAGATTTCACCGGCAAGTCGGTGAATCAATACTACGAAGACCTGTCCAATGGCATCTACCACATCAAGGGTGACGTCATCGGCTGGTTGCCCCTGAATCACTCCACCTACTACTACGACGCCGACGAATGCCCCGGGGCGCGCTCCACTTCGGCCCGCCCGCAGCGCGGCGGCATGATCCCTGGCGCCGGCACGCCCCAGCAAATGGTGCGCGACGCCCTGGATGCAGTCAATGTAAAGATCGAAGCCGGCGAACTGCCCAACTTCAAGTGGACTGATTACGATCAGGACGGCGATGGCATCATCGACCGCCTGTGGGTCGTTCACGCCGGCCTGGGCGAGGAAGACAGCACCACCCTGCTGAACCGCGCCGAGTACGGCGAGGGCGCAGCCTGGTCGCACTCTTCGGCCATTAAAGCCTATGAAGTGGACCCGGTCAACAAAATCAGCGCCAGCGCTTACATCATGATGCCCGAAAACGGCGGCATCGGCGTGTTCGCTCACGAATACAGTCACAACCTGGGTTCCATCGACCTGTACGCCTATAACGGCGGCGAAACCTCGGCCGGCTTCTGGACCCTGATGGCTGACGACTGGGTTGGCTCGCCGATTGGCTACGAACCCCCGGCCATGGACCCCATGCACCTGAACTGGTGGGGCTGGCTGAAGCCGTACGTCATCACCGACACCAGCAAGACCTATGAAGTCAACCTGGGCCAGGCCAGCTACTTCCCGGCCAGCAACCCCGACCTGTACCGGGCGGCCAAGATCGAGCTGCCGGATGGCAAGGCCCCCTTGCCGGTTCCGGTCTGGGGCGGCTCGTACTACTGGTGGGGCGGCAAGGGCGACGAGATGAACAGCAAGATGACGCTGAAGAATCCCATCGCCGTTCCGGCGGCCCCGGCCACCACCACCCTGTCCTTCGACGCCGCCTACGGCATCGAAACGGAATGGGACTTCCTGTGGATCCAGGCCTCGGCTGATAACGGCGCGACCTGGGACACCCTGACCAATGCCAACACCATCTGCGAGCATTCGGCCAGTTGGATTGGCGAGGACAATGGCTTCCCGGCGGACATCTGCGCGGCCGGGATCGGCGGTCTGACCGACTACAACCCCAGCTTCCCCGACCCCGACACCCAGGAATTCGACCTGAGCGCCTACGCCGGCAAGAACGTCCTGCTGCGCTTCTGGTACATGACCGACTGGGGCAGCACGTATGAAGGCCCGTTCATCGACAACGTGAAAGTTGCCTCCGGCGCCACCACCCTGCTTTCGGACGACGCCGAAGCCAATGGCGACAACTGGACCTACGCCCCCAACTGGGTGCGCAGCGATGGGACCAAGACCTTCAAGCACGCTTTCTACTTCCAGTGGCGCAATACCAACGACAACGGCGGCTACGACAGCGCCCTGGGCGACCTGCGCTGGCGCTACGGCAAGGCCGACACCGGTATGGTGGTGTGGTACGAGAACGAAAACTACACCGACAATGAAATCGCTGCGTACCTGTTGGACTACCCGTCCTTCGGCACGAAGGGCCGCATGCTGGTGGTCGATTCGCACCCTGAACCGTACCGCGATCCGGCTGTGATTGCCGAAGGCTACCCGAACATGGCCGCCAACATCGACCCCCGCAGCCAGACGCGCAACGCTCCCTTCACCCTGGCTCCCATCCAGCCCTGGCAGGTCGAAGCCGGGCAGGCCGTGACCGATACGCTCTTCCCGATCGAACCGGCTCAGTCCATCTTCCACGACTCGATCAACTACTACCCCGGCGCCGAACTCGTCCGGCGCAGCCCGTATCCCAGCCAGGCCACGCCCGTCTGGCTCGCCAAGCAGTGGGATGGCAGCGTGGTCGGCCCGGCCACCAGCGCCTATGGCATGAAGGCCCCCGGCCTGCTAGCCACCACCGGCTTCCGCTATGACTGCTCGGTGAATGCGGCCGGTCTGCTGGCCTGCTACTGGTTCGCCGGTGGCGTCGGCCAGGCTGGGACGGCCTCTGGCAACCCGGCCGAAGTGGACGCTCAGTATGGTTGGCACGCCGAAGTTGTGAGCGAAGCCACGGACCATACCTGGGCCAAGGTCCGCATCTGGAACTCGATGGAAGCGGTCGATGCCCGCTTCACCACCGCTAAGAGCCAGGTCATGGTGGGCGACACCGTCACCTACACTCTGAACATGCAGAATGTGGGCAGCGCGATCAGCGATCCCTTCTACGTCTGTGTGCCGGTGGACACCAACCTGGTAGAATACGTGACCGGCTCGGCCGCTGGCGCCACCCCGGTGAGCGGCTGCTCGCAAAGCCTGAAGCCTGGCGATTCGCTAGCCGCCGACGCCAAGGTAGGTGGGCTGATGTGGAAGATCGATCCCATGACCCACATGCAGAGCCAGAATCTGGTCTTTGCCGTCAAGGTGATTGCATCTGCCGGTAAGTACATCCCCAGCCTGACCTCACTGTTCACCGATTTCCCCATCTCGGTGATCAGCGCCCCGGTCGACTTTGGCTCGAAGATCTACCTGCCCGCGGTTCAGAAGTAAACCCCAGGCTGTAGTTTTTCAGCATTTGAAACAATATCCGGCGGAGGAAACTCCGCCGGATATTGTTTATTTCCTCTCCGGCTTCGCCGGGAAAATTTCTATATTGGGGGTTTGCGGGTGGCGCAGTCACCCGCAAACCCCCAATATAGGCCACCCCCTGGGCGGAAGAGGCGCCTTGTTCAGGCGAGCTTCACTCGCCAGTTCCCTCCACCGCCGTGGAGTGGGGCGTTATCATACATCGGACTCTCCCAATTTCTCCTGGATAGAGGTTGAAAAAATTCCTGCCTTTGGCAGAAGACCCATAAATCGCTTGACAGTTTTGCAAGGTTTATGGTATTTTTATGAAGCTGGCTAAGCAGATAAAATTTACCTCTTATCGAAGAATTGTCTGACAGCTAGGCCCAGATGGGTGGTTGAGGTATTTGGGCCTATGAGCCTTGCACCGGGCGCCGCAAGATCATTCGCCTGGCGCTGGCCTGTAATTTTCCTTGCTGGATGGTAACTGATCTGGAAACAAGGAGGTGATGCTTTCCGGCGATTGAAGGTTCCAAACTACACAAGAACGTTGAAGGGCCCGTGCATTTGCGTGCATTCAGGGCGCATCCGTCAGCTTCAAACCCAATGGAGGAAGAGGATGTTTAAGAAAGCCGGTTCTTTCCTGAACCTGTTTGTAGCAGTGAGCATGATCGTTTCATTGATGGCGCTGGGCCTGGCAGCCTCGCCGGCTGCGGCCGGCCGCAGCCTGGCCCCCGCGCCGGCGTTGAGCATGGGCGGCGGCAGCGATGAGGCTACCCAGCCAGCCAAAACTTCCCATCGCCTGATCGTTATCCTGAACTCGCCGCCTCTGGCCGAATGGAGCAAAGAAACCGGCCAGGCCCGCCAGGCTAACGGCAAGCTGGACCTGAACTCGGCCGCGGCTCGAAATTACATCAATAAGCTCAAGGCTGAGCAGACCGCCTTTGTGGCCTCGATGCAGCAGGCGCTGCCCCAGGCCAAAGTTGGCAACTTCATCAACGAGTTCGGCCAGGCCGAAACCCTGGCTTACCAGGTGGTCTTGAATGGCCTGGTAATCGAGCCGGGGATGGATAAGCTGGCGGCGGCCAAGCGCCTGGCGGCGCTGCCGGGTGTCAAGCACGTGACCTTTGACCGCGCTCATAACCCCGATATGTACGCCAGCCTGCCGTTGATTAATGCCGCCTCCCTGTGGAATAACGCCGGGATTGGCGGCAAAGCCAACGCCGGGGCGGGCGTGAAGTTTGCCAGCATGGACGGCGGCGTGCATCACCTGGCCCCCATGTTCGATGGCGCGGGCTACAGCTACCCGGCCGGCTATCCGGCCGGCGGCCTGGGCCTGACGGCCAACAACAACGGCAAGATCATCGCCTCGCGGGTCTACTTCCGGGCCTGGGATCCGCCCTCGGCCGGCGACGAAAACCCCTGGCCGGGCGTCAAAGGCACCGAACACGGCACGCATACGGCCTCCACCGCGGCCGGAGACGAAGTCCACATCACCTACGCCGGCATCTCGATGACCCTGAGCGGTGTGGCCCCCAAAGCCTGGGTGATGAGCTACCGCGTATTCTA
Source organism: uncultured Anaerolinea sp. (assembly GCA_964416275.1). Taxonomy (GTDB): domain Bacteria; phylum Chloroflexota; class Anaerolineae; order Anaerolineales; family UBA4823; genus RBG-16-57-11. The sequence goes on along the minus strand of CAYQDU010000013.1, from coordinate 11,746 downwards.
CAACAGCGTAACCAATGACGGCTCGTTCTACGACGCCGAAGGCATCGCGGCCCTGGAAGACATCGCCGCCGATAACGCCGACGTACTGAACAACTCGTGGGGCGGCGGCCCCGGCGCAGCCGGCGAATTCGACGCCCTGGACGCGGCCCTGATCAACGTGGCGAATTCGGGCGTGTTCGTCAGCATGTCGGCTGGCAACGCCGGCCCGCTGTCTGGCACCTCCGATCACCCCTCCAGCGAATACATCGTGGTAGCCAACAGCACTCACGATGGTAACATTGCCACCGGCTCGCTGAACGTAATCGCCCCCACCCCGATCTCGGCTACCCTGCAAACCGTCCCCTTCGGCGACGCCACCTACGGCGAATCGCTGGAGAACAACACCCAATATACCTACACCCTGAAGACCGCCAAGTCGGTCAACCCGGCCAACGTCACAGGCTGTAGCCCCTGGCCGGCCGGCACGTTCACCGGCACGGCCGCCCTGATCCGCCGCGGCACCTGCAACTTCTCTGCCAAGACCTACTATGCTCAGCAGGCCGGGGCCGAATTTGTGGTGCTGTACAACAACCCCGGCGATAACTCGGTGATGAACCCCGGCCCCGGCGATTTCGCCGCCCTGGTGACCATCCCAACCGTGATGATCCCCAACAATAAGGGCGAGGCGATCAACAACTGGTACGCCGTGAATGGCGCCGCCACGAAGATCGTGATCGACACGACCAACGGCGTGCAGCTGGGCAACCGGCCCGACGTAATTGTTTCGAGCAGCAGCCGCGGCCCTGGCGCCAACCAGGAACTGAAGCCCGACATCGCCGCCCCCGGCACCAACATCCTGGCCCAGGGCTTTGCCATCCGGGTAGAGGGTGAAGATCGCCACCTCGGCTTCGGCCAGGCCAGCGGTACGTCGATGGCCTCCCCGCACGTGGCCGGCGCGGCCACCCTGCTGCGCCAATTGCACCCCGATTGGTCGAACGCGTACATCAAGTCGGCCCTGATGACCACCTCCAAATACGTGGGTATGTACAACTACGACGGCAGCCACGCCCAACCGCTGGACATGGGCGCTGGCCGGCTCGACCTGACCCACGCGGCCGACCCCGGTGTGATCCTGCAGCCGGTGAACGCCAGCTTTGGCCTGGTGATGAAGGGCCAGACCCTGACCCGCAACCTGTGGGTGTCGAACATCAGCGGCGCCGACGAAACCTTCGTCGTCTCGACCCAGCGCATCACCGCCACCAACTACACTACCCCCACGCTGAGCGCCCTGCCGGGCGTGACGGTGGCCCCCGCCAGCCTGAGCCTCCCGGCCGGCGCTACGGCCATGCTGACCGTAACAATGGACACCACCAGCCTGCCCGTGGGCGACGCCCAGGGCTGGGTGCTGCTGGATGGCCCCACCCACGACGCCCACTTCCCCGTCTGGGGCCGGGTTTATGGCCCGGTTGGAAATACTGTCCTGGTGGTCGATAAGGATGTCGATTCCATCTTCGGCGTCGACTATCGCCCTTACTACGTCAGCACCCTCGCCAACCTGGGCCTGACCTATGACGTGGTGACCAGCATTCCCAGCGCAGCCTTCCTGCAAAAGTACGCCGCCGTAATCTACTACACCGGCGACAACTATACCGCCGCCGCCTCTGGCAGCACAGCCACCGATGCGAACTACCTGGTGGAGTATGCGAACGCCGGCGGCGTGGTCATGGCGATGGGCCAGGACCTGAGCAGCGTCTTTACCGGCAACTACTTCCTGACCGGGGTGTTGGGCGGCGGCGTGCTGCAAGACTCGATCAGCGGCGGCAGCGAACTGCCCTCGCTGCCGGTGACGAAAAGCCCCTACGCCCCGCTGGGCCTGAGCGGGCTGAACGTCAGCCTGTCGCACCCCGCGCCGACGGTCCTGAGCCTGACCGGGGCCGAAGAAGTGCCTCCGGTGGCGAACCAGGCTACCGGCACAGCCATGTTCGATTACATCGACGGGCTGAACCGCCTGGCCTATTCGATCCAGGTCAAGAACCCGCTGACCGCCACCCTACCGCTGACCATCACCGCCGGGCATATCCACACTGGCACGCTCGGCACGAACGGCGCGGCGTTGTTCACCCTGTTTACCGGGCCGAAGGTAATCACTACCACCCCGCTGTCGCTTTCCGGCGCAGTGATCCTGAATGCGACCCAGGAAGCGGCTCTCAAGGCCGGCCATCTGTATGTGAATTTCCACTCGACCACCTATCCGGCCGGTGAAATTCGCGGCCAGATCGTGATGAACCTGGAGGGCGACGGGGCCGGCAACCAGTACTTCGTAGACGAGTTGAACAGCTTCGGCGGTATCACCGGCAACTACCTCACCCCGTTGGCCCAGTACGCCGGGCCGTACAACCTGCGAGACGGCATCGTGGCCCGCTCCTTCCGCGATCAGCCCAGCCTGGAGCGCCCCGGCATCAGCTCGGCCCGCCGGGTAGTCTATACCAGCTTTGGCCTGGAAGGCGTGAATAACGGCATCCCCGGGTATAACACCCGCGAAGAGTTGATGAACGCTTTCTTCCAATGGGCCTGGGACGAGCCGACCGTGACCATCTCGAACACGAGCGTAGTCAACGCCGGCGGCGTATCCATGTTCGAGGCCTCCTTCGCCTCCAACATGCCCACCGCTGCGGTCTACTATCGCTGGGACTTCGGCGATGGCACGCCCTTCACGCCCAAAGACACGCCTAACTATGCCAGCCACCAATACCAGTACTGCGGCTTCTACCCGGTGCGGGTGGAGGTGACGGACAGCGCCGGCAATGTGGCCCTGGGCGAAACCACCGTCCGGGTGGATAACTGCTCCAGCGGCGTCTGGCGGTTCTTCCTCCCCTCGATCAGCAAGTAAGCCCTGTAAGTCTATCAGAAAAGCGCCGGGCGCAGCTGCGCCCGGCGCTTTTCGCGCCGCCTCAACTTTGCTGGCTTTCTATCCTGGCGAGCGGAGCTCGCCAGGCACCTCCACCCCGGTTGAACGGCGGCTGCGCGGCGCAGCCGCTAAAATAGCATCATTGCCGTGGGTTGCCGTAAGAGAAGTTTCCATTAAATACATGGAGTATAATTCACCCAATGAGGTGGCCCATGAACGCTTATATCCCATTCAACGAAGACCAGGTTTTGGAACAGACCGTCCGACATACGTCTCCCGCCCCCTTCGTGCGCGCCAAAGGCACGCATCGCCAGATCGGCCAGCAGATTGGCGAAGCCATGGCCGAATCGATCCGCCACAGCATCCAGAATGCTCGCAACCTGCTGGATCAGACTTACGATTCGCTCAACCTGACCTGGGAGGGCGGGCTGATCCAGGCCAGCAAGTACATGCCCTTTGCCCAGGAACGCTACCCGCAGTATGTCGATGAGATGATCGGCATGGCAGAAGGGGCGGGCGTGCCGCCCGAAGACCTGGCGGTAGTCACCGGTATGGAGGCGGTCACCCAAGACGCCCTGCACCTGACCAAATGCACCAGCCTGGCCGTGAATGGCGACCGCACCGCCGACGGGCATGTGCTGGTGGCCCACAACGAAGACTGGCTGCCCGAAGATGAGCAGGATGTGTATGTGGTGCATGCCACGCCCGATGATGAACCGCCCTGGATTGCCATGACCTACGGCGGGCTGCTGCCGAATATCGGCTTCAACGCCTATGGCATTGCCCAATGCTGCGATTCGGTTTATCCGAACGACTCGCGCATCGGCATCCCGCGCGTGGTGGTATCGCGGGCGGTATTGGGAGCCCATAACCTGGAAGACGCCTTCCGCTCGGCCCTGGTGCCGCGCCGGGCAGCCGGGTATAACCACGTGTTGGTGCATGATAGCGGCGAGCTGTATTCGCTGGAAGTTTCGGCCCGCAAGTTCGGGATCGTGTATGGCGGCGACGGAATAATCGTCCACACCAACCACTTCCTCGACGAGAAGATGCAGGCCATCGAAGACGAGCCGGAGGAGCTGATCGGCACCCGGCTGCGTTATTTCCGCACCCGGCGCCTGTTACAGCAAACCGATCTGCATACGATCAAATCGCTCCAGGCCATCCAGCGCGACCATTTGAATTTCCCCAATGCGATCTGCAACCATTGTTGGGACGACAGCGAGCCGCTTGACCGGGAAAAGACGGTCTGCGCCCTGATTATGGACCTGACCGCCCGCGTGATGCACCTGGCCTGGGGCAACCCCTGCGCCAACCAGTATCACACCTATCACCTGGATTGTTAGACTCCACCTGTTATTGGATCTTTCCATATCCCCTGGGACGGTTGGGCCGGGCGCAGCGCCCGCCGCATCGAGAAAAGGCGATCCGCATGGGCTAACGGAACCCCTTTTCCAGCGGCGGGCGCCGCGCCTCTACCGCTACCGCGGCGGCGCGCATCAATGGTGGGACATTTTGCGTGGCCCACGCCAGTGTGAGCAGCTTATGTGATCTTTCTGGCTTAACACGGGCGCAGGTAGGGGGTTACCTGTGACCCCATAGCCCATAGCCGGCGCTGCGCCGGGCCTCGCGGTGGGTGTGCTGTTCGTGGATTTCGGCCACATGGCCGCATTTCTCGCGGATGGCCGCCTCCAGCCACAGGCGGCCCTTCTCGGCCGTTCCCAGGCTGCCCGCGCCGTAGGCCCCGGTGCGGCTGTCGTCGTCCCAGGGCGGGTTGGCAATCAGCACGCCGCCTTCGACCCAGTCCATGTAATAATTGGGCGTCGCCACGAAATCGGTCTCATCCACCGCTCGCTCCATGTGAACCAGGTCGGGGCGCAGATGTAGGATGAGCGAGGTTTCCAGTTCGCACGCATGGCCCATGCCGCCGATGGCCGACTGGCGGTAGCGGGCCAGCGTTTCGCCTTCTTCGCCCCCGGCCAGGTACAGCCAGGCGGTGGCGGTAAACACCCGCCGGTGGCGCTCGCCGGCGTATTTGACCACGTTGACCAGAAACGAGTGATTGCCGCCGTGGCCGTTGATGAAATAGAGCCGGTCGAAGCCGCGCCCGGCCAGGGTATCGACCACGGCCAGGAAGAAATCCTCGAAGGCCCGCCCGCCGCAGTTGAGCGTGCCGGCAAACGCCTGGCGGTGGGTGCTGACGCCGTAGGGGAAGACCGGCAGGACGGCGGCCTGCTGCGGGCTGGCTGCGCCCACCCCGCAGCCAATCGCTTCGATGATTTGCGTGTCGGTGCTGAGCGGCAGGTGATAGCCGTGCTGCTCGGTGTGGCCCACCGGGATGACAATCACTTTGCCGCGCTCGGCGTCGGGCGGCAAGAGGGCTGGAGCGGCGGTGTGGCTGGGGTGGGCCAGGGCGATCCGCTCTGGCCCCAGGCCCAGGTCGAGGGCCTGCGGGGTGAGGGCGTAGACCCGGCTGAAACCATCCTGGCGCAGGCTGTCGAGCAGGTTGCGCAGCAGGGCGGCCAGGGCGGTTTCCGGCGCGGCCAGCCCGCTGCCCGCCCAGCCGTACGGAATGGGCGGCAGCAGCCCGGCCCGCTCTGGCCGGCCCAGGGCGCTTGCCAGGCCGTCCAGCGCGTAGCCCTCGCCCAGGGGAATCACCAGCGGGCAGTCGCGCGGCAGGGCGGCGATGTCGGGAAACGTCAGATCAGCGTAGCGGAAGAATTCGGTCATCGGGTTAAAGCTTGGCCAGCAACTGGGCTTTCTTGGTCTGGAATTCGGCCTCGGTCAGCACACCCTGCTGGCGCAAGACCTCCAATTGGGCGATCAATTCGGGGATGTTGCCCGCCCCCCCGGCGATACCTGCGCCCTGAAACGAGCGCACTTCCATGCCATCCAGCGATTGGCGGGCGTTGAGCATGGCGGTCTTGAAGTGAATGGGCCGCTCGATCTTACGGAACAGGTTGACCCCCAGCTCGCTGGCGGTCAGGATTTCGATGTCGCCATAGTCGAAAATGCGCCCCAGGGCGCTCTGGGTCATCTTTACGTCGTTGACCTTGTCCAGCGACGAGTCGATCACTGCCTTGTTGAAGATGCCCGAAACCTGCATGACCCGGTGGCTGGTGATGATGAACTCGCGGTTGATCCAGTTCAGGATATCGCGGATCATGGTTGCCAGCGGCAGCAAAAAGAGCAGCGCCCCGGCGACGCTGATCAGCCCGCCGAAGGCGGGCAACAGGGTCAACCCCAGCAAGATCATAACCCCAATGGCCGCCAGGGTGACGATCTCGAGCAGGATGTTGCGAGCCAGGATGAACCAATGCTGCCTGGCGACGACCAGGATTTTCTCGCGCTCCCCCAGCAAGCTGTTGAGATAGGTTTTTGCCATAGATATACCCTCCGCGTGCTGTGACTATATCAAAGCGGATAGGTTTCGTCAAGACGGCGCTTTCCCTCACCCCCTGGCCCCCTCTCCCCGCAGGGGCGAGGGGGGAGAGGCTGCTCCTCACTCCTACCCTCGCCCCGCAGGGGCGAGGGGTCGCTCTTTCTCCCCTCCCCCCACCGGGGGGAGGGGGCGGGGGTGAGGGGCTTCAGTCGCGCACAAAGACTAAAAAGATCAGCCAGGCCGCCAGGCCGCCGGCCGCGCTGGCAAGGAAAGCGGCCGGATACCCGGCCAGGTCGGCCAGCCAGCCGCCCAGGAAAGGGGCCAGGATGTTGGCCGGGGCCAGCAGGGTGTTTGCCATGCCGATGTAGACTGGGCGCTCGGCCTCGCTGCCAAACTCCAGGCTCATGGCGATGCCAATCGTCCACACCCCCACGTTGGCAACGGCCGCCAGGGCATAGACCAGGTAGAACCAGCCCGCGTTGGGCGCCCACCAGGCCAGCAGGCTGCTCAGGATAGCCGCCAGCAGGCCAATCTCCATGATCTTCTTGCGGCTCCAGCGATCGCTGATCCAGCCCATAGCCACGTTGCCCAGGATTTGCGTCACCAGCAGGGTGGTAGTCATGCCGCCCACGACGATCTCGCTGGCCCCGTGCCGTTTGACCGCGTAGACGGTATAAAAGGCGAAGCCCATCACCGCCAGCATCGAGAACGTGCGGGCAGTCAGGAACCAGCAGAAATTGCGGTCGTGAGCCAGCAGGCCCATCATCTGGCCCCAAAACCGGCGCGAGATGGGCGAAGGGGCCGTGGGCGCCGGCCTGGAGAGCGGCTCACGGGTCTGATAAAGAAAGACCCATGAAATCGCCATCGCCCCGAAGCAAAACACAAAACATAATATGAAATCCAGCGGGCTGGACAGTTTTTCCAGCACTACCCCGGCGATGAAGGCGCTCACGCTGGCAAGCAGATTGGAGGCGGCGGCCTGCACGCCGAAGAAGGTGCTGCGCCGGTCGGAGGGGATGATCTTGCCGATCATGGTTGTCCAGGGGTTGGCCGTCAGCCCGGCGCCCAGGCCCTGCATGACCAACAGCAGGAAGGTGAGCCACAGAGCCAGGGGCTTGCCCAGGCTGGTCATGAACCCGGCCACCAGGCCCAACCCCAGGAAGGGAATCCGCTCGATGATGGTCAGCCCCAGGACGCTGGATTTAACCCGGCTCTGGCGGGCCACCCAGCCGGCGGTGAACAACTGCGGAAGCTGCCACCCGGCGCTGTGAATGGCCGGGATCAACCCAATCAGCAGGGCCGAATCGGTCATCTGGCTGACAAACAGGGGGATCACGGTCACAAAGGAGGCAAAGCCCAGGCCAAAGCCGAAAAAACCGCCATCCAGCAGGTTGACGGTCAGGTTATGTTTGAGGTTTTGACGGAGGTCGATGTTGGCGTCCATTTATTCCTGGCCTTGAGGGTTGGTTGGCGGGGGGCCTGGTTTGTAGAGGGTCTTTTCCAGCCGGGCCAGGCGGTGTTCCAGGTCTTGCTGCCAGCGGCGGCGCTCGTACAGCGGCAGATAGGTTTCGTCTTTGGGGCGCGGCGAGGCGGCCTGCACCATCTGCAGGGCGGTCTGGGTCCAACGTTGGGCGGCGGATGGCTCGCGCAGCGAATGCTCGTAGCATTTTGCCAGCTCGACGCAGGCATCCAGGCAGCCGCGCCCGGCGGCCTGTTCCCACAGGTGGATGGCCGCCGGCCACTGGCCCTGGCGTTTATATAAGGCAGCCAGGCGCAGGATGGCCTGCAGCAGCAGCGGGCGCGGCACCCGCCCCTGGTGGGCGTCTTCGTGATCCAGGCCGGAGAGATACAGCTCGGCGGCCTGCCCGGTCTGGCCCAGGTCTTCAAACAGGCGCGCCAGGGCCAGCACGTCTACCCCAAAGCGCCCGCCCAGGCTGAGGGGGTCATCAAGCAGCCCGGCCATGTGATCCATCAGGGCGGCCAGCGAAAGCACGTCCATGGCGTTGTGGTACATCACCCGGCTCATCTCGTCCAGGCTGCCGGTGCGCAGATATTCCTGGTAGATGCGCGGAATATCCCAGCCGGGAATGTCGTCTTGCGTGCGGGCTGCGCCCAGGATCTGCACCTCCAGGTTGCCCAGGGTGCGGCTGGGCAGGCGGTCGCGCCACAGGCGGCGGGCCAGGTGCAGCAGATCGACGTGGGCCAGCCCGTGCAGGGGCGGCTTCCAGCCGTGGGCGGTGTAGCGGGTCAGCAGCAGCGGCGCGTCAAAGGCTTTGCCGTTGAACGAGACGATGGCCTGGCAGGGGGCCAGAAACACCTCCAGGGCGGCCAGTTGACCGGGTTCTTCGACCGGGTCGCGCAGGAAGAACTGGGCCAGGTAAAACTCATCGCCGATAAAGCGCCCCGCGCCGATGAGAAAGGCCAGCGTGCCGGTTCCGCCCGAAAGCCCGGTGGTCTCGGTGTCGATGAAGGCGAAGGCTTCGGCGGGCAGGTCGGCCAGGCGTTCGTCGCCGGCCCAGGCGGCCAGGCTGCGCCGGGTTGGGCGCAGGGCCAGGCGGGCCGCGCCGTGCGGCGCGCCCAGCGGATAGTGATGCTCTACCAGGAAGGTCTCGCCTAACGGGGTGGGGTGGGGATGCCCGCCCAGGCGCGCCGCCAGGTCGCCGCTGTCCGGTTGGCTGGCCGGCTGGCTGCCCGGCGGGGTAGATGGCAAGCCCTGGGTTCCAACCTGCACACCCAGGGCCCTGAGCTTATCCGATAGCGAGGCCATACCCAGGATTGTACCAAAGTTTGGCTTTTCCGGCTTTGCCGGAAAGGAATTCCGATTTTGGGGGCTGCTGCGCGACGCGGCGCCCCCAGGAAACCGTGGAGCGGGCATGGCGCTCTGCGAGCGCCTTCAAAAAGAAACATGGCTCTTCCGCCAAAGGCGGGAATTTTTCCATATTTTTGGGAAAATGTGCGGCGTGGCAGCTCCCCACACAGCCGGGGTGGAGAGCTGCCGGCGGAAGAGCCTAGATTAACAGGTCGAGAATTGCCAGGGTTTCTTGTTTGCCGCCATAGCTGGCTTCGGCAGGCAGGGCGGGCGCGCCGGGCGGCAGGCCGCCCCCGCCCGGCCCCACGCACGACGGGCAGCCGTCGGCGCAGGGGCAGGCGGCGATCAGGGTGCGGGCCTGGGCCAGCAGGTTGGCGTGCAGATCGTAAAGGCGCTGGCTCAGGCCAATCCCGCCGGGGGCCTGATCGTAGAGGGCCACAGCCGGGTTGCTGTTGGCAAAGGCAGCCTGGGGGTCGCTGTGTACGCCCAGGTCGCCGGCGTCGCACATCAGGAAGAAGGGGGCCAGGTGACCCAGGGTGTAAGCCAGCCCGGCCAGCCCGCTGCGCACGCGCACCGCGCTTTCCACCTGGCGGTGGCAGTTGTGGCACAGGGTAATCAGGTTGTCCGGCTGGTTGGCGGCGCTGCGGTCGCTAAACAGGCGGAAGGGGACCTTGTGATGTACATCGTGCTGGCGTTCGTTCTCTGCCGCGCCGCACACCTGGCAGCGGTAGCCGTCTCTAGAGCGCACCTGCTCGCGCAGTTTGGGCCAACCGGGGCCGTAATCGTTGGGGGCGTTGCGCCACAGCCCGGCCTCTTGCAGCCTGCTCACCGTGGCTGGTTCCAGGGCCAGCCAGTAGCCGGTGGTGAGCAGCTCGGTGGCGGGCAGGTCGAGCGGCTCGATGCCCAGCACTTCGTGGGTGTGCCAGCGCACTTTCTGAAAGCCTACGACCTGGCGGGTGATGAGCAGTTCGCCGTGAGCGCGCTGCGCGCCGGCCTCGCCCGCTGCGGCGAACTGCTCGACGATCTGGACGGTGGTCTGGCTGGTTGGGCGAGTATAGTAGTCGCTCAGGTTGGGGCGCAGGCGGGCGATCTTCTGCTCCAGATCCAGGCTTTCCACGAAATAAGATTGGGCCTCGTGCAGGTAGATGGCCTGGGGATGGGCCAGCCACAGGGCGCTGGCCCGGTCAACGCTGCCGATGGTGCGCGGCTGGCCGTTTTCATCTTCAGTTTGCAGGGCGATGGTATCGGCCGAGGCGCTGCGCAGCGAGATAGCCTGGGCGGGGTAGGCGTCGGCCACCCAGAAATATTTGCCGCCGGAGCGGTGCAGGCTGCCCTGTTGGGTCAGGAAGTCAAGAAATTCGGCGGTCTGGTCGGGCGGCAGGCTGCCGAAACCGTCCCCGGCCTGGAAGGGCAGTTCGAAGGCTGCACAGCGCAGGTGATCGAGCAGGATCAGCAGATTGTCTGGGTTAATCAGGGCGTGTTCGGGCGAGCGGCCGAAGAAATAATCGGGGTGGGCGGCCAGGAATTGATCCAGCGGGTCGGCGGTGGCTACCAGCACAGCCAGAGAAGCGGCTGCGCCGCGCCCGGCCCGCCCGGCCTGCTGCCAGGCGGCGGCCACCGTGCCGGGGTAGCCCACCAGCACCGCTGCGCCCAGCCCGCCGATGTCGATGCCCAGTTCGAGGGCGTTGGTGGCGGCCACGGCCCGCACCACGCCCTCGCGCAGCCCTTGCTCGATGGCCCGCCGTTCGGCGGGCAGGTAGCCAGAGCGGTAGCCGCGGATGGCGCGCCCCTCACCCCCTGGCCCCCGCTCCCCGGAGGGGAGCGGGGGAAAAAATTCTGTGGGAGGAAATGGGCTGCTGTGCAGCCCATTTCCTCCCACACCCTCGAGCGGAACGCCGGGGGCGCTCCCCCGCTCCCCGGAGGAGAGCGGGGGGAGGGGCGCGGCCCCTTCGCGCAGGTAGGTCAGCAGCATTTCTACCGTGCGGCGCGAGCGCCCGAACAGGATGGTCTGCACATCGTAGGCCAGCAGGTCTTGAGCCAGGCGCACGCTTTCGGTGATGGCGCTGTGGCGCAGGCCAGTTCTCCGGTCGACCAGGGGCGGGTTGTAGATCAGGAAATGCTTGGGGCCGCGCGGCGCGCCGTCATCGTCGATGACGGTAACCGGGGCCCCGATCAGCCGGGCGGTGAACTCGGCCGGGTTCGCCAGAGTGGCGGTGGTGAGAATGTACTGCGGCGCGCCGCCGTAGAAGCGGGCCACGCGCTGCAAGCGGCGCAGCGCGTTGGCTACGTGCGAGCCGAATACGCCCCGGTAGGTGTGGGCCTCGTCGATCACCACAAACGCCAGGTGGGCGAAGAACTCCGCCCAATCGGTGTGGTGCGGCAAGATGCCCAGGTGGAGCATATCCGGGTTGGTGAGCAGCAGGCGGGCGGCCTGGCGGATGAGGCGGCGGCTGCGGGTGGGGGTGTCGCCGTCGTAAATGGCTGCGGTGGGCGGCGCAGCGTCCAGGCTGTCGAGCAGCCCACGCAGCCCGGCCAGTTGATCCTGAGCCAGGGCTTTGGTGGGGAATAAATACAACGCCCGCGCCTGGGGGTCGCGCAGGGCGCGGTCGAGGATGGACAGGGTGTAGCACAGGGTCTTGCCGCTGGCCGTTCCAACTACCGCCCGCACGTG
>CAYQDU010000012.1:0-42182 GCA_964416275.1 uncultured Anaerolinea sp. | reverse complement strand
CGTGGTGGGCCTGACTGGCGAGCTTCGCTTGGCGAGCTGCGCTCGCCTGGGAAGAGGGTTAACCGGGGATTTTGTCGCACAAAGTGCGACAAAATCCCCTGAAGATCTCATTTTCAGGCGTTTGAAAAACGCCGCTCGTAAGAGCGCCATAGGCTACTCCACGGTTAAGTGGGGTGGTACCTGTGGAAGAGCCGAGCTTGCAGATGGAGGATTGCAATCCTCCATCTGCAAGCTACAATCAACCATCGAGAAAATTACATGATCGAAGTTAACAACCTGCATAAATCATTTGGAAAGGTGGCCGCGCTGCGCGGGGTCAGCTTTACCGCCGCGGATGGGCGGATCACCGGGCTGCTGGGGCCGAATGGGGCCGGCAAGACCACCTGCCTGCGCATCCTGTACACCCTGATGCAGCCCGACCAGGGCCAGGCCAAAATCGACGGGTTCAACACCCAGACCCAGGCCATCGACGCCCAGCGCCGCCTGGGCGCGCTGACCGATAACCACGGCCTGTACCCGCGCCTGACCGCCCGCGAGAATATCCGCTATTACGGGACGCTGCAAGGACTGACCGGCCCAGCCCTGGAGCAGGCCATCGACCGCCTGCTGGACACGCTCGACATGCGCGACATCGAGAACCGCCGCACCGAGGGCTTTTCGTCCGGCCAGCGGGTGAAGGTGGCGATTGCGCGCGCCCTGGTGCATCAACCGGCCAACGTCTTGCTCGATGAGCCGACCAACGGCCTGGATGTGATGAGCACCCGCGCCATGCGGGCCTTCATCCGTGGCCTGCGCGACGAGGGCAAGTGTGTGCTGTTTTCCAGCCACATCATGCAAGAAGTGACCGCCCTGTGCGACCAGATCGTGATCCTCAGTCACGGGCAGGTGGCAGCCTGCGGCGCGCCCGAGGCCATCCTGGCCCAGACCGGGGCCGCCAACCTGGAAGACGCATTCATGGCCGCCATCGGCAGCGAGGAAGGACTGGAGCGATGAGCGCCCTGCACCCCATCTGGACCATTTTCCGCAAGGAAATCACCGACAACCTGCGCGACCGGCGCTCGCTGCTCAGCGGGCTATCCAGCACCCTGATCGGCCCGCTCATCACCGTGCTGTTGATCGTGGTGCTGGGCAAGACCATGTTCACCGAGGCGATGGAGAAGACCCTGGTGCTGCCGGTGATCGGGGCCGAGCGCGCCCCGCAGTTGATGGCCTTCCTCAAGCAGAACAACGTGGAGATTCACCCCGGTCCCGCCGACCCGCAGACCCAGGTGCGCAACGGCGACCTGAACCTGGTGCTGGTGATTCCGCCCGAATACGCCGAAGACTTCACCGGCGGGCGGCCGGCCGAGATCAAGCTGGTGCTGGACTCATCCCGCACCTCGGCCATGGCCGACATCGAGCGCACCCAAACCCTGCTCAGCGCCTACGATCAGCAGATCGCCGCCCTGCGCCTGATCGCCCGGGGCGTCAACCCGGATGTGATCAACCCCATCCAGGCCACCCGCGACGACGTTTCAACTCCCCAGAGCCAGGTGACGATCTTCATGAACATGATGCCCTACTTCATCGTGCTGGTGGTTTTCACCGGCGGGATGTACGTCATCATCGACGCCACCGCTGGCGAGCGCGAGCGCGGCTCGCTGGAACCGCTGCTGATCAACCCCGCCCGGCGGCGCGATTTCGTGCTGGGCAAGCTGGCCGCTTCGATCCCGTTCGCCCTGTTTGCGGTGTTCTTAAACCTGCTGGCCTTTGCCCTGGCCTTCAACCTGCTGCCGCTGGAAGACTACATCGGCTTTCAGCTCACCATCGACGTGGCCGCCCTGGTGGGCATCTTCCTGATCGCCCTGCCGATGGTGCTGCTGGCTTCGGCCATCCAGATGATCGTGGCTTCGTTCACCCGCAGCTTCAAAGAAGCCCAGACCTACGTGGCTTTCCTGCCCCTCATCCCGGCCCTGCCGGGGGTGATGCTGGCCTTCCTGCCGGTCAAGCCCAGCGTCGGGCTGATGCTGATCCCCACTTTTGGGCAGCAGTTACTGATCAACCAGTTGATGCGCGGCGAGCCGCTCAACCCCACCCTGGTGGCCGTGTCCACCCTGGCGACCCTGGTTCTGGCCGTGGCGCTGGTGGCGGCGGCGGTGCAGTTGTATAAGCGGGAGAGGATCGTGTTTGGAAATCGATAAGATTATGCTGGGATGCGGTGAAATCTGAGTCCTCTGCGCTACCCATACAAATCATTAAAATAATTCACCAAAAAGGCGTTACACATGGCGTCCGGCAGGGCGTCCAGCACTTCGTTCAGGAAGGCTGTCTCGGTCGGCAGATCGGCGCCCGCCAGGCCGGCCAGGGCCGCCAGTCGAGCGAAGGAGGTGGCTTCGTCGGGGCATTCCAGGGCTGCGTCCACCATGCGCTGGAACTTGGCGCAATCCACGCCGGGCGAGCGGCGCACGATCTCCACACATTCGCCCAGGTCGCTCAGCAGGCGGTCGATGCTCTGCAGAGTCCCCTGGCTGACCGAGAGGTGCAGGTTGCGCGGGGTCAGGTGGGTGGAGAACTGGGCCTGGATCGCCCAGCCGCGCTTGCGCATCTCGTCGGATAATTCGTAAACGTTGATCTCGTCGGAGGCGAAGGAAAACATACACATATCCGGCTGGCCCAACACGTACAGCCCCGGAATGGCGTTGATCCCGTCGATCAGCCGGCGCGTCCCGGCCTGCACATCGCGCACAATTCGGCGATAGCCCTCGTCGCCCAGGTAGTTCAGGATGGCCCAGGCGGCGGCCATATGCCCGCCGCTGCGCGAGTTGAGCATGGTCGGGTTGGTCAGGGTATAGGCGGTGGTGTCCGAGCAGGCAAAGATCTGGTACTTACGCAGCTCTTTGCTGCGCTGCAAAATCAGCGAGCAGCCCTTGGCGGCATAGGCGTATTTGTGCAAATCGGTAGAGATGGAGGTCACGCCGGGGACGGTAAAATCGAACGCCGGCAGGTCATAGCCCAGCTGGCGCAGGTACGATAGATACACCCCACCCACGCAGGCATCCACGTGGAACAGCAGGTCATACTCCTGGGCGATGGCTCCGATCTCGCGGATCGGGTCGATCACGCCCTGGGAATAGCTGGGGGCCGAGGCGACCATCAGAACGGTGTTGGGGGTGATGGCGGCGCGCATGGTTTCCGGCCTGGCCCGGAAGGTGTGCGGGTCGGTGTCTACCAGCACCGGCCTGACCCCCAGGATGTGGGCGGCCTTGTGGAAGGCTCCGTGGGCGCTCTTGGGCAGGATCATTTCTGGCTCGCGGATGTGCGGCTTTTCGGCCCGCGCCTTATCGCGGGCCGTCTTCACCGCCAGCAGGATGCTCTCCGTGCCGCCGGTGGTCACATGGCCGACGGCGTTGGCGTCGCCGCGCAGCAGGTTGATTACCATCCGCACTACCTGCGTTTCCAGCTTGAGCAGCGATGGAAAGATGCCCGGGTCGAGGGCATTCTCGTTCAGAAACAACCCATACGCCTGGCGGATCAGCTCGGCCGGCTCGTCGCCGGGGTTATACACATAGCCCCACACTTTGCCGCTTTTCCAGTCTAGATCGCGGCCCTTCAAAGCCTGCAAGGCGGCCAGAATATCTTCTTTGGGTAAACCGTTCTCTGGGATGTGCATCCTAACCTCCTGAATCGATAGAATACGAAAGTATGCAGGCGGCGCGGCCGCCTGCATACTTTCGTATTCGCTTGTATGGGCGAGCTTTGCCGGGCGAGCGAAGCTCGCCCGGCATCTCCACCCCGGTTAAGTGGGGAGCTACCGGCTGCGCCGCGCCTTTTCCCCAAAATATAAAGAAATTCCCGCCGCAGGCGAGATTTGATCATCCGGGCAAAGCTGGAAGGCCCACGTTTACTTTCTATTTCCGGTAATCATACTCGAAAATAGGCGTTTGTGAAATAGCGATCCTGTAAAAAGCGCGGCGCAGGCCGGCTTGCCTGCCAGCCCGGTTATCCGGTATACTGAGAGGATGAACACCGCCCCCGAACCTACCTTCAGCGAACAAAGCCTGCGCCGCTACGATGGCGAGGCTGGCCCGATATATGTCGCCTACCAGGGCGTGGTCTACGACGTAAGCGACTGCCCCCACTGGCGGCGCGGCCTGCACGAAGGCCAGCACTTCCCCGGTCAAGACCTGACCGCCGAGCTGCCCAACGCCCCGCACGGCGCCGAAGTCTTTGCCCGCCCCGGCGTGCGGCGGGTAGGAATAATCGTTCGCCAGGAATGATGCCCTTCTGATCGGATAACAGATATGGAAGAAACGCGGCAAGAGCAACCCCTGGCGGCGGTGATCGGCGCCGGGCCGGCCGGGCTGATGGCGGCCGAGGTATTGGCCCAGGCCGGGCTGGCGGTGCAGGTGTTCGAGGCCAAGCCCTCCGCCGGGCGCAAGCTGCTGGTGGCGGGCAAAGGCGGGCTGAACCTGACCCATTCCGAGCCGCTGGAAGCCTTCCTGGATCGCTACGGCAGCCGCCGCCCGCAGTTGGAGCCGCTGCTGCGCGCCTTTGGCCCGGCCGAGTTGCGCCAGTGGGCCGCCGGGCTGGGCGTCGAGACGTTCGTGGGCAGTTCCGGGCGGGTCTTCCCGCAAGATATGAAAGCCGCCCCGCTGCTGCGGGCCTGGCTGGCGCGCCTGCACACCGCCGGGGTTCAGTTTCACTTCCGCCACCGCTGGCTGGGCTGGGACGAGCAGCGCGCCCTGCGCTTCGAGACCCCCACCGGCGAGCAGCGCCTGGCCGCCGCGGCGACCGTGCTGGCCCTGGGCGGCGGCAGCTGGCCCAGGCTGGGCGCTACCGGCGAGTGGGTTCCGCTGCTGGCCGCCCAGGGGGTCGATATAGCCCCGCTGCGCCCGGCCAACTGCGGCTTCGACGTGGATTGGAGCGCACATTTCCAGGCCCGCTTTGCCGGGCAGCCGGTGAAAAATGCGATCCTGTCGTTCGACGGGCCGCAGGGCCAGGTCTTCCGCCGCCAGGGCGAATTCGTCGTCACCAGCTACGGCGTGGAGGGCAGCCTGATCTACGCCGCTTCGGCCCTGCTGCGCGACGCCCTCGAAGCCCAGGGCCAGGCTGTCCTGACCCTCGACCTGGCGCCGGCCTGGCAGCCGGCCGAACTGGCGGCGCGCCTGGAGCGGCTGCTGCGCGGCGGGCGCTCGCTGTCCAGCGCCCTGGAAAAAGCCGCCCGGTTGACCGGGGTCAACGCCGGGCTGGTGTACGAGTTCGTCCCACCCGCCGACCGGCGCGACGCCAGCCGCCTGGCGGGCTGGATCAAAAACCTGCCCGTGCCGCTGCGCGCCGCCCGCCCGCTGGCGGAGGCCATCAGCAGCGCCGGGGGCGTGCGCTTCGAAGCCCTGGACGAGCGCCTGATGCTGTGCGCCCTGCCGGGCGTGTTCTGCGCCGGCGAAATGCTGGATTGGGAGGCCCCCACCGGCGGCTACCTGCTCACCGCCTGCATCGCCGCCGGCCGCGCCGCCGGCCTGGGCGTGGTTGATTGGCTCTCAGCATTCAATTTATGGTAAACTTATCAACTGTGCTTAAATTTTGACCCCATAGAGAGACTCATCATGCCCCTGGAACGACCCGATTTATCGCAAACGACCTCGGAAATCCGGGCTTATATCGAAAGCCTGGAGCGCGAACTGGAACGCGTACGCCTGAACGCCATCGCCGCCCGCAGCCGCGGCGAAACGCCGCGCCGCCCGGCCGCCGCGCCCCGCCCCAGCCTCGAAGAAGACCGCCCGGAGGCCCTGCCCGAACTGAACGAGCCGGCCGAACCGCCCACCACGATCAACGTCATCACCCTCACCGCCAGCGGCGCAGCCAAGCGCACCCCGCGCCACCTGTACACCCCGCAGCGCCGGGGCGGGATGGGCATCTTCGACCTGGAAACCCCCGACGACACCCCCCCGGCCATCCTGACCCTGGCCGACGAGGCCCAAACCCTGCTCCTGCTCAGCCAGCAGGGCCGGGCCTACCGCCTGCCCGTGGCGAGCATCCCCGAAACGCCGGTGCGCGGGCGGGGCGGCCCCATCCTGGGGAAGATCGTACTGGGCGCCGAAGACGGCCTGGCGGCCGCCCTGCCCGAACAGGCTGAAGGCTACCTGGCCCTGGTCAGCCAGACCGGCTTTGTGCGCAAGCTGCGCCATCACGTGTTCGGCGAGGCCATGAAACCCGGCGCCGAACTGCTCAAATTCAGCCAGTACGGCGGGCTGGCCGCCGCCTGCTGGACCACCGGCAACGACGACATACTGATCGTCACCCGCCAGGGCCGGGCCATCCGCTTCCCCGAAAAGCTGATCGCCCCGGCCGGCGTGCAGGGCCTGCGCCTGACCGATGGCGATGAAGCCATCGCCATCGCCGCGATCGACGACAGCAGCAAGGTCTTCCTGCTGGGGGCCGACGGTAAGGGCATCCTGCGCCTGATGGACAGCTTCACCCCCAATAAATCGCCCGGCGCGGGCGGCAAAAATATCTTCAGCGCCCAGCGCCTGGTGGCCGCCCTGTCTGCCGACGAACGCAGCGACGCCTTCATTATCTCCCACCTGAGCAAAATCATCCGCTTCCACCTGGACGATGTGCCGGTGAAAGACGGCGTGGTGCAGGGCGTGATCTGCATGGCCCTGCGCGCCGACGAGCCGGTGGCGGCCGCATTGTCTTGATTCAACCCGAGATTCTTCTGGGCTCTTCCGCCGAAGGCGGGAACTTTTCTATATTTTGGGGGAATTGTGGGGCGTAGCCCCACAATTCCCCCAAAATATAACTTTTTCCCGGCGAAGCCGGAAGAGCCTTCTTATGCTCAAAACGGGGGACTTAAATCATTCCGTAGCGCCGCAGGGCGGTGTCGAGGATCAGGTTGACCAGTTCGGCGTGTTCCATGCCGTCGGCTTTGGCTTCGATCACCAGGTCGGAAATTCCGGGCGACAGCCCCGGTAGAGGGTTGATCTCCAGAATATAGGGGTTGAGGTTATCGTGAATATCCAGGCGGAAATCGACGCGGGACACATCCAGCGCGCCGGTAACCCGGAACACAGCCGCCGTGTACCAGTTCAGGTCGTCCACCAGTTCCGGGTCAAGCGGGGCCGGAGCCAGGTAGTTGAGCTGGTCGGCCAGGTCTACCTTCAGGCGGTTGCTGTACACCGTATCCGACCCTTCAAAGGGCTTCAAATCCACTTCCATCGGCGGGAAAAAGCGCAGCCCGGCCTGGATCACCGGCGAGCCTTCATCGTTGGGGATGCGCCGCGAAACGGGGCCGATCAGGTTGCCCACCACCCCAACCGTCACCTCCCGGCCCTCGATATACCGCTCCACCAGGGCGGTCTGCTGATAGCGGGAGAGGATATAGCCCACCTGCTCGCGCAGCTCGGCCTCGTTATTGACGATGGAGCGCGACGACACGCCCATGCCGGTGCCTTCCCGGCTGGGCTTGACAAACAGGGGATACTGCAAGTCCTCGGCGATGGGGTCGTCCACCCGCTCGAAGGTCTGCCAGGCCGGGGTGGGCAGGTCGTGATAGGTCAGGACGCGCTTGGTCATGGGCTTGTCCAGGGCCAGCGCCAGGGTCAGCACCTTCGAGCCGGTGTAGGGGATGCGCAGCATCTCCAAAATGGCCGGGATCTGAGCCTCGCGGGCGTTGCCATAGTGTCCTTCGGCAATGTTGAAGCAGATATCCGGGGCGTACTTGCGCACCGTGTCCAACACGGTATAGTCGGCTTCCAAAAAATCGCAGGTATGCCCGCCGGAGCGGATCGCCTCTACCAGGGCCTGAATGGTGGATTCCGAATCCAGGTCAGCCCACTGGTCCTCGCTCATGCCCTCCAAATGAGGCGCATTCTTCTTCAGATTAGCGAGTAAGGCCACACGAAACTTCTTGCTCACGTCAACTCCTTCGGCCAATCGATTGGCCGGGCCATCTGGCCTCTTACGGGAATGGGGTGGGTTGAATTGCACCAGAATCATGACCCACTTTGACCTGGAAAAGTTCCCAGGCCAAAGTGGGTCATAGATTGCTTTAAGGTTGGGCGACGCGCCACACCTGGAGCGCGCCGTCTGCGCCCAGGGCCGCCAGGCTGGCGCCATCGGGAGAGAACGACAGCGCCAGGGCCGGCCCGGCCGGACGCAGCACGGCCGCCTGCCGGCCGGAGGTGGGGTCCCACAAAATCAGCGCTGGAGACAGGCTGCCGCGATCGTTCACGGCCGAGGCGGTCGCCAGCAGGCGGCCATCGGGCGACCAGGCCAGCGCGCTGACCGTATCGGCGTGGCCCAGCAGCGGGCCGGGCGCGCCGCTGGCCGCGTCCATCACCTGCACCGCGCCCTGGGCCACCCAGGCCACCCGGCTCCAGTCGGGCGAGAGATAGGCCCCGTACAGGGCGGCAGCCGGGCTGTTGGGCCAGTCCAGGCTGCGCAGGGTTTGCCCGCTCTGAGCATCGATGAAATAGACCCGGAAGTTCTGCAGGTCGGCCCCGGCCAGTTGAGCGCCGTCCGGCGAATAGGCCAGGTTGGTCAGCCAGGCGGGCAGCTTCAGCGGAGCGGCCTGGGCGCGGGCGGCGGCGTCTACCGGCTGGCGCACCAGGGTCTTATCGAAGGTGACGTAGGCCAGGCGGTCGCCAGCAGGCGAAAGGGCCAGCCCGGTAACGGGCGCGCCCGGTTCAGCCAGGGCGACGCTTCCGGTCTGCTCGCTCCACACGAACACGGCCCGCTCGCCTATCACCCAGGCCAGGCTGGGAGCGCGGCGGGCGGCGGTGAGCAGCGCCGCCGGGCCGGGGGCCGGCGCGGTAGGCAGGGGCGCAAGCTGCGGGGCGGCCTGGGGGCGCAGCCCCGGCCCCGGCGGGGTGTACAGCGTCACCCCGGCCGGGGCGGCCAGGGCCAGCCTATCGCCGGGCAGCCAGGCCAGCCCGCTGGCCCCCGGCGCGCTCACCGGCGGGGCGGCGGCCAGGGCCTGGGCCGTGTCTGGCTCGATCTTTGCGCCCGGCGCGGCCGGGGCGAGCGCGCCGGGCGCGGCGGTTGGGAGGGGCGCGGCGGCAGGCGCAGGCGGCAGCCCGCCCGACCCGCCCTGCCCACGGCAGCCGCCCAAGACAAAGGCGCAGATCATCAACCCCAAAACCCAGATCCGATGCATAGCTCCTGACTCGTAGTCCTGGTTCTTCCAGCCTCGTCGTGGGCGGAAGAGCCGGTTATATTGTGGGCGGGCGCCGCCCCAGGCAACCGTGGAGCAGGTATGGCGCTCTGCAAGCGCAATCGAAGAGAGAGCGTGCCTGGATTTTGTCGCACAAAGTGCGACCAAATCCAGGCGAACCATTTTTCCGGGCGAAATTCGTCAGGCCGGGCGCGCCGGCGGGTCGGCCGCGCCAGGTTGATCGCTGCGGATCGGGCCGCTGCGCCGGGTTTCCACCTTCTGCATCACGTCCAGCCGGGCGGCCTGGAAGGGGGCCGAAACATCGGGGATGGCGTCGGCCCCGGCGGCGAAGGCTTCGGCAATGCCCTGGGCCATCTCGTCCCAGTAAGCGCGGGCGGCCTGCCATTTATCCTGCCGGAAGCGGGCCACCCAGTCGTGCAGGGTGGGTTCGGCCAGGCCGTCGCGGGCCCATTTTTCCAGGTACTGCCAGATCACGTCTACGGTGCGCTCGGTCTCCCAAAAGCCGATGGCGGCCTTTTCACGCTCGTAGATGCCCTTTGCCAGCTCGAACTGGTGGGCCTTGTAATCCAGCGGGATTTTATAGTGCGCCTCGATGATTTCATCCACAATGGCTTCGACCCATTTGCGGTGAAAGCGGCACACGCCAGAATTCTCGTTGAACAGCTCGAACACCATCCGCTCGACGCAGCGTTTGCCCAGCTCGCGCGGCGGCTGGTAATCCAGCCCATAATAGACGAGGTACTTGCCCATCATGGGCATCGGCGAAAGCATGCCCGGAACCCAATACTGGTTGGGGTTGAAATCGCCCCATTCGCCGTGCAGGGTATACACCGCCCGGTCGCGCGTCCGTTTGCCCGGCTCGCTCAGGCCGTATTTCTCGTCCAGCCAGTGAGCGGCGTAGCGCAGGCCCTGGCGGAATGGCTCGCCGGCCGGTTCGAGCATCATCATCGCGGCGACGGCCTGGGCGTAATCGGCGTTGCGCTGCGAGTCGGCTACCACGTCGAAGGTCTGCGGGTCGGAGGCGAAGGCGAAGCGCATCTGGTCGGCCGGGGGCAGGCCGAAGTCCTGCGGCTTGACCAGCCCCTCGGCGATCAGATCCATCATCCACGATACCATGCCGCCGTACTGGATGGCGTCTACCCCCAGGGCGTCTACAAAGTGATTCAACGCCTCGGCGGCGCGCTGGTCGAACACGCCGCACTGCGGGCCGAGGGCCTGGTACGGCTCGTAATCCTTCTTATAGACCCCCAGATACTTCTTACAGGCCACCGAGCAAGGCTCACCGCAGTGCGAGAAGTTCTTCGGCTGGATGGTCTCGTCGTTGAACTGCTTGAGGTAATGGGCCAGGATGAAGGTATCGTGCTGCTGCAGGCGCTGGGCGTCGCTGGCGTAGACCGACGTATAGTTGAAGCTGAACAGCTTGTCATCGGCGGTATGCATGTTGACCCCAAACGTGCCGCCGGTCTGGAAGCCCGGCACGTAGCGGTACTTCTCGGTCGCGCCCAGGTCGACCTTAATCATCGTCTCGTTGTAATACTGCTGGAAATAGCCGTCGATCTCTTTGGAATCTTTCAGGTCGGGGTCTTCCCAGTCGCCGCCGAAGATGCAGGCCGCCAGGCGGTGGGTTTGCAGCATGCGGCTGCCCAGCCCGCCCCGCCCGGCCCATTCGTCGATGGGCTGGATGCGCCCCTTGCGCACCTGGTTGCTGCCGATGATGCCCAGCTTAGAATTGCGCGCCGCCGGGCCAACCGCAAACACCCGCACAAAATCGCCCTCGTATTCTTTGGCGTAGCGGTCGAACACGGCCTGCTGCAGGGCATAGAAGCCAAACAGGCGCTCGCCGTCCGGGTCGGCGTAGCCGGTCCACAGCACGTCGGGGTTGATCGGCTCCAGGCGGACGCGGATCTCGCCTTCCTGGTGGTTGAGGATCAGGACCGAATCCTGCGCGGCCTGGCCGGTGACGCTGATAAAATCGACCCCCACCCGGTGCATCACATAGGCCCCGCCGCCGATGCTGGAGGTGTAAAAGCCCTCCCAGGAGGGCGAGTAGCCGCAGAACACCAGGCGGCGCGTGCCGGGGATGCGCGACCCCGCCAGCGGCCCGCCGCCCCAGGTCAGGATGTCTGGGTCGGGCCGGTCGGTCTGCCCGGCCTGCTCCAGGTAGCGGGCCCAGCCGTAATCCACCGGGCCAACGATATGCACACCCTGCACCCGGCGGCCAATGGGCGCGATCTGATATTCGCCGGTGGCAAGGTCGATGCGCAGTTCGCGTTGATTGAGTTGTTGGCTCATAGCTCACTTCAAGAGGGATAAGTCTTCAGATCGGCGCGCCCCCACCGCTCCATCCACGGGGCGCAGGGTAATGGCCTGGCAGCAGCAGGCCGTTACGCAGGCCGCGCACCCGCTGCACCGATCCAGGGCGATGTAGGGGGATTCGTCTGGATCGATCTGGACGATGGCGCGCGTCCGGCAGGCGGGGCGCGCAAAGCAGCGGTAGCACGCCTGACAGACGGAATAGTTGATCACAGGACGCAACATCGGCAAAAAATCATATCATAGATTGAAAATTTGGGGGAAAAAGGTATTTGCACAAGATTGGTATTGGGAGTTTGCGGGCGACGCAGTCGCCCGCAAACTCCCAATATCGAAATTTTCCCGGCGGCGTGGGGGGCTGTTTCAGGCCTTGATGCCCACCGCCACCCCGCCCGACTTGGTGACGTGGAATGTGGCGTGGTGGGCAAAGTGGTCTTCCAGGTAAGCCCGCACTGCGTCCAGCTCTACGCCGGGGCCGCCGTTGGCCGGGTCGAACGTAGACATCGAGCCGATATAGGCCAGGATCGGCCCGGCCTGGGTCACTTCCAGGCTGTCCTCGTATTGGTGCAGTTCGACCATCTCGAATGAAGCGCCGATCAGCTCCAGCGCATTTTCCAGGGCGTAGCGGCGAAGCTGCGAAGATTGCAGCCAGGCCTGGTTGTAACCGGGGGGCATAAACCGGCGGGCCAGGTCTATGATCTCGCCCATGTGAGCGTTGCCGTTAGTGGCCGCGATCAGCCGTCCGCCGGGGCGCAGGACGCGGTGCAGTTCGGCCACCGCCCGCTCGATATCCGGCACGTGGTAGAGCATGTGATTGGCCGCTGCCCGGTCGAAGGTGTCATCCGGGAAGGGGATGAACTGGGCGTCCAGGGTCAGGAAGCCGAACCCCGCCGGCCCGGTTTGCCCGGCCAGCTTTTGACGGGCGGTCTGGGCCATGCCGATCGAATAATCGCCCAGGACAGCCCGCACACCGGGCGGCAGGCGATCCAGGTTCTGGGCCCACAGGTCGGCTGTGCCGCAGCCCACCTCCAGCACGGCCATGCCGGCTTCCAGCGCCAGCCGGTCGAACACCCAGCGCTGCCAGAGATACGGATTGGCGCTGTAATCCCGGTGCAGCGCAATGCGGGCTTCCAGGTTGGCCGCGGTTTTGTATTGGTTGTTGCGCAGATAGGCCTGATTGTCGATGCCGGTCATTGAGTTTCTCCCATCCATCAGGCCAGGGCGTGCAGGTCGGTCGCCAGCAGGTTAAAGGTCTTGCCGAACCCGGCCACGTAGCGGGCGCTGCGCGCCTCGACTCGATACAGGGCGAAATCGCCCAGTTGAAAGATCATGGCCGCCTGGGGGAACTTCTCCAGATAGGCGGCGCGGGCCGCGGCGTAGTCGGGCTGATCGTGCAAGACCGGCCGCGCCTCACCGCGCAGCGAAACCCGCGCCAGGGTCTGCGGGTCGGTAAGCCCGTCATCCGCCTGGGCAATCATCAGGCTGACGCGCGGGTCGTTCAAGATGTCCTGGGTATGCTGCGCCAGTTGGCTGATGAGAATATAGAAACCCGAAAAATCGGGCGCCGCGGCAAATAGAACCTGCGAAACCAACGGCCCGCCATCGGGGCGCAGGGTTCCAAGCGCGGCCAGGCGCGCCTGGCGCAGTAAAGACAAAAGTTTGACTTTCGATTCGGCATCCACTGCAACCTCCTGCAAACTGCAGCCGGGCAAGAGCGATCTACGGAGCGCCCGCCAGGCTCTCGGCAAACCGCGCCAGATCTACAATCGCGGTCTGCTCGCCTGCATACGTCCAGCCCTGAGAGCTGCGCCGATATTGGGCCCGCATAAACGACGGCGCGCCGTGCAGCACCACTCGCGGGCCGGGCAGGGCCTGGGCCAGGGCGGCGATGCGCTGCGGGTCCTGCCAGACCGCGTTGGGAACCTGGTAGAGCAAGACCTGCTCGCCGCTTGCAGACTGGAACGGGCGCAGGGCGGCCAGGTCTTGCACGTAGATCGGGGCGGTTTGCGTCGTCAGCCCCTGGTCGAT
Organism: uncultured Anaerolinea sp.; assembly: GCA_964416275.1. GTDB lineage: Bacteria > Chloroflexota > Anaerolineae > Anaerolineales > UBA4823 > RBG-16-57-11. Next base: position 28,690 of record CAYQDU010000012.1, on the reverse strand, counting down.
CAACGTCACCAGCGCCCAACCGATTTCGTTTTCCTCCACCCAGGGCAGGCCCGAGGCCCGCACCGCTTCATAGGTGCGGCGATAATTCTCATACCATTGTACAACGAATCGCCGGCGCTCGCCGCCCAACAGCACCCAGGCATGCCCGTAGATGCTGCGCGGCCCTTCGGCGGTCGGCACAGCCGAGCCGGCCCCAAAGGCGATGGAAACCCGCGAGCCGGAGGCGGCCCGATTGTAGGGCTGGCATTCGAACCCCGGCCCCCAACACGTATCGCCGTGAACCGCCCGCACCCCCACCAGCCAGGGCAAGAGCAGCGCCCCCACAGCCAGGCCGCGCCAGGCCCAGCCGCCCGGCCGCAGCGACCAGACCTTCAGGAACCCCAGCCCCACGCACAGCGCAATCCCCGGCCAGGCCGGCAGCCAATACTTGGCCGTGCCGCGCGCCGCCCAGGGCAGGATCAACGCCAGCCCCACGACCACCACCGCCGCCAGGGGGCGGCGGCGGCGCGCCAGCTCCCACCCGCCGACCAGCCCAAACCAGACCACCGCCGGGCTGAGAAAGGCGTTCATCATGGCGCCGAATTCCAGCAGCGGAACCGCGAATGGCTGCGTCGCCAGATCGACTGTATCTTTGCGCAGGAAGAACAGGTGCAGGCCGCCCAGGCTGTAGATCAACCCCAGCCAGGCCAGCGCGGCGACCGCCCCCCACAGGGCCGCCGCCAGCAGCCGGCCACGCGGGGCGTGAAAGCGGCGGTAGCCTTCGCCGTTCATCAACACGACATCGACCAGGATCACGCCCAGGTACACGATCAGATCCCAGCGCAGGGCGGCGCCCAGGGCGGCGCACAGGGCGGCGCACAGCGCCGCCAGGCCCAGGCGGGCGTAGGAGGCCGGCCGGTTTGCGTCTGCATCGAAACGCTGCACACCCCGGCGCACAATCCAGTGGGCGGCCAGCAGAAAGGCCATGCCGATCACGGTGGGCGAATAGACCAGGCCCAGGTAGAAGAATTCGGGGATGGCCGCCAACCAGACCAGCGCCATCCAGGCCGGGATGGATACGCCCATGGCTTTGGCCCACTCCGAAACCAGCAGGAACATCCAGACGAACATCAGGAAGCCGCCGATGGCGCTGGCGATCATCGAAACCTGGATGAGCAGATCCAGGTCGGCCGGCAGCCGGGCCAGCAGGCGATCCATCAAAATCTGGTAGGGGGCGTAGGGCGGTTGGATTTGCTCGTTGCGGCCCAGGGCGTGATAGGCAAAGGTGATGGTCTCATCGCCTTCGACGGGGACAAAAGCGAATGCCTGGCTGTACACCAGGCCAAAACAAACCCCGGCCAATACAAAGGCCAGCCAGAAAGCGCGTCGTCCGGTGGTCATCGTGGTCCCATTGAATCCCAGGTATTTTTTGGCGTTGGAAGATCAATCCGATTATAATCAAACCAGCACAGGCCGTCTACTACGGCTGGATGGGAGACTATGCGAATTCTAGACGAGCGCCAAGAAGCCTTACTCAACGCCGAACGCCAGACCCTCAATGACCTGCGGGTGGCCCTGGTTCAATTCGGCGTGGATGACTCTGATAACCAGACCCTGGCCGATTCGATCACCCAGCTCGACGAGCTGTTCCTGCTGGTGGTGGTGGGCGAATTCAACGCCGGAAAGAGCGCCTTCATCAACGCCCTGCTGGGCCAACGCCTGCTGCAAGAGGGCGTGACCCCCACCACCACCCAGATCAACCTGCTGCGCTACGGCCCGGAGCCGAGTCGCAGCGTGGTCAGCGAACACCAGCATATCGTCAGCCTGCCGGTAGACTGGCTGGCCGAGATCAGCATCGTGGACACCCCCGGCACCAACGCCATCCTGCGCGAACACGAAGCCATCACGACCCAATTCGTGCCGCGCGCCGACCTGGTGCTGTTCATCACCTCAGCCGACCGGCCCTTCACCGAGAGCGAGCGGGCTTTCTTGCAGCGCATCCGCGACTGGGGCAAGAAGGTGGTGATCGTCATCAACAAGATCGACATCTTCGAGAACGAAGCCGATTTGAGCCAGGTGGTCGATTTCGTGGCCGAGAACAGCCGGGCCTTACTGGGGCTGACCCCGGAGATCTTCCCCATCAGCGCCCGGCGGGCCTTGCGCTCCCGCCAGGACGCCCCCGAAAACGCGGCCGAGCTGTGGCTTTCCAGCCGCTTCGAGGCCCTGGAGAATTACATCCGCCAGACGCTGGACGAAAAGAGCCGCCTGCGCCTCAAGCTGCTCAACCCGCTGGGGGTGGGCCAGCACCTGGTGGAACGCTACCGCGACATCGCCGCCAACCGGCTGGGCCTGCTCAAAGAAGACACCGACATGCTGGCCGATGTGGACTCGCAGTTGGCGCTGTATAAAGAAGACATGCAGCGCGATTTCCGCTTCCGCATGGCCGACATCGAGAACATCCTGTTCGAGATGGACAAGCGCGGCCAGGAGTATTTCGATGAAACCTTCCGCCTGGCGCGGGTGTTCGACCTGTTCAGCAAGGAGCGCATCCGGGCGGAGTTCGAGCATGAGGTGATTGCCGACGCTCCGCAGCGGGTGGAGCGCAAAGTGACCGAGCTGATCGACTGGCTGGTGGATTCCGACCTGCGCCAGTGGCAGGCGGTCAACGATCACCTGGCCGACCGCCGCCGCACGCACCAGGAGCGCATCGTGGGCGACCTGGGCCCCGGCAGCTTCACCTACGACCGCGACCGGCTGATGGGCGCGGTGGGCCGGGAGGCGCAGCGGGTGGTAGACACCTACGACAAAGGCGTGGAGGCCCAGGCAATTGCCGAAGGCGCCCACGAGGCGGTGGCCGCCTCGGCCGTGCTGGAGGTGGGCGCCATCGGCCTGGGAACGTTGATTGTGACGCTGGCCTCCTCGATGGCGGCCGACGTGACCGGCATCCTGCTGGCGACCTTTGTGGCCGCCCTGGGGCTGTTCATCATCCCCAGCCGGCGCAAGGCCGCCAAGACCGAGATGACCGACAAGATCGCCGCCCTGCGCCGCCAACTGGTCGATTCGCTCAGCGCCCAGTTCGAGAAAGAGATCGAGCGCAGCCTGAACCACATCCAGAACGCCATCGCCCCCTACACCCGCTTCGTGCGGGCCGAGCAATCCAAGCTCAAAGACGCGCAGGAAAAGCTGACTCAGATCGAAACCGAGATGAGCCGGCTGAAGGGGCGCATCGAGGAAATATAAATTTGTCGTGTTGTTTTTCGTGGGCTTTGCCTACGAAAAACAACACGACAAACGCGAAAAAGGTTAAAACAGAGAAATATGAATACAACAATAACCGTAGATCGCGCCATCAGTGTTCGCCAACCCTGGGCATGGTTGATCGTAGCCGGGGTTAAAGACATCGAAAATCGCACTTGGCGCACCAATTGTCGTGGCCCCGTCGCAATTCATGCCAGCAAAACCGCCAATAAGCTCGATTTGCAGGACTTTGAGGATTGGTTTCGCGAGCAACTCCCGAATGAGCCGCTGCCCGTTCTACATCGCAGAGCGATCATTGGTATTGCCTACATTACCGATTGTGTAGAACAATCGGATTCGGATTGGTTCGGTGGCCCCTATGGTTTTGTACTGGATACAGAAAAAGCTATTGAGTTTGAGGAGCCAATACCGATGAATGGCAAATTGAGCATCTTCAAAATTGAACCGATAACGATTACAGTAGAATCAGAATAGCAATACACGTAAAAACCGGGGCCGCTGAGCGGCCCCGGTTTTATGTTCTGGGCGCTCTAGGGCGTAGCCAGCGGGTTGCGCACCGGCTGGCCGGCGTTGCCGCCCTGGTAGTAGGGGAAAGTCACCGGCAGCTCGAAGCCAAAATACTGCGAGACGCGCGCCACAATCTCGCCCTTGATCTGCGCCCGGCGGGTATTGTAGGCTTTCACGGCGTCGTTCCAATCTGTGCCGGCCAGTTGGATGGTGTTCATGGCCTCGTCGACCGTATCGCCCAGGGCCAGGGTCACCTGAGCGTCTGGCACAGGCGGCGGGGCCTGGGTGATGGCGTTGACGTACAGGGTGAAGCCCTGCCCTAACCCATCCGGCAGAGCGCCCTGCTGCTGGAGGGCGCTCAGGTTCAGCTTGGTGGGATCGATGGGCTGGCCGTTGGCGTCGCGGTAATTCTTGAGCAGTTCGGTCAGCGCCTCGGCCTGAGAGCGAAAATGCCCGGTCCATACCTCGCCGCTCACCCCCACCGCCTCGTAATAATCCTTCGTCACCTGGGTCTTGGCCTGAATCTTGGCGTACTGGGTATCCGTCACCAACTGGAAGTTGGAGGCGGCCGACTGCACACCCTGCACCAGGGCCACCAGCTCGTTATATTCGGTCGTCCCGCTGCTGATCAGCCCGCAGCCGGGCAGCGCCGCCAATAACGCCAGCGCCAGCAGACTCTGAAAAATCTTTCCAAAACGGATTCGCATATCATTTCCTCCTCTGCAAGAATAGTCGCAAACAGCATCCACCGCCGAGAACGCGGTGAACGGGTATCGCCCGATCTGCGCGTCAATTGCCGCGGCCAGAGCGCCCGCCGCCGCTGCCGCCGCGCGAGCGCCCACCGCCGCCCAGGCCGCCGCGGCCGCCAAAACCGCCGAAGCCGCCCCCGCCGCTCCAACCGCCGCCGCCGAAACCGCCCCGGCTGCCCCAGTTGTCCCCGCCCCAGCCGCCGCCGATGAACGGGCCAATACTGACCCCGGCCTGCATGAGCTTAATCAACACCCACAGGATGAAGAACAGGACAAACCCGGCGATGCAGATCATGCAGCACATCACCGTCAGCCCAAGCGGGTCGGTGGGCCAGTTCAGCGGTTCTACCGTCACGGAAGGTTCGCGGCTGCTCTGCGGGGCGGCGGTTGCCTGCGCCTGGTTGAGCGGCGCATAGTTCTGGCGGGCCGTCTCGTCATAAGCCCGGATCAGCGCCAGCAGCGCATCATCCAGGCTGTGGGTGGATTGATAGGTATCCTCGGCCAGGCGGTTGAGGGGGGTCAGCTCCTGGGCGGTCAGGGCGGGCAGGCCCAGCCCGACCCCGTAATGCACGTCGATCTTATCTGGCTCGACCACAACCAGGAACACAAAGCCGTTATCCTGGCGGGGGCCAGAGGGCTGGCCCAGGCCCATATAGCGCAGGAAATGCACGGCGCAGTTCACCCGGTCGCCCACCGCCTGCGGCGGCAGGATCAGGATCATGGTCTGGGCGATCACATCGGCGTCCAGGCGGTCGAGGATCACATCCACCTGGTCGAGCGTAGCCCGCGAAACGTACTCGTCTCCGCCCACCGTCCAATGCGGCTGGCGCAGGTCGTAGGTGAAGCCGTAATCCGGCGGCGAGCCTTCGCCGCACAGAGGGGCCGCCCGGCTGGCGCTGGCCGCGATCGGCTGCGCCAGTTGGGCCTCGACCGGCCGGGCGGTCTGCATGCCAGAGCGGGCCAGCCAGCCAAACGCCAGGCCCGATAGGCCGCCCAGGGCCAGGCATCCAATCACCAACAGGATTGAAAATCGTCTCACCAAACTCGATGTCCCTTCAGATGCGACCTGTTTTCCCCCGGCTATTGTATTCCAAAACCAGGCCGCCTGTCTACACTGTTCCGAAGTTTGCCGGCGGCAATTGCCGCCGAAACAGCTCTCTTCCAGGCGCTCTGCGAGCGCCCGAAAAAGTGATCTTCAAAGGATTTTGCCGCTTATGAGGCGGAAAAAGTTATGGTTTGGGTAAACTGTGGGGCGTAGCCCCACAGTTTACCCACAATAAAGTTCCCGCCTTCGGCGGAAGAGCCTCTTATGATCTGTCCATCCTTCACACTGGTAAGGGCGCAGCGGCGGCGCGGTGCGCAACAACACTGCGCCGCAGGCCGGAAGAGCATTTATAATCGTATACGAGAAAGCGCGGTAAAAGACGCGCCGCGCCGGGTCCATCGAGGAGAACTGCCCATGTCGCGAACCATTCCATCCGCCGAACGGATCATCAAGGCCCGCAAGCTGATCCAGAAGGCCCGCGCCTGCCCTGTGCCGGAAGACCTGGGGCGCAGCAACCTGACCTATATCGCAACCGTCAAAGACATCTTACGCCAGGCGAAAGACCTGGTGAAGTTCATTCCACTCCAGCCGACCACTACCCCGGAAATGAAGCGCGAAGTAGAAGCCGTCTTTGCCGAGATCGAGCAGGCCAACCGCGAGATTCTGCACGCGGGCTAGGGCGCATCGTCTGCCTGCAAAGCATCCAGATAAGCGTGCAGCATGATCTTCAGCCCGGTCACCACCTGGGCCTGCTCGCCAGGGGCGGCGGTGTCGGCCAGATGTACCAGGGCCTGGGCCACCCGCAGGATGATTTGCAAAGCCAGGCGGCGTTGAGCGGCGTCCAGATGAGGGGCATGAACCGCCAGGGCCTGTTCACCGCGCGCCATCAGCCCGGCGTAGACTTCCTGCTCGACGCCGTTGAACTCGCGGCTCACGCCGCCGCCCACGCCCACAAAGAACGGGCGCGGCACGCCATGCCGGGCGTGCAGGGCCAGGATAGCGTCCGTCAGCCGGTCGATCAAAGCCGAGAGCGAGATCTGCCGCCAGTCGTCGCTGAAAGTTTCTTCGGCCAGGGCGGCGTATTCGTCGCGATAGCGCTCTACCACGCCCGCCAGGATGGCTTCTTTATTGGGGAAAAACTGGTACAGCGAAGCGATGTTGGTCTGGGCCCGCGCCGCGATGGCGTTGGTGGTGGCGGCAGCGTACCCCACTTCGGCAAAGACCTTTTCGGCCGCGTTCAGAATGACATCCACCCGCTGTTGGCCGCGGGCCTGCTGCGGCTGGCGGCGTAGATAGTACGAATCGACCATACACGCTCCTGCAGCGATTATACCCTACCCCGCGGAGGGCCGTTTGGGGTTGCTGCGTGGCTGCGCCACGCAGCAACCCCAAACCATTTATGGCTCTTCCGCCGCCCGCCATTCACACCCACCGCGATTGGTTGACACGGACTATTTTTTCAGGTATGATCGAAATAACATAAGTAAAACGCTTATGTTATCACCAGGAGGAAACATGTCCGAGAAATTGAACCGCACGTATCACCTGTTGGGGGTGATCCTGTCGCAAATTCTCAATGCGCCCTTCACCGCCGGAGCAGCCATCACCGTGATGCTGTTCTACGTCCGCCCCGATGCGCCCAATCGCTGGCTGGGCTGGGGCATCTCGCTCATCTTTCTGACGGTCGTGCCGGCGTTGAGCCTGCTGTTCTACATCCCGCGCCGCAACGAACCCTGGGCCTCGACCGAGAAACGCCAGCGGGTGATGAGCTTCGTCTTTATGGCCGTGAGCTATCCCATCGGCTTTGTACTGGGCAAGGTCTTGCATGTGCCGCCCATCTTCGAGGCCATCCTGCTGACCTATGTGATGGTGGTGCTGGGGCTGATCCTGGTCAACACCTTCTTCAAGGCCAGCGGCCACGCCGCCGGGATCGCCGGGCCGGTCAGCGCGCTGATCTACCTGTATGGGCTGATCGCCACCCCGCTGATTGCGCTCATCCCGCTGACGATGTGGGCCCGGGTGCGCACCAAGGGCCATACCCTGGGGCAGACCGTGGTGGGGGCGCTGCTCTCGGCCGCCATTACCATGACGATCCTGTTCCTGTACGGCTTCCGCCCCGGTTTTTAAGCGCCGCAAGCAGGGTTTGGCCTCTATTATAGGGTTTGCGGGTGGCTGCGCCACCCGCAAACCCTATAATAGTTGAAACTCCCCCGGCAAAGCCGGAAGAAGCCTATTTTTCTGGCCGCCCGGCCAGGGCTAGAATCTCATCCAGCGATACCCCCACCCGCAGCGCGCCCCACGCTCCCAACAAGCACATCAACAGCATCTCGATCAAATTCATCACCAGGGTGTACGAGGTGAGCAGATTGCGGTCGTAGCCCAACACGGCCAGCGGCAGCACAATCGAGGCCTGGTACAGCCCCGGTAGGGTGCTGGCCGAGGGCGGGGCCAGGGCCAGCGAGCCGAGGGCCATCGCCAGGCCGGCGCGTCCATCCAGGCCCGGGTAGAGGGCCACCAGGCACAGGTAATGAAAGCCGGCAAACAGCGCCCAGGTCGCCAGCGAGGCCAGCAGCCCGCCCAACATGCGCCCCGGGCTGGACAGGCTGGCGAAGCCTTCAATCAGGTGCGCCAGGCCGGTATGGGCGTTTTCTTCGCTCACCCGCGGCAGGCGGGCCAGCCAGGGCGGCAGCTTTGCCAGCACAAAATCCTGGCGGCGCGCCATCCAGATCATCAGCGCATAAGAGGCCAGCAGCAGCCCCACCAGCCCGGCCAGCGCCCCGGGTGAAACCGCCAGCCCCGCGCCAAAGATAAACGCCCCACCGAGGGCCGCCAGGCGCATGACCTGCTCGAACCAGCGCTCGACCACCAGGCTGGAGGTGATCTGCAAGATCGACAGCCCGCTGGCCGAACGCAGGATAACGGCCCGCATGGGGTCGCCGGGGCGCAGCGGCAGGAGGGTGTTCGCCAGGTTGCCCACGTTGCTGGTGTGGAAGGTCGCATCCAGGCGAGGCCGTCCGTGGAGGAAATAACGCCAGCGGGCAGCAAAGGCCAGGTAGCCGACCAGCAGCAGCCCCGTGGCGACCGCCAGCCGCCGCCCGTCGGCGGCCGCCAGGCGGCGCATCACCTCCGGCCAGTCGATGAGAAAGACCAGCCCGGCGGTTAGCCCTACGGCCAGCAGCCCAGACACAATCAGTTTCCGGCGCGATGTTCCCTGCATAATCCAGGCAGCATTGGCCCCCTTAATAATACCCGGCCCCTGCCGCGGCGGCGCGCATCGATGGTAGGACATTTTGCGTGGCCCACGCCAGTGCAAGCGGCTTTTTCTGGGGCCTAGCGAAGCTGCGCCTGCGAGCGGTTGAACGTCCAGGCCTGCACCAGGGGGAACAGAGCGCCCACACCCAGCGCCACGGCCAGGGTCATGCCAATCAACCCCAGGGCGGCCAGGGGGGGCAGTACAACCCCGGCCAACAGGGCCAGCAGCCCCAGGATGAAGATCAGGGCCGCCGCGGCCACAATCGTCACGGCAGAGCGGGTGGCCCGGCGCAGCGAAGCCCGCCGCGCCCCGCTGATGCGCCCGCTCTGGGCGTTGATCCACACCGGCTGCGGGCGGCCGTCGTCGTCCAGATAGGCGGCCGAATAGACCGGCAGCAGCAGCAGGGTCCAGTTCTGGTCGCTGAACTCTGGCTGCCAGGCAAAGGCGCGCAGGTCGTCGGCCTGAGCGGCCTGGCGGCACTCTTCGCCGGCCGCGGCCTGCAGGGCCGGGCGGGCCTCGCTCCAGGCGTCGGCGGGCGAGCGGTCGGGCAGGCGGGCCAGGCTGTCTTGCATCAGGCTGGAGGCGTAGGGTTGGGCGGCGGTCAGGTCGTACGCGCCCAGGGCGGCCTTCAGGCGGGCGTGATCTTCCAGGGCCGGGGCGGCCACGTTCGAGTAGGCGCGCTGCAAGCGGCCCAGGCGCGGCTCCCAGCGGGTGCGCTGTTCGGTCACTTCGCGGGTGGCCCACCCGCCGCCATCGGCATAGCGCTCCTGGTGCGAGACAACCTGGTAATTGAACCCGGCCTCGGCCTTCCAGTGGGCGTTCACCTGGGCGTCTACCAGCCACATGGGCAGGTAGCTGCGCCGCAGCCCCTGGCGAATGGCGGCCGGGTTCAGCCCTTCCGGCGGGTAAGGGATGCCCCCGGCAAATTGCTGTACGGCGGCTTCGATCTGGGCCGGGCTGAGGCCGAAATCCAGGGCCAGTTCAGGAGCGTGGGCGTCGTCGAAGCCGGCCGCCTCGGCCGAGCGATCCAGGCGCTCTAACCCGGCTTGAAAACAGCGCGGGCAGCGCCCGGCCTGCGCCCCGGCCGGGGCCAGAAAGGCCGCATCGCAGGCCGGGCAGAGATAGCGTTCGGTCGGAAAACCCCATTGCAAAGCAGAGTCGGTCATAGGTCATCCATTTGATTGGCCTGGACGTAAATCGTCACGGCGATGACTGCGCCGATCACCAACAGCACGAAGCCCACCACGCCCAGGCCGATCCCCGCGCCAAACAGGGGGATAGTCAGCAGGCCCAAGAGACCCAGGAGCGCCCCCGGGGCCAGGGCCAGGGCGATGACCAGCCAGATTTTGTTCCAATCCACCGGTCGCTGGCCGGCGACCGCGCCGCGCTGGCCGTTCATCATGGCCTGGTAGGTCTTTCCGGCGTAGGTATAGGCCATCACGTACACCGGCAGCAGGATGTAGCGCCAGCTCTCGTTGGCGAAATCCAGTTCCATGCGGAAGTTGCGCACCTGGCGGGTGCTGGCCTGCCCCAGGCAGGCCTGGCGGGTTTGCTCGCGCATCGTTTCCCGGCCGCGCTCCCAGGCCGCTTCAAGCGGCAGGTCGTAAGCCTGGGCCTGGAACCCGGCCAGGTAGGTGGGTTCATAGGGGCGCAGGCTGTTCAGGTCGAAATCACCGATCTGCTGCATCAGGCGGCGGCTGAGTTTGGCCGTGCCGGGTTCGAGCAGGTCGTCGATGTGCAGCCCGGTCTGGCCCGATTCCCAGCGCCAGACGGTGACGGTGCGGGTCTTCCATTCGCCGTTCTGGTAGTAGCGCTCGGTCTTCTGATGGCCCACCTCGGCCTGCCAACTGGCGCGGGTATCGGCGTCGAAGGTCCAGTAGGGCAGATAGACCGCCGTAAAGCCGCCCAGTTTCGAACTATCGCGCAGGTCGGCCGGCGTCATCCAACTGCTGCCCAACCATTTGCGGGCCAGGGCGTCGCAGGTTGAGGCGTCTATCTGGAAAGGGACCAGAAAGCGCGGCCGCAGCACGTCTTGCGGGGCCTGGCGCTGCAAGACCTTGTTCGAGCCGCAGAACGGGCAGGTGTAGGTCAGGCTGGCGCTGGCGACGGTGTTGACCGCCCCGCAGTTCTGGCAGGCCATCTCAAGCCGGGCTTCGCCCCAGCCCTGGGCGCTCAGCTCGGCTGCATCGCGCTCGGCTGCCCGTTCGAGGGTATCGACGGTGAACTCGAAGGCCTCGGCCCCCCGCCCGACCACCGGCTTGTGGGGCGCTTCGTGATAGGCGCAGTGGGTGCAGGTCAGCCCGCCATCTGCCACCGTGTAAGCGGTGGTGGCCCCGCACTGCGGGCAGGCAAACTCGACCACTTCCTGCTGCGGCCCGGCCTCAGCCGGGGCAGGCATGTAGACTTCGATCCCGCTCAGCGCTGAAGCGACCGGGACGTATCCAGGGGGTGGGAAGGTTTCGGACGGCATAGGCATGATTATAATACGTGCGTGAGGGAAGAAAGGTTGTTGTTGGCAAGCCCCCTCTCCCCCTGGGAGAGGGGTTGGGGTGAGGGGGATGCCAGTGTTATAATCACTCCATGACCGCCCCCCTGTCGCGCGCTGACGAGCTGCGCATCCTCATCAAAGCCCGCTACCCGATCGTCTACATCATCTCCTGGGAGGAGCGGCGCATCGAGCAGCTGCTCAGCGAAGTGGCCGCCGAGCGCCGCCGCAAGCTGTACGCCTGGACGATCACCCGCGGCCTGGTGGCCCTCGACGAATACGGCAGCCGCTTCAGCGACCCGGCCACCTGCAGCCCGCTCAACGCCCTCGACCGCATCGCGGAAACCCAGGAAGACGCCATCTTCCTGCTCGAAGACTTCCACATCTTCATCGACGATCAGCGCCCGCTCAATGACCAGCCCCTGGCGGCCCGCCGCCTGCGCGACCTGACCGGCGAGCTGCGCAAGAGCCTCAAAACCATCGTCATCCTGGCTCCCCTGCTGCGCTTCCCGCCCGAACTGGAAAAAGAAATCACCGTCCTGGACTACGCCCTGCCCACCCGCGACGAACTGGAAGCCTCCCTGCGGCGCATGCTCAAGTCGGCCCACAAGGTGGCCGGGCAGCAGGTAGACCTGTCGTCCGAGATGCGCGAGAAGATCCTCAGCGCGGCCCGCGGCCTGACCTGCACCGAGGCCGAAAACGTATTCGCCAAATCGCTGGTAATGAGCCGCTCGCTCGACCTGGACGTGATTATCAGCGAGAAAAAGCAGATCATCCGCCGCTCGAACCTGCTGGAATATTACGAGGCCGACGAAAACCTGGCTTCGGTGGGCGGGATGCAGCTGCTCAAAGACTGGCTCGCGAAGCGCGGCCTGGCCTTCAGCGAAAAAGCCCGCCAGTTCGGCCTGCCCGAACCTAAGGGCCTGCTGCTGCTGGGCGTGCAGGGGGCCGGGAAAAGCCTGGTGGCAAAGGCCATCGCCAGCCAGTGGCAATTGCCGCTGCTGCGCCTCGACCTGGGCCGCCTGTTCAGCGAGCTGGTCGGCTCGTCTGAACACAACATGCGCACCGCCCTACGCCTGGCCGAATCGGTTGCGCCGTGCGTGCTGTGGCTCGACGAACTGGAAAAGGGCCTGTCGGGCGTGGCCTCGTCCAACGTCTCGGACGCGGGGACGACGGCCCGCGTCTTCGGCAGCTTCCTGACCTGGATGCAGGAAAAGACCGCCCCGGTGTTCGTGGTCGCCACCAGCAACGACGTGTCCAGCCTGCCGCCCGAAACCCTGCGCAAGGGCCGCTTCGACGAGATTTTCTTCATCGACCTGCCCAACCAGGACGAGCGGCGCGAGATTTTCGCCATCCACCTCCAGCGCCGGGGCCGCGCCCCGCTCGATTTCGACCTTGACCGGCTGGCCCGGCGCAGCGAGGGCTTCTCGGGCGCCGAGATCGAGCAGGCCATTATCGCCGGGCTGTACGACGCCTTCGAAGCCGGGCGCGATCTGCTCGACCAGGACATCCTGGCGGCCCTGGGCCACAGCATCCCCCTCTCGCGCACCATGGACACCCAGGTGAGCCTGCTGCGCAACTGGGCCCGCACCCACGCCCGCCCGGCTTCGCCGGCCCACACGCCCAGGCTGCCTCACCCCATAGATGGATAAACTGCTCCGCCCCGCCCACGGCCTGATCCGCCGCTACGCTTCAACGGTCGAGCGTCTCCTGACCGCCGCGACCCTGGCGGGGCTGCTGCTGTACCTGCTGCGCGGCCTGCCGGCCTACCCGCCCAACTGGGACTTTGTGCTGGCCGGGGCGGTGTTTGGGGCCACGTTGGCCGCTCCGCCCCTGGGGTATTTCCTGGCCGTGCTGGCCGCGGTCTACCCGCTCTATCACCTGTCGATCTATCTGATGGCCCTGTTCCTGGCCGTGGCCCTGCTGGGGCAGCGCTGGTTCATCAACAACCTGGGCGGAACGCTGCTGGCCCTGGCAACCCCGCTGTTGAGCGCGGTCTACCTGCCCTGGGCCGTGCCGGTGCTGGGCGGGCTGGGCTGGGGGCCGCTGGGCGGCGCGCTGATCGGCGGGCTGGCCGCCTTTTGGAGCCTGCTTCTGGCCGGGATGACCCAGGCCCCGCTCGACCCCCTGGCCCGCCTGAGCGGTTCGGCCAGCCTGCCCGACCTGCTGCGCCTGGTCGAGCGCTTTACCAGGATCGACTCATTCGATACCCTGTGGCGGCTGGCCGAGCCGTTCGTCCCCGATTCGAACCGCCTGCTGTTCTACCTGCTGCAGATCGGGCTATGGGCCGGGGTTGGGGCGCTGGTGGGCGCGCTGGTCGAAAGCCCGTGGGCGCAGCGCCGCCGCCCGCTGCGCAGCCTGCTGATCGGCTGGCTGGGCCTGCTGCTCTTGCCCGGCCTGACGCTGGCCTCCGGCCTGTGGCTGGGCCTGTACCCCGCGGCCGCCCTGCCCCTCTCGCCGCGCGCCCTGGGGCTGGCCCTGCTGCTGCCGGGTGTGTTGATCGCCCTGGTAGAGATCGGGCGCAACCTGATGGAATATCCGCTGGCGTTCAGCGCCGGGCGCGCCGCCGGGCGCGCCGGCGGGCGCGCCGGCGGGCGCGCCCGCCCGGCCAGGCCCGCGCCGCCGGCCGCGCCCGCCCCGGCCGGAGCGGCCCCCCGCCCCACCCCGCCCACCGCCCCGCCGGACGACGACGAAGAAGAAGACGATGACCTGGTGCGGCTGGAGATCGACTGAATCCGAAAAGTTCAATCCGCCTCTATCCCTTCCCTAAAAAATCTAGTAAAATGGAATTAATCTTGAACGGAACAACTGTCTTTGCTTACGATTTTGAACTGGCAGACGATGGTTGGTGTCCGTAGTTTTTCATTTATCGCCAGTTGGGGCCTGGCGCCACGCTCCCCGGTGGAGCGTTCATCCGAGGTTTCTACCTGATCTATGCGCCCGAGGCAGCGGCTTTCCACACCCACCACGACCCGCGCCGGCCGCGTCCAGCGCAGCGAATACTCGCTGGGCGCGCTAAGCACGGTCTTAACCGTGGGCGTGGTGGTATTGCTGCTGTCGGGCGTGTTCCTGGCCGAATGGCTGCGGGCCCCCGATTTTACCCTGGCCGCCAGCAGCGATCTGCTTTCCCCCAACAACGACCGCGATCACGATACCGTCAACCTCAGCTACACCCTGGCCGACGACGCCACGGTATCGGCCCGCGTCTTCAGCCTGGGCGGCGGGCTGGTGCGGGCGCTGCTGGATAACCAGGCGCAGCCGGCCGGCCAGCACGCGCTGCTGTGGGACGGGCGCAGCGAAACCGGCGCGGCGGTGGAAGACGGGCCGTATCGCCTGGAAATCTACGCCGCCGGCGTGCTGCGCGGCACAACCAAAAACGTGCTGCTGCAGGTAGACACCCAACCGCCGCGCCTGCAGATCGCCAACCTGAACGACAAAGCTCGGGTCGGAACCGAGACCATCACCGTGGAAGGGCTGACCGACCCGGACGCGGTGCTGTGGCTGGTGGGCGACGCCCAACCCCTGGCGGTGGACGCCACCGGGCGCTTTCTATTCCAGCGCAAGCTGAAAGAAGGCAGCAACCTGATCGAACTGCGCGCCATCGACCCGGCCGGCAATATCGCCCTGGTGCAGCGCGAAGTCAGCCTGGTGACTGAACCGCCGGGCGTGACCCTGACCGCCCCGCTCCAATCGGCCTGGACCAACCAGACCATCACCCTGGTCAAAGGCTCGGCCGACCCCGGCGTGACAGTAACGGTCAACAACCAGCCCGTCACACCGGATGAAGAAGGGCGCTTCGAGCATGAAGTCATGCTCAACGAAGGCGAGAACCGCATCCAGGTGCAGGCGGTCAACGACGTGGGCAACGTGACCAGCCTGGAGCGGGTGGTGTACCTCAAGACCCGCCCGCCGGAGATTTCGCTCAACGTGAGCGAGGGCGCGGCGGTGAGCGATTCGCTCCTGCTGCTGGCCGGGCATACCGAGGCCGGGGCGACGGTCAACGTCAACGGGCGGGTGGTGCCGGTCAGCGCGTTGGGCGATTTCCAGGCCAGCGTATTCCTGGTGCAGGGCGATAACCTGATTAAGCTCAGCGCGGTCGACCCGGCCGGCAACCAGACCACGCTCACCCGCCGGGTGCGCCTCGGCCCGGCCGGCCCCACCGATGGGCTGACCCGCCTGTGGCGCAACTTCTCGGCCCTGCCCTCGCTGGCAATCCCCATCATCGCCGGCCTGGCCCTGCTGCTGCTCTTCTTCTTCCTGCGCCAGAACCAGGTGGCGCTGTTCCTGTCGGTCGATCAGACCGCCTTCACCCCCGGCCTGCCCGGCGAAGACCGGGTACTGGAGCTGGCCCTGGATTTGAACAAACCGGCCCGCGTCAGCCTGGAAGTGCTGGATCAGGATGGACGGGTGCAAACCACGCTGCTGCACAACCGGCGGCGCACCGCCCGGGTCCACCTGTTCCGCTGGGATGGCTACGACGACGCCGGCCAGGTCTTGCCGCCCGGCGAATACACCGTCCAGGCCACCGCCGGCGCGCCGCCGATCAAGGTGGTCAGCGCGGTGCAGGTGACAATCCGGGCCGACGAATTCGTCCACCGCGATCTGAGCCGGGTGCATCGCCCGCAGCGCGCCCGGCGGGAGTAACTCTCGAACATGGATACCCGCTTCACCCGCGCCCTGGCCCGCCCCCCGGCGGCTAACTTCGCCGATGGACTGACCACCCAGGCCCTGGGCGCGCCCGACGTGGCCCTGGCCCTGCACCAGCACACCGCCTACCTGGCCGCCCTGCGGCGCTGCGGCCTGGAGACCTTCCGGCTCGACCCCGACCCGGCCTACCCCGATTCGACCTTTGTAGAAGACGCGGCCATCCTCACGCCCGGGCTTGCCATCCTCACCCGCCCCGGCGCGCTCAGCCGCCTGGGCGAAGTGCGCAGCATCGAGCAGGCCCTGATCCCGTTCTACAACCGCTTCGCCCGGATCAGCGCGCCCGGCACGCTGGATGGCGGCGACATCTGCGAGGCCGGCGATCACTTCTTCATCGGCCTTTCCGAGCGCACCAACCTGGAGGGCGGCCAACAGTTGGCCGGGTTCCTGGCTTCCCAGGGCTACACCAGCGAATTGATCGACGCCCGGCCCGTGGCGGGCATTTTGCATCTCAAGAGCGGGCTGGCCTACCTGGGAGAAAACACCCTGGCGGTCATCCCCGCCCTGGCCGACCACCCGGCCTTCGCCGGCTACCGGCGCATCATCGCCGCGCCGGGCGAAGAATACGCCGCCAACTGCATCCGGGTCAACGACTATGTGCTGATCGCCTCCGGCTACCCCCGCTTCGCGGAGGCGCTGGCGCAGGCCGGGTTCCAGCCCCTGCCGCTGGATATGTCGGAATACCAGAAGATGGACGGCGGGCTGAGCTGTCTTTCGCTGCGTTTCTAACGATCGCAGCGCTTTTTGGGGATGAAAGTCACTGGAATTAAATCCGAATCTGAGATAGATTCTATTCTGTGGGAATGGAGTCAAACCCACGCGTCGCAAGACCGAGAAGAAGTCCGTTCAACCAATCGAAGAGGAGAAGCTAGAATGAAACGAATCGTCTTTTCGCTGATGCTGGTCGCCACGCTGCTGTTGGCCGCCTGCGGCGGCCCGGCCGCCACCCCGGCCCCCGCTCAGCCCGCGGCCACCGAAGCGCCTGCGCAACCGGCCGCCACCCAGGCCCCCGCCGCCCAACCGGCCGGAGACAGCCACCTGGATAAGATCAAAGCCGCCGGGGTCATCAAGGTTGGCACCTCGGCCGACTACCCGCCCTACGAGTCGGTGGACAGCAACGGCAACAAAGTCGGCTTCGACATCGAGCTGATGGCCGAAATTGCCAAGCGCCTGGGCGTCAAGCTGGAGTGGGTGGATATGCCCTTCGACAGCCTGATCGCCGCAGTTCAGGAAGGCAAGATCGACGCCGCCATCTCGGCCTTCAACTATTCCGAAGAGCGCGATCAAAAGATCGACTTCTCTGAGGCGTATTACACCTCTGAAGACGCCTTCATGGTGGCCGAAAACTTCGGTGGGCAGATCGCCAAACCCGAAGACGTGGCCCAGTACATGGTGGGCGTGCAGACCGGCACCACTCAGGATGGCTGGCTGACCGATAACCTGGTCAAGACCGGCAAGCTGCCCGAAGGCAACCTGTTCCGCTACGACCGGGTGGACCAGGCCGTGCTGGATCTGAAGTCGGGCCGCATCGAAGTCTTGATGTCTGACTACGTGCCGGCCCAGGTGCTGGCGAAGCAGCAGGGTGGGCTGAAGATCGTCTTCCACGGCGCCCTGTCCAGCGGACCAATGAACATCGTAATCCCGAACGGCGACGCCGCCCTGGCCGAGGCGATCAACGCCATCATCAAACAACTGCAAAGCGAAGGCTTCATCGACCAACTGGCCGTGAAACATATCGCCGGGCAGGAATAAGAGCCTTGAATAAATCCGGGATGGACGAAAATCGTCCATCCCGGATTTATATCTCAAAAAAACCAATGTTTCAAAATTTTCTCTCGTACATTGGAATCGGAACGGCCCTCACCCTGGCGGTGACGGTTGTGGCGCTGCCGATGGGCCTGGTGGCGGGGCTGATCCTGGCCCTGCTGCACGTTTACGGGGGGCGCCTGGTCACCGGGCTGGTGACGTTCTACAGTACGGTGATGCGCGGCATTCCGCCGCTGGTGCTGCTGTTCATCCTTTATTTCGTCATCTCCGGCTCGATCAATCTGTCGCCTTTCTGGGCCGGGTCGCTCTCGCTGGGCGTGGTCAGCAGCGCCTATCAGCTTGAAATCTTCCGCGGGGCCCTGCTCTCGGTGGGCAGCGGGCAGATGATGGCGGCGCGGGCCATGGGCATGAGCCGCCTGACGGCCATTCAGCACATCGTCTTGCCGCAGGCCCTGCGGTTGGCCATTCCACCCTGGTCGAACGAGGCTTCCATCGTCCTGAAAGACTCGTCGCTGGTCTACGCCCTGGGCGTGCCGGAAATTCTGCGCCGGGCGCAGCAGCTCAGCGCCTCCACCCAGCAGCCGTTCCTGGCCTACGGCACGGCCACCCTGATCTATTTTGTTCTCGTCTTTATCACCAATCGCCTGCTCGACTGGCTGGACCGCAAGACCCGCATTCCGGTAAACCCATAAACAGGCGCCCCGCAGGCTGTCCAGCAAGGCGGATGACCAGCGGCAGGATTGCGGTTTTGCGATTTCGCCTTCATCCGTAACAATCCGGGTACCCAGTGTTTGTATACCCATGACCGTAAGGGATAACCGTGGACAAACCTATTCTTGAAGCCAAGAACCTGACCAAAATCTACGGTCAGAATGTGATTTTCAAAGACATTTCGCTTTCAGTGAACCAGGGCGATACGATTGTCATCATTGGCCCCAGCGGAACCGGGAAAAGCACCCTGCTGCGCTGCTTCAACCTGCTGACCAAAGTCAACAGCGGCCAGATCTGGCTGGACGAGCAGGAGATCACCAAACCCGGAACCAACCAGGACGCGGTGCGCCAGCACATCGGCATGGTGTTCCAGAATTTCCTGCTCTTCAACCACATGACCGCCCTGGATAACGTGATGGTGGGCCTGACCCGGGTCAGGAAGATGCCCAAAGCCCAGGCCCGCGAGAAAGCCATGCACGAGCTGACCCGGGTGGGCCTGGCCGACCGGGCCGGGCATTACCCCGGCCAGCTTTCGGGCGGGCAGCAGCAGCGGGTGGCGATTGCCCGCGCCCTGGCGATGGACCCGCGCGTAATGCTGTTCGACGAGCCGACTTCGGCCCTCGACCCGGAGCTGATCGGCGAGGTGCTGGAAGTGATGCGCCAGTTGGCCTATGCCAAAATGACCATGCTGGTGGTGACGCACGAAATGGGCTTCGCCCGCGAAGTCGCCAACCGGATCGTATTCATGGAAAAAGGCTCGATTGTGGAAGAAGGCTCGCCCGACGACCTGTTCTACCGGCCCAAGTTCCCGCGCACGCGCGAATTCCTGTGGAAGATCACCGAGCTGTACGGCAAAGATAAGAACAAAGAAAGCGCCCCCGCCCCCGCCGCAGAGAGCAGCCCGGCCGAAGATGCGCTTTCTGACGCGCCCAAAGGCGGCCCGGCATGAGCGAGTGGCTCGAGCTGCTGATCGAATCGCTGCCGGCCTTCGGCCAGGGGCTGCTCATCACCCTGCAGCTTACCGGGGTGGGGCTGGGGATGGGCTTCGTCCTGGGGCTGGCGGCCGCCCTGGGCCGGCTGTATGGCAACCGCTGGGTGAAGGCCCTCGCCATCGGCTATATCGAGCTGTTTCGCGGCACGCCCCTGCTGGCCCAATTGTTCCTGATCTACTACGGCCTGCCCGGCCTGGGCATCACCCTCTCGCGCATGCTGAGCGCTTACCTGGCCCTGGGAATGAACAGCGGGGCCTACCAGGCCGAGTATCTGCGCGGGGCGATCCAATCCATCGGCGACGGGCAGATGATGGCCGGGCGGGCCATCGGCCTGTCTCGGGCCCGCACCATCTGGCACATTATTCTGCCGCAAGCCCTGCGGTTGGTGATTCCGTCGTGGTCGAATGAGCCGATCTCGCTGCTCAAATCGACCGCCATCGCCTTCCTGATCGCCGTGCCAGACCTGATGACCCGCGCCAAGGCCATCGCCGCCCGCACGTACGACCCAATCGGCACGTACCTGGCCGTGGCGGTGGTCTATCTGGGGGTGGTGTTTATTCTGAACGAAGGCTTGAAGTGGTTGGAACGGCGGGCCAGAATTCCCGGCCTGGAAGTCGAGACCCAGCGCGGCTGACCTGGCGCAGACGGAGGGGGCGGGTTTGAAACCCGCCCCCTACTCATTACGCCCCGCTGGATTGTAGCTCGCTGGCCGGGCGGTGTCCATCGCCCGCGATGGCTTCCTGGAAGTGCGGGTCGCGCCGGAACTGGCTCATGTACAGGTTATAGAAGAACCCCTTTTGGGTCATCAGATCGTCGAACTTGCCGCGCTCGATGATCTCGCCCTGGTTCAGCACCAACACCTGGTCGGCGTTGCGGATGGTGCTGAGGCGATGGGCGATGACAAACGAGGTGCGGCCCTTCAACAGCTTCTCCAAGGCCTGCTGGATCAGGCGCTCGGTGCGGGTATCCACGCTGGAAGTGGCCTCGTCCAGGATCAGGATCCGCGGATCGGCCAGGGCGGCGCGCGCAATCGCCAGCAGTTGGCGCTGACCCTGGCTCAGGCCGCTGCCGCGCTCGCCCAGCAGGGTATCATAACCATCCGGCAGGCGCTCGATGAACGTATCGGCGTGGGCCAGTTGGGCGGCGGCCATCACTTCCTCGTCGCTGGCGTTCGGGCGGCCAAAGCGGATATTTTCCATCACCGTGGCGCTGAACATAAACGTATCTTGCAGCACGATCCCGATCTGCGAGCGCAGGCTTTGCAGGGTCACATCCCGCACGTCCTGGTCGTCAATCAAGACCGCCCCGCCGGTTGGGTCATAGAAGCGCGGGATCAGGTTGATGATGGTGGTCTTGCCCGCCCCGGTAGGGCCGACGATGGCGACCGTCTGGCCGGGCTGGGCGGTGAACGAAACGCCGTTCAACACCGGCTCGCCCTCCTTATACTCGGCGCGCACGTCTGCGAACGTCACCTTGCCCTGGGCGGGCGGCAGCGGTTTGGCCTGCGGGGCGTCCACAATCGCCGGCTGCGCGTCCAGCAGGCCAAAGATGCGCTCGCCTCCGGCGATGGCGCTCTGGATGTTGGTCCACAGTATGGCGATCTGCTGGATGGGCTGGTTGAAGCGCTGTACGTAACCGATGAACGTAATCACCAGGCCCATCGAGATGGTCGTTCCCCACAAGTTGGCGTCGTTCAACAGCAGCACGCCGCCCACCACCGTCACGATCATCAGGGCCACATAGCCCAGGGCCTCCAGGCTGGGGGCCAGGGCGCTGGTGAAGGCCACCGCCCGCACGTTGGCGTCGCGGTTGGCGGCGTTGATGCTCTGGAAGCGCTCGATGTTTTCATCGGCCCGGTTGAAGGCCTGCACCTCGCGCACCGCCGAAAAGCTCTCTTGCAGCTCGGCGTTGACATTGCCGATCTCTTTGCGCGTGCGCCGGAAAGCCTTGCGGGCCTGGGAGGAGAACCACACCGTGGTGACCGCCATCACCGGGGCCACCGCCATGCTGATGAGCGCCATAGGCAGACTCTTGGCCAGCATGTTATAGCCGATCCACACCAGCAGCAGCACCCCGCTGAACACGTTGACCAGGGCGAAGGTCAGGGCCTGGTTGATCGTCTCGGTGTCGTTGGTGATGCGGCTCATCAGGTCGCCCGCTTCGTTCTCGGCGTAATAGCCGATGTGCAGGCGGTGCAGGTGGGCAAACACGGCGGTGCGCAGCTGGCGCAGGACGTGCTGGCCGGTCCAGGTCATGGTGAAGAAGGTCAGCCCGGTCAGGATCGCGCCAACCGCATACAGCCCGATCAGGATCAGGGTCACCCGGCCCAGGCCGGCCAGGCGGTCGGCCTGGCTCAGGCTGGCGGGGTTCGGGGCCGGGAAATTTCCGGCGGTGAGCAGGCCCTTGATGACCGTCTGCGTCAGGCCCTGAGGGGCCTGGCCGGCCGCCAGCCAGCAGGTGGATTGCCCGGCCTCGGCCTGGGGCGCGCCGGGGAAAGCGCCCAGGCCACCGCCGGCGGCGGAGGCGGGAGTCAGGTAGCAATCGACCAACTGGCCGAGCAGTTCGGGCGAAGTCACCTGGGCCCAGGTAGCAACAGTTACCAGAATCACCACCAGGATCAGCATGTACCAGTAAGGGCCGAAGTAATAGCCAAAGCGGGCCAGGGTTTCCCCGGTGCGCTTGGGCTTGAATGTCTCATTTTGCAGCATGTTACGTGGACCGCCAAACATAATGCCTCCAATCGGGTGAAACGGCTAAGCGGCTGGTTCGGCGGCGACACTGCCGACCAACTGCGAGCTGTAAATTTCGGCGTAGATTTCGCTGTCTTCCAGCAGATCGGCGTGCCGGCCGCGGGCCACAATCTGGCCCTTATCCAGCACCAGGATCAGGTCGGCGGTCATCACCGTGCTGATGCGCTGGGCAATGACAAAGCTGGTGCGGCCCTTCATCAGCCGGTCGAGGGCGGCCTGGATGTGGGCTTCGGTCGCCAAGTCTACGCTGCTGGTCGAATCGTCCAGGATCAGGATGCGCGGTTCGAGCAGCAGGGCCCGGGCGATAGCAATGCGCTGCTTCTGGCCGCCGCTGAGGGTGGCCCCGCGCTCACCCACCCGGGTATCGTAGCCATCGGGGAACGACAGGATGAAATCGTGGGCGGCGGCGGCCTGGGCGGCGGCTTCGATCTCCTCCTGGGTGGCCTCCGGCTTGCCGAAGGCGATGTTATCCCGGATCGTGCCGGAGAACAGGGTTGTCTCTTGCAGCACAATCCCGATCTGCGAGCGGAGCGAATCCAGGCACACCTGGCGCAGGTCGTGGCCGTCGAGGGTGATGCGGCCCTGGGTAGGGTCGTAGAAGCGCGGCAGCAGGTTGATGATGGTGGTTTTGCCCGAGCCGGTGGCGCCCAACAGGGCCACCGTCTGGCCCGGCTGGACCTCGAAGCTGACATCGTTCAGCACCGGCGCGCCGTCGTGGAAATAACGGAAGGTGACGTGATCGAACGTCACCGCGCCCTGCACCGGCGGCAGGGTGATCGCGTTGGGGGCGTCGGTCACTTCGCTTTCGGTGTCCAGAATCTCGAAGATGCGGGCGGCCGAGGCCGAAGCCTGGCCGAACTGGGTGATGATGAAGCCGAACTGGGCCACCGGGAAGAACAGGTACACCAGGTACAGGCTGAATTCCTGCCACTCGCCCAGGCTGAGCGTGCCGTGGATGATCTGCTGGCCCCCGGCGTACAGGGTGGTGGCCTGCCCCAGGTTGGCGATCAGAAAGGTGAGCGGGAATAAGATCGTAAACAGGCGCGAGATGAAAATCTGCTGGCTCATCAGATCGTCGGCCTGGCGGTTGAACTTGGCCTGCTCGCTGGCCTCCCGGGTAAACGCCTTGACCACCTTGATCCCGGCCAGGTTCTCCTGCAAGGTGGTGTTCAGCGCCGAGAGCTTTTGCTGGACCCGGGCGAACAGCGGGCGGCTGACCGATCCGAAGATCAGAAACAGGGTCAGCGCCACGGGTAAGATCCATAGGGTGTACAGCGCCAGGCGGGCGTTGGTGGCGAACAGGATGATGAGCGTGCCAGACAGCAGCAGCGCAGCGCCCACCAACTGCAGCAGGCCCTGGCCGATAAACAGGCGCACCTTCTCGACGTCATCGGTGGCGCGGATCATCAACTGGCCGGTGTTGGTGCGGTCATGATAGGCAAACGACAGGGTTTGGATCTTGGCGTACAGGTCGTTGCGCAGGTCGTAGGCCACGCTCTGCGAGTTGCGCTCGGCCCAGTAGGTCTGCAAAAAGGCGAACAGGCCGCGTAGAATGGCAAAGCCCACGATGGCGGCCCCGGCCGTCAGGATGGCGCGCAGGGCGCCGTCGCGCTGGGTCAGCAGGTGGGCGGTAAGCTGCTCCAGATTCCAGTCGCCGGGCAGCTTGAGGAACTCCAGCATCTTGGGCAGGGCCTGGGCCAGAAACGCCTGGGGGATGGCGGGCAGCCGGTCGAGCAGGGTTTTGGCAAGCACGCCGTTGGTCACCGCGTCGATTACATGGCGCACCAGGCGCGGCACAACCAACTGCGAGAGCGTAGCAATCACCAGGAAGAGATACGGCAGAAGCGCCTGGCGTGGGTAGTGGCTCAGATAGCGCGCCGCCCGGCCAATGGCCTGGCGCTGCGCGGCGCGCTGTTCGGGCGTGAGGGAAGCAGGACGTTTTTGCAAGGAAGCAGCTCCTTCTAATTTAGAAATGAAGCGAGAGGTTAACGGGGTTCTGGGCGGCGGGCGGCTTCGGTGAGCAGGGTCAGGGCGCAGGCCAGGTTTTGCTGTTGGGCGGCGGTCAGGCCGACGACAAGCGATTCCAGCCATTTCAGGCGCGCCGCGATGCCCTGCGCAACCAGGGCCTGGCCGAGGGTCGAAAGCCGCACCTGTTTGAAGCGCCGGTCGCCCGGCGCTTCGGCCCGCTCTAACAGCCCCTGCTGCACCAGGCGCTCAACCAGCTGGCTGGCGGCCGGCACGCTGATGCCCTGGCCCTCGGCAATATCCGATACGCCCAGGCCGCCGGCTTCCGGGCAGTGATACAGGCGCATCAGCGTGTTCACCTGCGAGGGAGACAGGCCGGCCTCGTCCATAATACGCTTGAAGTCGCGGAACGAGCGCTGCATAAACACGCTGGCCCATTCGTACAACACGTGAGATAGATCGGGATCATCGCACATAATCGTTTAAATTCCCTGAATAGTTAAGAGTGATTAAATATATCCAGGTTTATCTTAATTGTCAAGGGAAGCGGAGAAAGGTGAGAGAAGATTAAGCTCGAGGGCCAGGACCGCGGATACCAGCCCGCTGAACCGGAGGCCAGTTTCTGGCGCTCTGCGCTCGCCAGGAAAGCAGGTTAATCGTGGATTTTGCCGCCCGAAGAACGCCGGGAAAAGAGCTATTCAAGGGATCTTGTCGCCCTTCGGGCGACAAGATCCCTTGCGAAACAGCTTAATGGTAGGCCATTATCTCCCCTATTTCATCAGAGCCTGGACGGTGTTGGTCATTTTCGCCAGGCGGTCGCTCAGGTAGGCGGCCACAAAGCGGTGCAGGGCGGCGGCCACGGGCGGGGCGGTCTGCTCTAATTGGGCCAGGTCTGCGGCGCTCAGCACATACACCTGGCTGACCTGGTCGGCCACCACGGTGGCCGAGGCCGGTTCGCCCGAATACAGGCCCATCTCGCCAAAGAAGTTGCCCGGCCCCAGGCTGCGCAGGCGCAGCACGCTGCCATCCTCGCAGGCAAGCTGGACGGTTACGCCGCCCGTCTCGATCATATACAGGCCGCCCTGGCGCTGCCCCTGGGCGATGATCTGCTCGCCGGGCTGGAAAGAGCGCGGGCGCAGATACTGGCGCAGAACATCGGCGTCGGTCTGGTCGGGCAGGGTGCGCACAAGCTGTTTGAACAGCGATACGCTGCGCGCCGCCAGCCCCACCCCTTCGAAGGTCGCCACCATCTGGTCTTCGCACCAGGCAATGCCGTGATCCAGGTCGGGGAAATACGCCGCCTGGTCGGGCGGGAGGGCCTTGTGCAAGTGGGGCTGCAACCCTGGCGAAACGTGGGTCAGCCCCAGGTCGATGCCCCGGGCCTGGAGCAGGCGCCGGATTTTGCGGAAGCTGGCCCTGGCCGACGAATCGATCCCGCTCACCAGGCGAAAATCGAGCAGCAGATAGCGCGGCGGCTGCGGGCAGCCAGTTTCCAGGTGGGCGCGGATCTGGTCCAAGGCCTGGTTGGCCGTGCCGAAGAAGATAAAGCCCTGCAGCTCCAGGATGTACAGCCAGTCGCCCTTCTTGCGCAGCAGTTGATTGTACAGGCGCGAGCGGTCGATGCTGCTCTGGTAACTGACCCCCGAAAGGGTATGCCGCACGGCCTGGGTGCGGCTGTACTGCACCACGAACAGCGCCACCGCCAGGCCCAGCCCCACCCCCACCCCCTGCAGGAAGCCGATGGTGTTAATCAGCAGCATAATCAGCACAACGATGGCATATTCGATCTTAGGCAGGCTGAACCAGGTTTCATACAGCCAGGAATACAGGAAATCCAGGCCGATGAAGAACAGCAGCCCGCCCAGCACAAAGTTTGGGAAATAGCCAAACAGGCCGCTGCCGGCCAGCAGCACCCCGCCCAGCACCAGGGCCGCGAAAACGCCGTTCAGGCGGGCTTTGGCGCCCAGCCGGTAACCCAGCGAGGTGGCCCCCAACATCGGGTAGCCAATGGCGCAGCCCAGCATGCCGCCCAGCAGGTTGGCCCAGCCGTTGTTCACCAGCTCGGCGTTCAGGTCGATGTCCTGGCCGGTGGACAGCTCGAGGGCGGTGATGTTGAGCAGCAGCGACAGCAGGCTGACAATCACGCAGGCCGCCAGGCTGCCGGTCTGGCCAAACAGCGCGCCCAGGTCTACCTGGGCGAAACCGGCCGGGTTCCACAAGCGCAAGAGCGACTGGCCCGGCGGCAGCCCGCGCACCAGGAAGCCCTGCGCCCCGGCCTGGGCCAGCGACATCCCGCCGGCGGCCAGGGCCAGATAAAACAGGGCCAGCGCGCCAAACAACACCCCCGGCAGCACCAGGTAATGCCCGATCTTCAGCACCAGCCCAAACAGAACCAACGCAAAGACTACCCCCGGAATCCACAGCAGCAGGGCGCCGGAAGAGAACAGCGGGGCGAGGCGGAACAGGCTCACGGCTTCTCCGGTCATCACTTGCAGCGCGCTGACCACCAGCAGCAGCCCCGTGCCAGCCAGAAAACCGCCAATCACCGAATAGGGCATATAGCTGACTAGCTTGCCCAGGCGGAACTTGCCCAGCGCCAGGCACACCGCCCCCATCAGCACAGACGACAGGATAATGGCCGCCAGAACCGTGTAGAGCCTGGCCTCCGGGCTGGCCTGCGGCATGGCCGCCAGGATGGCCGCCGCAATCAGGGCGTTGATGACCGCCGGGCTGTCCTGGATGCCGGTCATCATGCCGGGCAGCGAACTGCCCCAACTGACGATCAGCGATTGCACAATCCCGCCCAGGAAGAAGGCGGTAACGCCGATGGTCAGGTATTGGGATAGCTCGCCTGAAAAGATCATCACCGCCAGGGCCAGGTTGATGGCAACGTTCTGAATGCCGATCACCAAACCAACCGTCAGGCTGGGCAGCAGCAGCTTAGGGTGCAAGGCGTTGCGCAGGGATTGGAGCATTATGGGAACCTCTTTGGGCTTTTAACGCTGGGATGCGCCTAATCATACAACAATTTTCCCATTCGGGTTGAGGAATTTGACCGCCCCCGGCTTCATTGCGCTATCGCAAAGACAGCCCGGCATAAATCGGATATAAACGAGCAAGTTGGTAGCTATTTGGCGTGAACCCAGATCAGCCAAAGCAAGCCCAGAGGCACAAGGAGCTATATGCAACGCAAACTGACTTACCGGTTCGGGCTGAAACAGGCCCTGATGATTTTGACCGCCGCGGTTCTGTTAACCGGCTGCGTAACCCAGGCGGTGGCCTATGGCGGCGCGCGCGACCTGGCGACGATGACGGCCGAGGCCAGGAGCCATACCCCGCCCACCCAGGCCGCCAGCCAACCCAGCCCGGCCGCCCCCGCCGCCCCGCAGGCGGCCAGCAACCAGCCGGCCGCCGATGTATCCTATACGCTCGTCACCGGCATGGGGCCGAACGGCATGGCCTTTGTGGGCCAGGGCGGCCAGATCGACGGCGTACCCAACCCAGAGCTGAAAGCCCAGGCCGGGCAGGTGGTCGAGATCGTGCTGATCAACGGCGATAACATCCTGCACAACCTGGCGATCCCAGCCTTCGGGGTCCAATCGCCCGACGTCGTCAAACAGGGCGACGAAACGCGGGTCGCTTTCCAGGCCGCCCAGGCCGGGGAAGTAGAATATTACTGCAACGTGCCAGGCCACAAACAGGCCGGGATGCTCGGCCAGCTAAGCGTGGCTCCCGGCGAAGGCCAGTCGGCCGGCGCGCCCTACGCCGCCTCGGCTGCCATGGGCGGCCAGATGGCTATGGCCCAGCCCACCGCCGCGCCGGCCCCCTCCGCCCCGGTGGACACCACCCACCTGCCCAGCGTGGTCCGCGACCCAACCGACCTGCCCGGCCCGCTGGATCGCACCACCCCGCAGACGATCACGGTCGATCTGGAGACCAGCGATGTCAGCGCCCGGCTGGCGGATGGCGTGAGCTACACATTCTGGACCTTCAACGGCAAAGTCCCCGGCCCATTCGTGCGGGTGCGGGTGGGCGATACGGTGCAGGTGAATCTGAAGAACCTGGCAAACAGCAGTATGGCCCACTCGGTAGATTTCCACGCCGCCACTGGCCCCGGCGGCGGCGCGGTCGCCACCCAGACCCGGCCCGGAGAGGAAACCCACGTCACCTTCAAGGCCCTCAACCCCGGCCTGTACGTCTATCACTGCGCCACGCCCATGGTGGCCCAGCACATCTCCAACGGCATGTACGGCCTGATTCTGGTGGAGCCGGAAGGCGGGCTGCCGCCGGTGGATCATGAATTCTACGTCATGCAGGGCGAGCTGTACACCGCCCAACCCTTCGGCCAGAAAGGGGCGGCCACCTTCGACGAGAACCGCCTGCTGGATGAAATGCCCACTTATTACGTGCTGAACGGCGCAGTAGGCGGCCTGACCGACCAGTTCCCGCTCAAGGCCAACGTGGGCGAGACGGTGCGCATCTTCTTCGGTGTGGGCGGGCCCAACAAGATCAGTTCGTTCCACAT
>CAYQDU010000011.1:0-42779 GCA_964416275.1 uncultured Anaerolinea sp. | reverse complement strand
AGCGTATAGGGATTGTGCGGGCCTAAGATATGGCTGCGGATTTCGGCGGCGCGCTGCAACAGGGGCAGGGCGGCGCTCCACTGGCCCAGGGCGTCTTTCACCTGCGCCAGGCGCTTGAGCAGTTCAACGTGTTCCAGGTCGTCTGGCCCCAGCAGGCGCTCCTGGGCAGCCAGGGCCTGCTCCAGCAAGGCCAGGGCCGCGACATTATTCCCCTGGCGGTGGGCATCGGCGGCCTGGGCCATCTGCGAACGGGCGGTCTCCAGGCTGGCCTGCCCGGCGGGCGAGAGCGGCGGGCGGCTGCGAATAGCCGCCAGGCGCTCGACCTCCTCATGCAGGCGGCGGGCGGCCTGGCGCGGGTGCAGGTGCGCGCCGGAAGTATTGGCATGGGCCGGGTCGGCCCGTCCGGCGGCGGCGTCCAACCCGGCCAGGCATTGAAACAGGGCTGCGCCCACCTCCCAGGCGGCCAGGTCAAGAGCCGGGTCGCCGGTGCGGGCCAGCCGGTCGAGCGTATCGACCACCCGGCGCAGGCTTTGCAGGGTCAGGGCGTGGCGCGGGCCATAGATGCGCTCGTTGACGATCAGCGCCCGTTCGGCCAGGCGATAGGCCAGGCCATCCTGCTCCAACAATAGATAAACCGCCGAGAGGCTCATCAGCGTCTGAGCGGCGGCGGGGCTGTCGGCCTGGCCGGTCTCGCTGGCTGCTTCTTGCAGGCGCAAAGCCTGCTCAAGCAGCGGGCGGGCTTCATCCGGGCGACCCAGTTCGTGCAGCAGCTTGCCCAACCCGCTCATCACACGGGCGGTATAGAGGTGATCCGGGCCATAAGCCAGGCGGGCGCTGTCCAGGGCCTGCTGAAAGGTAGGCAGCGCCAGCGGGTGCGGCGGGGTCTGCCCGGCGTAAAAGACCGCCAGGCGGGCCGTCATGCGGGCCGCCGCCCGGCGGCGTTCGCCCTGGTCTACGTCAGAAGCAGCCAGCGGCTGCCCGGCCAGACTCACCGCCTGCTGAAGCATGCGGGCAGCCTGGCCCGCATCGCCCTGGCGCATCCAGGTCAGCCCCAGGGTCGATAGGCTCTCCAGCGTATCGGGATGCGCCGGGCCGAGAAGCTGGTGTCGCAGGCGATAAGCCTGCTCAAGGCGCGAGATGGCTCCCGAATAATCGTCCTGGTTTGCCATGATCTCGCCCAGGGTATGCAGGCTGGCGGCCACATCGGGGTGATGGCCGCCCAGGATGCGGTTTTGCAACTCCAGGGCCTGTTCTACCAGGCGGCGGGCCTCATCGAAATGTCCCAGGGCATTTGCCGCCCGGCTCAACCCGCACCGGCAGCGGCAAGCTTCCGGATGATATGCGCCAAAAGTCTCGTCGTACAGGTCCAGCGCCTGGCGGTAAAGCAAATAGGCGACCGGATAATCCGCCTGGGCTTCCTTCTGAGCGGCTATCCGGTACAGGTCTTGGGCGCGGAACAGTTGATCGGCCATGCGTAAACGACAGTTTCAAATCGGCGGCGCCGAGAGTCGAGGTCTATTGTAACCGAATTCAAGGGTAAAGGCCCCGTCAGGAATAAATCTCAACACTCGCTAAATCCGCACGCATAGCACTTGCGGCAGCCTTCCTCATTGACCACCGCCGCCTGGCCGCATTCGGGGCACAGATCGCCGAACTTAGGCGCCTGGGTGAGCGGGGCAGCTTCGGCGCTTTCGCGCAAGAGGTGGAAACCGTTGCCCGGCGTTTCGCGGGCGCTTTCGCCTTCGCCATGCTGCCCGGCGCTGGCCTCCAGATATTCGGCCAGGGCCTGGGCCACCCCATCGGGCAGCGAGCGCACCCGGTTAGGGCCAAAGCCCAACGAGCGCCCCCCGCCGATGCCGGAAAGCTGCCGCCAGATCTCCTTCAAGCGGTCGCGCGGCGCCACCGGCGAGGCCAGGCGTAAGATGTACGAGATCAGCCGCCCGATAGCCTCGGATACCGCCGCCGTATCCGACCCGGCCTTAGAGGTGTTGATGAATACTTCGAAGGGCTGGTTGCCGCCGTTCTCATTGATGGTCACAAAGGCTTTACCCAGCGGCGTGCTGACGTTGAAGGTGTACCCGGCCAGCAGGCGGGGGCGGGGCTTCTTCTTATCGTGCCAGATTGGAAGCTGTTCGCTGGCCAGGGCTGGTTTGGGGGTGCCTCCCGGCGCAGCGGTATCCTTCTGGCGGGCAGTGGCTTTGGTTTCCAATACCACCTTCTGGCGCGACCCCGTGACGTAAACCGTGATGCCCTTGCAGCCCAATTCCCAGGCCAGTTGATAGGCTGTCGCCACATCCGCTTCGGAGGCGTTCTCAACAAAATTGACCGTTTTGCTCAGGCTGTTATCGACAAACGCCTGCAGGGCGGCCTGCATGCGCACATGCTCTTCGGCGCGGATGTCGGCCGAGACCACATACACCCGGCGGATTTCGGGCGGCAGCGCCTCGACGTCCTGGCAGGAGCCATGCTCCATCACCTGGTCCACAATGGACTGGCGGGCGTTTTGATCCAGCCCGGCGGTAATCAGGGCCTGCTCGAACAGTGGGCTGGCATAGGCCAACTGCAAGTCTTTATCCCGATCGTTGACGTGACGGATGTAGGCCAGGGCAAAGACCGGCTCGCAGCCGTAGCCTTCGCAGCCAGCCACGGTGGCAATGGTGCCGGTAGGGGCCACAGTGGTCTGGGCGGCGTTACGGATGCCATGCTGGCGCAGGTCGTGAGTGATGGCGTTCCAATCCAGGGCCGGGCGGCCCCAGTCGCGGGTGTAGGGCGTCAGCGGGTGGGGCGGCTTCCAGCGCAGGTTGAGCGGGTCGTACAGGCTGTCTTCGATGGCCGGGAAGGGGCCGCGGCTCTCGGCCAGTTCGATGCTGGTCTTCATGGCGTGGTAGCGCACAAACTCCATCACCTGGGCGGCAAACTCCTCGCCTTCGGGCGACCCATAGCGCACCCCGGCATGATACAGCAAATCGCCCAACCCCATGATGCCCAGCCCGATTCGCCGGGCGCGCAGGGCGGCCTCTTTCAGGGCCGGGACGGCTGGCACATAGGCGTTCGCGTCCACCACGTCATCCAGGAAGATCGTCGCCAGCTCCACCGATTGGCGCAGGCGCTCCCAATCTACCGCGCCGTGCGGGCCGAGGTGCTGCGCCAGGTTGACCGACCCCAGGCAGCAGTTTTCGGCTGGCCCCAAGAACTGCTCGCCGCAAGGATTGGTGGCTTCCAACTGGTACAGGTGCGGGACGGGGTTATAGCGATTAGCGGCGTCGAGGAACAGCACGCCCGGCTCGCCGTTGTGGTGCGCCTGGCGCACGATCTTATCAAACAGCTCCCGCGCCCGCACGGTCTTATAGATCTTGATCGGCACGCCGGCCGCTTCAGCCTGCTCCAGCGTGCCGCTGAAGCGCTTATATTCCGGGGCTTCGATGTCAGGGAAGCGCAGCGCCCAATCGGCATCCTCGCGTACGGCGCGCATAAATGAGTCGGTAATACCCACCGAGATGTTGAAGTTGGTAATGCTGTTCTCGTCGGTCTTACAGGTGACGAATTCTTCGATGTCGGGATGATCAACGCGCAGCACAGCCATATTAGCCCCCCGGCGGCTGCCGCCCTGGGCCACCTCGCCAAAGGCTTTATCATAGACCCGCAGGAAGCCCACCGGCCCGGTGGCCTGCCCGGCCGAGGATTTCACCAGCGCGCCTTTAGGCCGCAGGCGCGAAAACGAGAAGCCGTTGCCGCCGCCGGTCTGCTGGATCAGGGCCGCGTCGCGCAGGGTCTGGAAGATGCCGGCCGGGTCGCGGCCCATGTCGTCTGCAATGGGCAGCACAAAACAGGCCGCCAGCTGCCCCAGGGGGGTGCCGGCCCCGGTAAAAGTAGGCGAATTGGGGAAGAAGCGCTTGCTGGTGAGCAGATCGTAGAAAGCGCGGGCGCGGGCCAGCACATCGCCACCCCAACGCGCCTCGGCCGCCGCCACGTGATAGGCCACCCGCCAGAACATCTGCTCCACCGTCTCGGCCGGGCCGCCATCTGACCCCCGCCGCACGTAGCGGCGGATCAACACCTGTCGGGCGTTTTCGGTCAATGCGATGGAAGGCAAGTCCGCCGGAAGCGGCGGCGTGGGCAACAGCCCGGTCTCTTGGGCCGGAGGTTGGAGAAGGGTAGTCTCTGCCATAATTCTTGCTCCTTCTGCTAAAAAAATCAATTAAACTTTGCGAGCCAGGCGCAAGCCCGCCCCTGCCAGAGAAGCCAAAATGCCCTGACCATCCCTAACCCGGCCAGGGCAACGAAAAAAAATTAAGCTTCGAGTAAACGGTCGATCTCGCTGCGGATGGATTTCAGATCATCCAGCCCCAGGTACACGATAGCGTACCGGATATAGGCAATCTGGTCCATCTCCTTCAACCCGGCGATGACCATATCCCCCACCACCCGCGAGGACACTTCCGCCCGGCCCATGGCTTGCAGGGCCGCCTCAATCTCACCCACCAGCCGTTCAATATCGGCTGCCGAGACCGGGCGCTTGGCGCAGGCGATCCGAATGCCGCGGATCAACTTTTCGCGGTCAAATTCTTCCCGCGTGCCATCTTGTTTGATGAGCAGCGGCGTTGCCAGTATGGGACGCTCGTAGGTGCTGAAGCGCTGGCCGCAGTTTTCGCATTCGCGCCGGCGGCGCACACCGCCGCGGGTATCGTGCGATGTGTCTACAACCCGTGAACTCTCGTTTCGGCAATACGGACAACGCATCTCTATTTCCCTGATTAATAGAACAAACGTAACCGCCACATATAGGGGTCAGGTTCGTAGTAATTCCCACAGATAGGGCCAACAAGAAGGATTGTAGCACAGCCTCACCGGCTTGGCAAGAGGCCCGACTAGTAAATTTTGGTTAAAAACCGCCTGGACGTATAAAACAGCTTCATTGGCTTCACCCTGCTGCCGCGTATCCAGAGCCCGGCGCTCATCGAGCGCCCAAAGAAAGAGATGTTCAGGGGATTTTGTCGCGCTTCGTGCGACAAAATCTCCGGTGAAACCTCTTTGCTGGCGAGTGCGGCCCACCCGCTATGCCCCACGGTTGTGAGCGGTGGTACTAATCTCCTAGTTGGGCGGAAAAGCCAAAGTCATTCGTGGGGGAAATTGCCAGGCTGCGCTTCCGCCAAACGTAGGGCCGGACGGCTTGTTCAAAGCCGCCCGGCCCAGGCTTGCGCTCTGCCGCACCCCAGGCGAAGGCAGGCCAGGGTGCGCGGGGCAAACGGAACCCATCGTTCCCCCGGCAGGCGCGGAATCATCCGTAAGGAGGAACCACTAAGATGCTGACTTCATCCGCCGCCTGTCTAGTATGGCAGGCTTTTCAAGCCCAGGCCATAAAATTCGGCGGAAATTTGCAAGCTCTTGCTTGCTGCCTTCCGGCCTAGCTCTTGCGGTTGCGCAGGAAGGTCGGGATATCCAGGTCTTCCGTGTTGAAGGCCCGCGGCTGGAAATCACGGTTAGCCGGGCGGGTAGGCGCCTGCGAAGGCGAAGACTCCACCGGGGCCATGGGGCGCGGTTGGCTGATGGGCTGCGACCCGGCCTGGCGCGGCTCGTTGGGCGGCGTCTCGGAGAGGCGGCGCTGCGGCACGCCGGCGCGCTCGAAGCCAGTCGCAATGACGGTGATGCGCACTGCGTGCTTCATGCTGGGGTCGATCACCGCGCCGAAGATGAGGTTCACATCTGGGTGAGCGGTTTCCTTGATGATGGCGGCGGCCTGGTTCACATCGAACAGGGTCAGGTCCGGCCCGCCGGTGACGTTGAACAGGATGCCGCGCGCCCCGTCGATGGTAATGTCGAGCAGTTGGCTGGAGATGGCCTGCTCTGCAGCGATCCGGGCCGCATCTTCGCCCTTGGCCGTGCCGACCGCCATCAGCGCCGCCCCGCCCTCCGACATGATCGTGCGCACGTCG
This sequence comes from uncultured Anaerolinea sp., assembly GCA_964416275.1. Lineage (GTDB taxonomy): Bacteria > Chloroflexota > Anaerolineae > Anaerolineales > UBA4823 > RBG-16-57-11. The sequence continues at coordinate 36,846 of CAYQDU010000011.1, read as the reverse complement.
GCAAAGTCGAGGTTAATCAGGCCGGGGACGGTGATGAGTTCGGAAATACCCTGCACGCCCTGGCGCAGCACATCATCGGCCATGCGGAAGGCCGTTTGCAGGTTGGCCCGCTTGTCTACGATTTGCAGCAGCCGGTCATTGGGGATCACGATCAGGGTATCGGCCTGTTCTTTCAGGCGGGCGATGCCCGATTCGGCGCCCTGGATGCGGCGCGAGCCTTCGAAGGTGAACGGGCGAGTGACCACGCCAATCGTCAGCGCGCCCACCTCTTTGGCAATCTGCGCCACCACGGCCGCCCCGCCGGTGCCGGTGCCGCCGCCCATTCCGGCTGTGATGAAGACCATATCCGAGCCTTTCAGCACCGTATACAGTTCCTCAGCCGATTCTTCGGTGGCCTTGCGGCCCACTTCCGGGTCGCCGCCAGAGCCGAGGCCGCGGGTCAGCTTCTCGCCTACCCGCACCTGCGTGCCGGCCTTCGAGAGTTGCAGGGCCTGGGCGTCGGTGTTGATGGCGACAAACTCGACGCCCTGCAGCCCTTCGTCAATCATGCGGTCAACGGCGTTGCAGCCGCCGCCGCCCACCCCAACCACTTTAATGCGCGCGTACGAGTCGGCTGGGTTGGGTTGCATTGGGGTATTCATTGTATTCATGGGTTCCTCCTCAACAAATAATGCTGCCTTCTTCCTCGCCGCCTGGCGAGGCCGATTTTCAGGGTAACAGGCGCTTGAGCCAGTTCTTGATATTCTCTACGTCCAGGCCGCTGCCCGGCGCGCCGCCGGTCGAGTCGGTCGATTTTGGACGAGGCCGGCGCTGGCCCACATCCGGCATTACTTCGCTCATCAGGGTGGCCCAACGCAGCAGGCCAATGCTGGTAGCAAAAGCCGGCGATTCGAGCCGGTCGCTCATGCCCACCAGCCCGGCGGGTTGGGCAATCCGCACCGGCACGCCCAGCGCCTTGCCGGCGATGGTTTTGATACCGGGCAGCAGGGCCGTGCCGCCAGTCAGCACCATCCCGGCCGGCAGCAGACCGTCGTAGCCAGAACGCTTGATCTCCTGCACCACCAGGTTGAAGATTTCCTCCACCCGGGCATGGATAATCTGCACCAGTTCCAGGTGGCCCACCTGCACGGCCTCTTCCTCGCCAAACGGGCGCACGTTGAAATACTGGCGCGGGTCGATCTCGTCTGGGTTAGCATGGCCGTGCTGGAGTTTGATCTCCTCGGCCTGCGAATTGGGCAGGTGCAGCACCTGGGCGATGTCAGAAGTGATGTGGTTGCCGCCCACCGCCAGCACGGCCGTGTGCCACACGTCGCCGTCCACGTAGATTGCCATATCGGTAGTGCCGCCGCCGATGTCGCACACCACCACACCCATCTGGCGCTCGGTTTCGGTCAGGGCCACTTCGGCCGAGGCCAACGGATTCAGCACGAACTGGGCCACCTCCACCCCGGCCGCCGAAAGACACTGGCGCAGGTTTTCGACGCTGGCCGCCGTAGCGGTAATGATGTGGGTTTCCACCTCCAGGCGGTAGCCGTGCATCCCTAACGGCATGCGGATCCCGTCCTGTCCATCGACGTTAAAGTTGCGCTGGATGACGTGGACCACCTCCCGGTTGTGCGGGATGGCGACCGCGCGGGCTGCATCGACCGCCCGGGCTACATCGTCGCCGTCGATCACCCGGCCCGAGACGCCCACCACCCCCCGGCTGTTCACCGACGATACGTTCGACCCCGCCAGGCTGACCAGGGCCGAGAGGATCTCCACGCCCGAAGTGCGCTCGGCCTTATCCACCGAGCGGGCCACGGCCTGGGCGGCGGCTTCCAGATCGACCACCACGCCCTTGCGCAGCCCCTGTGAAGGCTCCAGACCCACGCCCAGGATGCGCAACTGCCCAGGGCCGTCTTCCTTGGCCACCAGGGTGCAGATCTTGGTCGTACCTACGTCGATGCCAATTAATAATTGATCATCCATCTTTGCAACCTTATTTATTTTCTGCATTTTTTACAGCTGCGCCATAAAAAATGCAGAAATTTTAATGTAGCTTTTATTGCTCCTGTTTCACCCGGTAAAACGGCGCATACACATATTCCAGGCTGATTAATTCGGGCCGCACGCCGGAGGATTTCAGGGTGTCCAGCACGGCCCGGTAAACCTGCAATTTCATCTCCATATCAGCAAAGTCGCCGAAATAAACCATCCAGCCGCGCCGATCTTGCCAGCCGAAACCATGCAGCTTATCATACACAATTTGCGCGCCAGTGGGGGCCATCTCCGACATTGCCAGGATCGCCTGCACCATCTCAGGGGTCAAAAGCGGGCTGGCCTGGTTCTCGTCCGGCAGCCTGCGGCGCAGCGTTTCAGGCAGAACCTGTTTAATCGCCTCCAGGGTAGGATCATCGGCCGGTTGGACGGCGGCAGTAGAGCGCGGCCTGCCAGCCACCAGGGGCGGGTCGCCCAACGCCTGCACGCTGGGCAGAGCGCCGGGGGGCAGGTCCTGGCGGGCGGGGAAAGTCATCCCATCGGCGTCCACCAACCGGTCGCGCCCGTCCTGCTGCCAGATCAGCGCCGGAACGCGCTCGGTAACGGTAATCAATACCGTATTGGGCAGATCAACGCTCACCTGGGCGGCCGAGAATTCTGGGAAGGCGGTCAGCAGCTCCTGCTGGATCTGGTCGGCGTCCAGGGTGAAGATCGGCTTGCCAGTCAGGCCCAGTTCTTTATTCACCAGCCCACCAGTCAGGCGCTTCAGGCCGCTCACCTGGGCCGCTTCCACCTGGAAGTTAGGCAGGGTCCACAAGGCGTACAGGGCCGCGCCCAGGAAGGCCAGCAGCAAGAGCGAGGCCGCCCGCCAGCTCATCCGTGGGCGCGGCAGGGCTGGCAGGCGCATCTCGGCGCCCTGGCCGTTGAGGGTCAGGTTATACAGCTTGCGGCTGCGCGGGGCGCTGCGGCGGCTGGTTGAGGCAACGTTGCGCGCCGGCCGGCTGGCTGTCAGACCGGCCGTCAGGCGGGGGGCCGAAGCGCCGCGCATCAAAACCGGCGGTTGAGTGGCAGCCGAACGCGGCGCAGAACGGCGGGTGGAGCGCAGCGCAGCGGCCGAGGAAGCCGGCGGCGGGGTGGCGGCGCGCTGGGCCAGCGCGCCGCGCCGGGGCCGGCGCGGGCTGGTCTGGCCGCCCAACAGCCGGTTCAGCAGCGAGGGATGCGCGGGCTGCCGGGCAGGCTGCGAGGCGGCCGCCTCCCCGGCAGCCCGCCCGGCGTGCGATTGCTGCGCCCGGCGGCGGCGAATTTCATCGCTGCGGCGCGGAGTGGTTTCAGTCGGCTTCACGCTTCCCTCCGAAATCGCCGCTCGGTGCGGCGCATGTCGGCCCGTCGTTCCAGGGCCAGTTCGATCAGGCGGTCGATCAGGGCCGGGTAAGGCAGACCGCTGTACTCCCACAGCTTCGGGTACATGCTGATGCGAGTGAAGCCAGGGATGGTGTTCAATTCGCTCAAGTAGAGCGCTCCAGGCGCGCCATCTGGGGCTGTTTCCAGCAGGAAGTCCACCCGGGCCATCCCGGCGCAGTCAATCAGACGATAGGCTTCCAGGGCCGTTTCCTGCACCTGGCGGGCCAGCTCCGGCGTAAGCCGGGCGGGGATAATCAACTCTGAAGCGTCGTCGATGTACTTGGCTTCGTAGGAATAGAATTCGCGGCTGGGGCGAATCTCGCCGGGAACGGATATTTGTAAGTGGTCATTGCCTAACACACTCACTTCGATCTCTCGCGCTCCTGAAACGCCGCGTTCTACCAACACCCGCCGGTCAAAACGAGCCGCTTCGTACAACCCTTCCAGCAGGTCGGACGGCGACAGGCACTTGGTGATGCCCACCGACGAGCCTAAGTTGGCCGGTTTGACGAACAGCGGGAAGGCGGCTAACTGCATAGCCCGCGCCAGCACGGCCTGCGGGTCGCGCTCGATTTCATCTCGCGCTGCCACGATCCAATCGGGAACCTGGATACCGTGCGCCCGCAGGATGGACTTACACACGCCCTTATCCATGCCCAGGGCCGAACCTAACACCCCGGCCCCCACATAGGCCAGCCCGGCCATCTCGAACAGGCCCTGAATAGCGCCGTCTTCGCCCAGGGTGCCATGCAGGGCCGGAAAAACCACGTCCAGGCCGGCCAGCAGTTCCAGGGCCGGGCCGCGCAGGCCGGGGCGGGTGGGGTCGGGCAGTAAGGCGGCTGGGGTCAACCCGCTCAGGTCGCCCTGCTCCATGGCCGACAGCGCGTCTTCGCCGCACACCCAGGCGCCTTCGTGGGTGATGCCGATCTGAGTCACGGTATATTTCTGGCGGTCGATGGCAGCCAGCACCGAGCGCGCCGACATAAGCGACACCTCATGCTCGCCCGATTGCCCGCCAAAGATCACGCCAACGTTCAACTTTGCCGCGTCTGTCATTTCACCACTCACCCAGCAGTTCGATTTCCGGTTCAAGCTGCACGCCAAACCGCTCGGCCACCGCAGCCTGGGCCTGGCGCAGCAGGTTATATAGATCGGCCGCGCTGGCCCCACCCAGGTTGATGAAGAAATTGGCATGCACCGGACTGATCTGGGCCGCCCCCACCTGGGCGCCCTTCAACCCGGCCGCTTCGATCAATCGCCCGGCGTAATCGCCCGGCGGATTCTTGAACATCGAGCCTAAGCTGGCCCCCGGCGGCTGGGTGCGCTTGCGATAGGTGGTCAATTCATCGCAGCGGGCCAGCACGACTTCCGGCGTCGAGCGCTCCAGGCCCAGGCGAGCAGCCAAAACCACCGCCTGGCCGGGATGACGCTTCAACCGGCTGCTGCGATAGGCATATTCCAAGCGCTCCACCGGCCAGGCCTCGCGCCAGATTCCCCGCTCCAGATCGCCCTCCTGCGCCGGAAAACGATGCAAGATTTCGGCCAGGCGCAGGTTTCCAGCCAGGTCGCCGCCGTGCGCCCCGGCGTTGCCGACCACCGCCCCGCCAAGCGTGCCGGGAATACCGGCGGCCCACTCTAACCCGGCCAGGCCGCGCTGGGCAGCCAGCCGCGCCAGGCGTCCAAAGTTGACCCCCGACTCGGCCCACACGCCGGGCGCATCGCCCGCTTCATCGAAGATCACCGCTTCGGCCCGGTTCAGCGCCACCAACCCACCCACCCCGGCGTCGCTCACCAGCACATTCGAGCCGCCGCCCAGGATCGTGAGCGGCCAGCCGTTCTCCCAGGCCAGGCGGGCGGCCTGGTCCAGGTCGGCCAGGGTTTCGGCCAGCAACAAGGCTTCGGCCGGGCCGCCCAGGCGCGCGGCGGTGTAGCGCGCCAGCGGCGCATGGATTTGCAGGCGAGCGCCAAAAGCGGCCTGCAGGCGGGCCAGGTCGGCCGGGGAAAGGCGTGCGGCGCTCATGCCAGGTCCTCCAGCAGCCCGGCCGTGATCTGGTCGGCGTCGCCGGCCGAAAGGACCAGGGCCACGTCGCCAGGCTGAAGGGCCTGGCGCAGCCAGGCGCGGGCCTCAGCTACACTCAACGGGCCGTGAGCGCAGCGCCCCACCGGCGAGCGGCGGATATTGAGCGCGCCGACGATATTGGCGGCCGAGAAACCGTCTGCCGGGGGCGCTTCGCGGGCCGCGTATACATCCGTCACCAGCACGCAGTCGGCGGCGTCAAAGGCAGTCGTAAATTCATCGAACAGCGCCCGCAGCCGGGAATAGGTGTGCGGCTGCCACACGGCCCAAATGCGCCGGGAAGGATAGCGGGCGCGGGCTGCGTCGAGGGTGGCCCGGATTTCGGTCGGATGGTGGGCGTAATCGTCGATCAACAGCACACCGCCCGGCTCGCCGCGCGTCTCAAAGCGCCGCCCGGTTCCACGGAAGCGGCCCAGGGCTTCGGCCGCCGGGTCGAGCGGCAGACCCAGGCGTTGAGCCGCCCCCAGGGCCGCCAAAGCGTTGCGCACGTTGTGCAGCCCTGGAACCTGCAAGCTCACATCAGAAAGCAGCGGGCGCTGCTCCAGGCTCACGTCGAATGTAAAGCCGCCGGCCGGGTTGGACCGCGGGTCTTCGGCCTTGAGTTGGGCCGCCGCCCCCAGGCCGTAGGCCAGGGCGGCCGGCCCCTGGCGGCGCAGATCGTCCAGCAGGGCCGCCGCGCCGGGGTCGTCAACGCAGGCCAGCGCCAGCCCGCCAGGCTGAACCTGCCCGACAAACTGGCGGAAGGCGGCGGCGTATTCAGCCGGGGTAGGGTAGCAATCGGGGTGATCGTGTTCGACGTTGGTCACAATGGCAATAAAGGGCTGCAGCCCCAGGAACATGCGGTCGTACTCGTCGGCCTCGATCACAAACCAGTTCCCCGCCCCAGCGTGGGCGTTGGCCCCCAGGTTGGCCGCCACTCCGCCAATCACGTAGGATGGGTCTTGCCCCAGGGCGGTCAGCAGCCACGCCAGCATGGCCGTGGTGGTGGTCTTTCCGTGCGTTCCGGCCACCGCAATCGCCTGCTGGCCGGCAATGACCTGGGCTAAGAATTCTTCCCGGCGCAGCACCGGCAGCCCGGCCGCCAGAGCGGCCTGCACTTCCACGTTATCCGGCTGGACAGCCGACGAGCGCACCACCAGATCGACCCCGGCCACGTTCTCCGCCCGGTGGCCGATGGCGATGCGCGCCCCGGCCTGCTCCAGCCGCGCCAGCAGCGCCGAGGCCTGCCGGTCAGAGCCGCTGACCGCCAGCCCGCGCTCCAGCAAGACCGTCGCCAGCGCCGAGAGGCCGGAACCGCCAATACCGATGAAGTGAATGTGCCTGGCTGCGCTCATCGCTCCTACACGAAATAGACCAGAATGAAGATGAATACCAGCACCAGGGCCACGAAAACTGCAATCGGATCATCCAACCACAGCGGCGGCAGTTTCGACATGACCCAGATGGTCGCTTCGGACACCGACTGGGTGGCCGGGATGACGTAATCCTCCAGCCCCGGATACCCGGCCAGGCTGGCGTAATACCAGTAGGTGCCAATGACGAAATAGCCGCTCAACATGCCCATCAAAAAGCTCAGGATGCGCTCGCCGATCAAAGCCCGCTTTTCGGTAGCCTTCGCAATGCGCTGGACGCGCGGCGATTGGTAGCCGAAATACACCAGGACGGTCAGGATCAGGATGCGCATGTAGAACAGGTAGCGGTCGTTGCCGATGATCTTGCCGATATTAAGGAAATATTCGAGCAAGACGATCACCGCAAGCGACAAAATCACGCTGGCGACCACCAGGACTTCTTTGGCCCAGCCGCGGGCCGAGCCGATGACGCCAAAGAGGATTATCATCAAGAAAAAGACGGCTACCCATGCAATCATCGGTCACTTCCTTTCCCGTGTGGGAACGGTCGCCAGGTCAATCAAGAGTTGGGCAATTGCCTGGGCCGCATTGGGGCGGGCCAGGCCGCGGGCCGATTGGCGCATTGCCTCCAGCCGCTGCAAATCGTGCAATAAGTCCAGCGCCAGCCCGGCCAGGCGGGCGCTCAGGTCCTGGTCGGGCAGCATTACTGCCGCCCCGCGCTGTTCCAGGTATTGGGCGTTCACCCGTTGGTAGCGCCAGGCATACGGGTAGGGAACCAACACCGAGGGCAGGCCAAACAGGGGGAACTCGCCCAGGGTCGAGGCCCCGGCCCGGCAAACCGCCAGGTCGGCGGCGGCCAGGGCGGCCCCCATTTCCTCGTGCAGGTAGGCATAGGCGTGGTAGCGCCCGGCCAGGTCGGCCGCCAGCGAACCAGTCAAAGCCTGTTGAGCGGCCTGCACTTCGGGCCAATCCAGAGCGCCGCTCAGGTGCAGCACCTGCATCTCTGGCAGCAAGCCCGGCAGGGCGGCCAGCAGCGCCCGGTTGATCGAACGCGCCCCTTTGCTGCCGCCGAAAACCAGCAAGGTGGGCAGGTCGGCCTGCAGATTCAACAGCCGGAGCGCCTCGAGCCGCGCGCCGGGGCGGGTCCAGGGTTCCAGGTCGGGGCGGGTCGGATAGCCGGTCACTTCAACTGCGGCGCGAGCCGGGAAATAGGCCCGCGATTCTTCGGCAGTGACGGCGATGCGCCCGGCAAAGCGGGCCAGCAGCTTGAGGGCCAGGCCCGGCTCGACGTCTGGGACGTACAGGGCGATGGGGACCCGCCCGGCGGCCAGCGCAAACGGCCCGGCTACGTATCCGCCGGTGAACAGCAGAGCGTCGGGCCGGAAGCGGCGCATAATCCGCCCGGCGGCCCGCAGCCCGCGCCCCAGTTGCAGCAGGTTGCCCGGCAGGGCGCGCAGCCCTACCCCGTGCAGCCCGGCCGCCGGGATAGCCTCGAAGGCCACCCCGGCGCGCCGCACCAGGTCGCTTTCCATCCCGCCGACGCCGCCCACCCACAACACGTCTAAGCCTCCTGCCTCGAGTGCGCCGGCCTCAACGCCGGGTTCCACCCGCAGAACGGACGGTTGGCCGGGCTGCGCCGGGAAGCGTGCTTGCAGCGCCTGCAGGACGGCCAGCGCCGGGTACACGCCGCCGCCGGTCCCGCCCGCCGAAATTAATAACCGCATGGAAGAGTTTCCCTGCCTCATCTTTCTTGATCTCAGACTGCCGCGAGACGTTCAAAATCAGGCCCACCGCCGCCAGCGTAACCACCAGGTTCGAGCCGCCCGAACTGATAAAGGGCAAAGCGTTCCCGGCGAAGGGGACCAGGTTCACCATCACCGCCATGTTGATGAAAGCTTCCAGCGTGATCCACAGGGTCAGCCCGGCCGCCAGCAGCGCGCCCAATTGATCGGGGGCGCGGCGGGCGATTGTCAGGCCGCGCCACAGGAAAACCACATACAGCGCCACCAGCCCAATCGCGCCAAACGCGCCCATCTCCTCGCCCACCACGGCGAAGATGCTATCGGTCTGCGGCACAGGCAGGCCGGTGAGCTTGACCGAGCCGCGCCCGATGCCCACTCCCAGCCAGCCGCCGTCTACAAAGGCTTCAAACGAGCGCCGCACGTGGTACGAACCGTCCACGGGGTCGCGCAGCCCGGCCAGGTAGGCCTGGATGCGGTCGCTGCCGGTCGGGTTGACCTGGATCAGGATTAACCCCACCACCACCGCCACCACCAGCAGCAGCCCGATCTGTTTCAGGTCGCCCCCAGCCAGGAAGAACATCAACCCACCCAACATCAGGATGGTAAAGGCGGCGCTCAGGTCGGGCTGGCCCATAATCAGGCCGCCCAGGACGCCCATCATCACCGCCAGCGGGATCAGGCCGATGTGGACGTTGCTCAGCTGATCGCGCTTGGCGTACAGCCAGACCGAGAGGTAGATGACAATCACCAGCTTTGCCAGCTCGGAGGGCTGCACCGAGCCTTTGAACAGCGTACGGGCCGCGCCGTTCAGCACGACGTCGAAGAACAGGACGAGCAACAGCAGCCCCAGCGTCCCCAGCATAGCCCAAACCGCCAGCTTGCGCCAGGCGCGATAGTCGAGCCACAACATGGCGCCCAGGGTGACCAGGCCCAGCCCCAGCCAGATGAGCTGGCGGTTGAAAATTTTCATCGGGTCGCCGTACCAGTTGGATGAATAATCGTAGCTGGCCGAGTATACCGTGATCAGGCCGAAAATGAGCAGGGTGATTACGGTCAGCAACAGCGGCACATCCACCCGCAACTGCACCAACCGGCCGACGCGGGCCGGCTTGACCTCCGGGCGGCGCTGGGCAGCCAGAGGCAGCTGCACGTTGCCCACTACCACACCCTGGTAGCGCCGGCCGGCGCGCTGGTCTTTCACGGAAGTTCGTTGACCCATTGTACGAAACATCGGCCTCGCTCCTCGAAATCTTTAAATTCGTCAAAGCTCGTCCCGCCCGGCGAGAGCAGCACCACATCGCCCGGCGCAGCCACCTGGGCCGCCGCCTGCACCGCCTGGCGCAGCCCGGCGCAGCGCGTCACGCTCTGCAAGCGCCGGTTAGACAGCGGGGCGGCGTCCAGAGCCTGGAGTACGATCTCGGCCGCCTCGCCAAACGCGATCAGGTGATCGACCCGGCGCTGAATCAGGGCGGCCAGCTCGCCCCAGGGCAGCTTCTTATCCCGCCCGCCCACCAGCAGCACCAACGGCTCGTCAAAAGCCCGAATATCGGCCATCACCCGCTCTGGGGCGGAAGCAATCGATCCGTTATACCAATCGGCTCCTCCCCAGGCGCGTACAAATTGCAGCCGGTGCGCGACGCCGGTGAAACCTAATACCCCAGCCCGCAGGGCTGCATCGGGAATACCGGCCGCCGCGGCAATAGCCAGCGCCCCTAAAGCGTTCATCACGTTATGATTGCCGCGCAGCCGAATTTCACCCCGCAGCAGCACCGCCGCGTCGGCCCCGGTTGGCCTTCGCAGCACCAGCCGGGCGGCGGCGTCTTCCGGCGCGCCATCGAGGTAAGCTCCCAACTGCCCATCTGGAAGCGGCGAGAACCCAAACGACCAGACCGGCCCCAAAGCCTGCCCGGCTAAGGCCCACGCGCCAGGGTCATCGCGGCCCAGCACGGCCACGTCTTGGGTCGTCTGGTGGGTCAAGATATGGGCCTTGGCGGCGGTGTAGGCGGCCATCGTGCCGTGCCGATCCAGGTGGTTGGGGGTGATGTTCAACACCGCCGCCACCTGAGGCGAGCAAGTCATGATCTCCAACTGGAAGCTAGAGAGTTCCATGATCGCCAGGTCCGCGGGCTGCATGGCGTCCACCTCGGCGATCAGCGGCGCGCCAATATTGCCGCCCACATAGGACTGCCGAACCCCGGCGGCGGGCAGCCCCACGGCCGCGGCCGCCATGCGGCCAACCAGGGTAGTGGTAGTGGTCTTGCCGGCCGAGCCGGTGATGCCCACCACCTGGCAGGGCGCAGCTTCCAGGAAGATCTGCGAGTCGTTGGTGAGCGGTATGTTCCGGCGGATGGCTTCCCGCACCAGGGGCAGGGTCAGCGGCACACCGCCGGAGGGACACAGCCAGTCGGCCCCATCCAGCAGGCTGAGGGGATGCTCGCCGCAGACCCATTCCAGGCGCTGCGTGGCGTCCAGGTCGGCCAGCGATTGGCGGGCTTCAGCCAGCGCCTCCAGCGAGCGCTGATCGGTCAGGCGCACCCGCGCCCCGTGGGCCAGCAGATAACGCGCCAGCGCCAGCCCCTGGCGGGCTGCGCCGACGATTACTACCGTTTGGCCGCTCCAATTTCGCTTCATCTGCGCCTCACACCGAAGCCAGCGCCACGCCGATCATGGCGAATAACAGGCCGATCAACCAGAAACGCTGCACGATCTGGGTTTCCGACCAGCCAGACAACTCAAAGTGGTGATGCAAGGGGGTCATCTTGAATAAGCGCCGCCCGTGCGTCCACTTGAAATATGAAACCTGCAAAATTACGCTCACCCCGGTGCTGCACGGGATAATCGCCACCACCGGCAGCAGCACCCACTGGCCGGTCATCAACGCCACCACACCCAGGGCCGCCCCCAGGGGCAGCGAGCCGGTGTCGCCCATGAACAACTGGGCCGGGTGAACGTTGAACCACAAGAACCCAAACAGCGCCCCCACCACCGTGAAGCAGAAGCGGGCCAGGTAGGCCTGGCCTTGCAGCATGGCAATCCCGCCATAGGCGGCAAAGGCGGTGGCCGAAATCAGCCCGGCCAGCCCGTCCAACCCATCCGTCAGGTTGACAAAGTTCGACATCCCGGCAATGATAATCGTGGCAATCGGGATGTACCAGACGCCCAGCGGCAGATCCACCGGCACGCCGGGGATAAAGATGTTCGGCACATCCAGCACATAGCGTAAGACCAGGGCAATGCCGAACCCGAAGATCATCTGATAGGTAAACTTGGTGCGGGCGCTCAGCCCCTTGGCCTTGCGCTCGCCGCGCAGCCCCACCCAGTCATCAACCCCGCCCAGCAGCCCGTAGGCCAGCATGGTTCCCAACGGCAGCAGCACCGACAGCCCCACCCCCTGCAGGCCGATCAGGTTGCTGGCGTTGAGCAGCAGGGTAATCATCATCACCGGCAGGATCACCATCACCCCGCCCATGGTGGGCGTACCCACCTTGGTGAAATGCCGCTCTGGGCCTTCCACCCGGATGGCCTTGCCGATCTTGAAATATCGCAGCACCCGGATCAGGGGCGGTCCCCAGATCACGGTCAGCATAAAGCTGATCCCGGCCAGCGCCACCGCCATCGAATTGAGGGTCATACGGCCTCCAGGGCGGTCACGATGGTATCCATGCGCATGCCGTGCGAGCCTTTGACCAGCACCACATCGCTGGGCTGCAGGCGTTCCAGCAGCAGCCGGGCGGCCTGTTCGGTGGTGTCCAACTGGGTCACAGCAGCAGCCGGCAGCCCGGCCGAGCGAGCCGCGGCAGCGATCAGGCGCGCCCGTTCGCCCACCGTAATCAGTTCGTCCACCACCTCGGCCGCGCGCAGGCCCACTTTTTCATGGCCCGCCTGCTCATACTGGCCCAGCTCGAGCATATCGCCCAACACAGCTACCCGCCGGCCTTCGATCTCGGCCAGCAGGTTCAGCGCCGCCAGGGTCGATTCCGGCGAGGCGTTGTAGGTGTCGTCCAGGATCAAGGCCCCGGTGTGGGTGCGCACGGCCATCAGGCGCAGTTGAGCGCTCTGCGAGCGCAGCCCGGCGATGATCTCCTGCCAGGTCAGGCCGTCCAGCAGGCCCACCGCCGTGGCCCGCAGGGCGGCATGCACCGAGTGCCGCCCGATCAGCGGGACGCGCACGTGCAGCACTTCGTGGCCGTAATGCAGGCGGAAGCGGATACCGTCCAGCCCCAGGCCCTCCACCCGGTCGGCCCACAGGTCGGCCCGCGGGTCCAGGCCGTAGAAGAAGACCCTGGCTTTGGTCTGGGCCGCCATGCCGCGCACCCAGGGGTCGTCATAATTGAGAATTGCAACGCCGTCTGGCGGCAGCGCCTGCACCAGCTCGGCCTTGCCGCGGGCAATGTCGGCCTGCGAGCCGGCCCGCTCGGCATGGACGGTGCCGATGTTCGTCACCACCGCCACCTGCGGCAGGGCCAGGTCGCACAGGAAGGCGATCTCGCCCGGCACGTAGAAGCCCATCTCCAGCACCGCCCGCTCGTGGCCTTCGCTGAGCGAAAGCAGGGTCAGCGGCAGGCCGATTTCGTTATTCAGGTTGCCCTGGTTTTTCAAGGTGCGGTAGCGCTGATCCAGCACCTCGGCCACCAGTTCTTTGGTGGTCGATTTGCCCACGCTGCCGGTGATGCCCACCACGCGCAGGTTGAGCTTGCGCCGCCAGAAGCGAGCAATCTGCTGCAAGGCCGCCAGGCTGTTCTCGGTGCGGATGCACAGCGGCAGGTCTTGCGGCGGCAGCGGCAGGGTATAGTGATCGGGGCGCAGGTCCAGCGTGGGGAAACCGCCGCTCACCGCGCGCTGGATCAGGGCCAGGTTGGCCCCGCGCTCGAATGCCGCGCTCACATAATCATGACCATCGGCCTTCTCGCCCGGTAAAGCCACAAACAACCCGCCGGGGATTACCTGCCGCGAGTCGATGGTCGCTTCGGTAATCACCGGGCGGGCCCAGGCCGGGCGCTCGCCGCATAAGGCTTCGATGGCATCTGCTAAGGTCAGCATATTGCTCCAGGGCGCCGCAGCGTCCACACGTTATTGGCTGTTCTTCGCCTTCAGACGAATAGCATCGGGCGGCAGGTTGAGATATAAGATCAGCTGCTCTACGGCCTGGCGGAAAACCGGGGCCGCCACCACCGACCCCCAGGGCGAGGAGGTGGGTTTTTCCAGCCACACATAAACCAGGAACTGTGGGTCGTCCACCGGCCCCCAGCCCACAAACGAGGCGTTGGTGGCGTTGGAAGTGTAGCCCAGGGGGGTGGGGATTTCGGCGGTGCCGGTCTTCCCAGCCACCCGGTAGCCTTCCACCAGCGCATCGGACGATTCTTTCTCCAGCGAATTCGCTAACATCTCGCTCAGGGTGCGGGCGGTCTCCGGGCGGATGGGGGCGCCCAGGACGCGCTGTTCGATGTCGTACTGGAACCCATCGTTGATTACCGAGCGCACGATGTGCGGCGTCATCACCACGCCGTTATTCGCCACCGCCGAGACGGCAACCGCCATTTGCAGCGGCGAGGCCGAAACGCCCTGCCCGAACGAGTTGGTGCCTAAGTCGGCGGCGTACCAATCGCTGTCGCCAGGAGATTTGAGGCGGCCGCGGTTCTCGCCGGCCAGGTCCACCCCCGTCAGGTGGCCCACGCCAAACGCCTGCAGGTAGCGATAAAAATCGTTTGGGCCAAGCTGGGTCGCCACCCAGGCCAGGCAGACGTTCAGCGAGTGCTGCATGCAGCCGGTCATCGTCTGTGGCCCCCAGGCGCCCTGGTTCCAGTTGTTGATGATCGCCCCGCCTACGTCGATCACGCCGGTGTCCACAAACACCGTCTCCGGCTTGACCGCCCCGGTGTCCAGGGCGGCGGCCATGGTCAGCACTTTGAACACCGAGCCGGGTTCATACGCCTGGCTGACCGCCCGGTTGAAGGGCGTATCCTTGGGAAAGACCTCCGAATACAGCCAGAACTCGTTCAAATCCATGCGCGGGGTGGTTGCCAGGGCCAGAATTTCGCCTGTCTTGGGGGCCAGCACCACAATCGTCCCCGATTGGGCCCCGTTCTGGGCCACCGCATCGTCGATCAGCTTTTCCATCGAGGCTTGAATCTCGCGCCCGATGGTCAGCACCAGGCTGGCCCCATTCGGCACCTGGGGAATCTGCTGGGCCAGGTTGGGGTCCAGCGGCACCACCACAGTCTTCGTTTTGCCGGCCAGCAGGTCGTTATAATGTTCTTCCACCCCGAAATAGCCAATGTTATCCCGGCTGACAAAGCCAAGAATATTGGAAGCCAGGGTTTTTTCCGGGTAGACCCGCGCCAGGTGAGGCGTAAAGACCAACCCGCTCAGGCTGGGCGGGGTTTTGGCGCTGCTCTGGGCGTAAGCCTGATCCATCTGTTCTTTCAGCACGCGCAGTTTGTCGATCTGTTCGGGGGCCACGTTATCGGCCAGGCGGGAATAGACCGCCTCCGGCGAGGCCTGGATGCTGGCTTGCCCCAGGGCCTTGGCGTAATCCAGATCGAGAATGGCGCTGACGGTCTGGGCGATGGTTTCGGGGTTTTCAACAAACTGCAGTTCCACGCCCACTTCGTAGACCATGCGGTTGCCGGCCAGCAGGTTGCCCCAGCGGTCATACAACTGGCCGCGGGCTGGGGTGATCGTGCGGCGCTCTTTCGACCACCACTCGCTGCCTTCTTTGATCTTGCGCGCCTGGGTCGGGTCTACCTGCAAGCGCAGCACCTGAAGCACAATCAGCAGCGGCAGCACACAGAAGACAGCTCCAATCAACGAAAAACGCCAGGAATGATCGTTGGCATTCATGGGTTTACCCCCAACGAAGCATAAGCTTCATTCATGTAACGCTGCAGCCAGGTGAACAGCGATTCGGTATATTCGGGCGGCAGCCCCGGAGCCGGAGGGGCGCTGCGCTGCGAGGCCGGGGCCAGCTCGGCCGTCGGGCGCTCGGCAAAGCCGGGGATATCGAGATAGATGATCTGGTCGGGGGCCAGCGGTTCAAAGCCCAGCTTCCTGGCCCGCGCTTCCATCTCGGCAGACGACAGGATCAGAGCCAACTGCGCCTGCAAGTCTTCGATCTCCCGGTCCAGGGCGGTGATGCTGCGCTGCTTTTCCTGGATGTCTCGCCCAACCGCGGCCGCCCTGGCGCTAACCGTCAGGTAAATTCCGGCCACCAGCGCCAACGCCACCAGCCCCAGCGAAAACAGGCCGATGATCTGAAGCTGTTTTCGCCAGGGCGCCTGGGCATAGGATTGGGCAAAACTTTCCAGCTTATCCATTTCCGATTTTATGATCTCTGATTTCCAATCTCTGATTGAAGGATCAATCCGAGGCATGCAATATTCGTACCAGTATTTTCTGGTTCTTAACGGCCGGCTGCGCCTGCTGCCAAAAACCGGCAGCTCCCCACGCAACCGTGGTGGAACGTGACTGGCGAGCTTCGCTCGCCTGGAAAGAGGGTTAGTCGTGGATTTTGGCGCGCTTCGTGCGCCAAAATCCACGCAATAGCTCTTTTTGAAGACGCTCGCAGAGCGCCATGCCTGCTCTCCGGTTTAATGGGGTGGTACCCCAAAACCAGGAAGCGCCCTATAATCGTTCCGCCACTCGCAGACGGGCGCTGCGCGAGCGGGGGTTGGCCTGTACTTCTTCCGGGCCGGCGGTCAGCGGACGGCGAACGATCTCGCGCAGGCTGGCCTTGTGGCCGCAGGTGCAGACCGGCTGGCGGGGCGGGCAGATGCAGTCCTGGCTTTCGCGCCGGAAGAACTGCTTGACGATGCGATCCTCCAGCGAATGGAAGGCGATCACCGCCAGCCGCCCACCGGGGGCCAGCGTCTGGATGGCGAGAGGTAAGACCTGCCCCACCGCCTCCAATTCGCCGTTGACCGCAATCCGCAGGGCCTGAAAGGTGCGGGTGGCCGGGTGGATGTGGCTGCCGCCTTTGCCGCGCCGGCCGCCGCCCAGGGCTTTCAGCACCACCGCCGCCAGTTCCTGGGTGGTGTGCAGCGGACGAGAGCGCACAATAGCCTGCGCCACCCGCCGGCCCTGCGGCTCCTCGCCATACTCATAGAGGATGCGGGCCAGTTCGGCTTCGGACAGTTGGTTGACCAGATCGGCGGCGGTGCGGGGGGCGGAGGGGTCAAAGCGCATGTCCAGCGGGGCGTCATATTGGAAGGCGAAGCCCCGTTCGGGCGTGTCCAACTGCATCGAAGACAAACCCAGATCGAGCAGGATGCCCTGAACGGGCGGCCAGCCCAACCGGCGGCGCTGCTCGTCCAGGCGCAGATAGGATGCCTGTACGATCACCGCCCGCTCTCCAAAGGGGGCCAGGCGCTGGCGGGCCAGGGCCAGGGCCTGGGGGTCCAGGTCAAGGCCCAAAAGGCGGCCATCTGGGGCGCTGGCATTCAAAACGCCCCAGGCATGTCCACCAGCCCCCAGGGTGCCATCTACGTAAAACCCGCCCGCCGCGGGCTGCAATGCGTCTAAGACTTCCTGGTAAAGTACGGGACGGTGGGCAAGACCGTCAAATTCATCCGGCATGGTCGGGCGCGGCTATAGCTCGGAGGTCAGGTTCAGCGCCGTAAAACGCTGAGCGTTCGACTGGGCCTCTTCGAGCTGGGCTTCCTGGCGCTCCCAGGCTTCAGGCGACCAGATCTCGAAGTAATCGCCCAGACCCACAATCACCACCGGGGCGTCCAGCCCGGCCGATTGGCGCAAGAACTGGGGCAACAAAATGCGGCCCGACTTATCAATTTCCACCTGGTCGGCGGTCGAGAACAGCAGGCGGCGCAGCAGGCGGGCGTCTGGGTCGGTCATGCTCATCTGGTTAATCCGGCGCGACATGACTTCGAAGGCGGAATACGGCAGCACCATCAGGTTGCGGTCGAACCCCTGCATAACGTAAGCGCCCTCGGCGGCCAGGCGCTTGCGGAAGCGGGCCGGGACCGTCAGGCGGCCCTTATCATCCAGGTTATGCCGAAAACGCCCCAAGAACATTTGTTCTTCCTTCCTTCTAAACGCCGAAGCGCCGGACCATCCGGCGCCTCCACCATCTCCCACTTTCTCCCACAATTATACATAGTATACCTATATTTAACGGGAATTGCAAGTATTTGCTGCATATCCCATGCCAATTTAATGACTTTTTTTGCGTAATTTTACGACATCTCAATATTAATAGTACAAAGGTACTGCCAGCAAAATGGCTGTATAATTCTTTCATGAACGCCCCGGCTGCCCCACAGTTCATTTCTACCGGCTCTTTCGGGCTGGACCTGGCCCTCGGTGGGGGGGTGCCAGTGGGCAGCCTGATCGAACTGTATGGCCCGCAGGAAAGCGGCAAGACCTCTCTGGCTCTCCGCCTGGCGGCCCAGGCGCAGACCCTCGGCCAGATCATCGCCTGGGTAGACGCCGACCAGACCTTCGACCCGCCCTACGCCCGGCGCTGTGGCCTGGACCTGACCCGTCTGATCCTGGTTCAACCGGGCTGGCTGGAAGCCGGGCTGAACATGGCTGAAGGGCTGGCCTGCAGTGGGGCGATTAGCCTGGCGGTGCTGGACGGGTTGGACGCCCTACCCACGGAGAGCGAGCTATTTGCGCCCGCCCTGCGGCTTGTTCCAACCCACTGGCAATCTACCCCACAGTTCTCACCCTGGCTGAGCGGCATAGGCGATTGCCTGCGCCGCTGGCAAATCACCCTGGTCATCACTCACGGCGGGGTCGTCCAACCCGGCCAGGCCGGCTCGCTCAGCCAGGCGTATCACGAACTGGCCGAAAACCTGGGGCGGCTGGCCCTGCCGCTCCAAGCCGGGTTGCGCCTCAAACTGGAGCCGCTAGGCCGGGTGCGCCAGGCCGGGCAGACGGTAGGGCAGCGGACGCGGGCCAGGATTGTGAAATATTCATTGAAACCCTGTCTACCTGCGGCAGAATTTGATATAATGTATAGTCAAGGTGTACTCCGAAGCAGCGAGGTATTCGACCTGGGTATCCGCCTGGGTGTCATCCGACGCCAGGGAAACGGATACAGGTTTGAACGCATAAACCTGGGAAAAGAGCGCCGGCAGGTCCTGACCCGCCTGGAGCAAGATACGCTCTTGAGAGAAACGCTTGAACGGACGTTAAGTCAGGCGCTGTACAGGTCGTAAGCCATAAGCTGCTTTGTTAAATCTGCCGCACCTGCGCCCTGGCGGCGCGACGGAATGCGGCCAAAATGTGACCAGGCAGCGCCAACAATGGCGCTGTTGATGACAATCGATCTCAGGGAAAAGCGTGTAGCGGTGCTACGTCGGCCTTCAATTGTTGACCGAATCAGGCCTGGCAAATTCCTAATCGGGGAATGCCGAGGAACCTACTCGACCCAACTGGGTTAGCCCGCCGCGGGCCGCAGCCCCAGCGGGCGACGGCGACCCGTCAGGCAGCCGTAAACCGTTTCCGGCCTGAATCTGGCTCCGCTGCCACCCTCTGAGATTTAAGATGCTTCAGGACACACCCGGCCGCCTTCTGCTCTGGCAGATGTGCGGCTTTTTATTTCAGGTTTGGAAGGGCGGGCGCTTCAGGCTGCTCGACGATGACGAGACGGATGCACAAGATCACACGCCTTTCGCTGCAAAAACACAACCGCCAGCGGGTTAACGTATACCTGGATGGCGAGTTTGCGTTTGGCCTGGCGCACATCGTGGCGGCCTGGCTGCAAGAAGGGCAGGAGATCAGCGCCGAGAAGATCGCCCAACTGCGGGCAGAAGACGCCCTCGAGGTGGCCCACCAGCAGGCGCTCAGCCTGCTGCAATACCGGCCGCGCAGTGAGGCGGAAATTCGCCAGAATTTACAGCAGCACAACGTCGCCCCAGAAAATATCGACCATACGATACAACGCTTGCGAGAAGGCGGGCTGCTCAATGACGCCCGGTTCGCCCAAAGCTGGGTGGAAAACCGGGCCGAGCTGCGCCCGCGCAGCCGCCGCGCCCTGGCTTATGAATTGAGCCGGCGCGGGGTGGATCGCCAGGTGATCGACGAAGCTCTGATCGAGCTCGACGACGACGCCCTGGCTTACCAGGCCGCCCTCAAGCGAGCGCCTAAATATGAGACTATGGAGTGGAAGGATTTTCGGTTAAAGATGATCCGCTATCTGGCTCAGCGCGGCTTCAGCTATGAAGCCAGCGCCCAGGCCACGGAACGCGTCTGGCAAGATTTACAATCTCAAGACGGGGGCCGGCGGACATCCTCAGGAGAAGAGGACGGTCTATGATGAGTATTACTACTTTCATTATCATCGATGTCATCTTGTTGCCACTGATGATTGCGCTGGGAGCGGCGCTTGGCTACTACTACAAGCAGCTCCAGGTCGAAAAGATCAAAGCGCAGAAAAAGGACGAGGCCGAGCAACTGCTGGAAACAGCCAAGGAGCAGGCCCGCCAGGTGGAAATCAAGGCCCGCGACCAGGCCCTGCAGGTCATCCAGAAGGCCGAGAGCGACCTGGAACGACGGCGCACCGAGCTAAGCCGGGAGGAAGATCGGCTGCAAAAACGCCGGGAGGAACTGGACAATCGCCTGGACCGGCTGGAAAAGCGCGAGCAAACCCTGAACAAGCGCCAGAGCCTGGTGGATAAGCGCACCAACGATATCGAGCGGCTGCATGCCCAGCAAAATGAAGAACTTCAGCGCATTGCCCAGATGACGGTGGACGAGGCGCGCGGCATTCTGCTGGCCGATGTAGAAAAAGACGCTCGCTCGGATATGGCCCGCATCATTCGCCAGATCGAGATGCAGGCCCGCGAAGAAGGCGAAGAACGGGCCCGCAAGCTGATCGCCGCCGCCATCCAGCGGGTAGCCTCCGACCACGTGACCGAGGTCACCACCTCGGTGGTCGAAATTCCATCCGATGAGATGAAGGGCCGCATCATTGGCCGCAACGGGCGCAACATTCACGCCTTTGAGCAAGCCGCCGGGGTAGACGTGATCGTCGATGACACCCCTGAAGCCGTGACCATCTCGTGCTTCGACCCGGTGCGGCGGGAAGTGGCCCGCCGGGCGCTGGCGAAGCTGATCCAGGATGGACGCATCCACCCGGCTCATATCGAGAAAGTGCTGAAGACGGAACAGAAGGAAGTGGACCGGGCGATTGTGGAGGCTGGCGAGCAGGCCGTGTTCGAGGCCGGCGTGCCGGGGCTGCACCCCGAAGTGATTAAGGTCCTGGGGCGGCTGAAATACCGCACCTCCTACGGGCAGAACCAGCTTGCCCACGCCGTCGAGACGGCCCGCCTGGCAGCCGTGCTGGCCGCCGAGCTGGGGGCAGACGTAGAAGTAGCCCGCATGGGCGCCCTGCTGCACGACCTGGGCAAAGC
The DNA here is from genome assembly GCA_964416275.1 of uncultured Anaerolinea sp. GTDB lineage: Bacteria > Chloroflexota > Anaerolineae > Anaerolineales > UBA4823 > RBG-16-57-11. The sequence continues at coordinate 15,923 of CAYQDU010000011.1, read as the reverse complement.
CGTCGATCACAACGTCGAAGGCACGCACGCCCAACTGGGGGCCGACATTGCCAAGCGTTACGGCGTGCCGCACAAAGTGGTCAATGCCATCGCTTCGCACCACCACGAAGTGGAGCAGGAAACCGTTGAGGCCGCCATCGTCGAAGCCGCCGACGCTATTTCTGGCGCTCGTCCGGGGGCCCGGCGCGAGAGCCTGGATCAGTACCTCAAGCGGGTGCGGGCGCTGGAAGAGATCGCCAACTCCTGCCACGGCGTCACCCAGAGCTTTGCCCTGCAGGCCGGGCGGGAAATTCGCATCTTCGTCAAGCCCGAAGATGTAGACGACCTGGCTTCCATCCAGATGGCCCGCGAAGTGGCCCGCAAGATCGAAGAGAGCATGCAGTACCCCGGCCAGATCAAGGTCACGGTGATCCGCGAGACGCGCGCCGTCGATTACGCCAAGTAGCTGGTCTGAAGGGTTAAAACGCTGCGGGGCGCACCAATGGCGCGCCCCGCAGCGTTTTAACTTATAGAACGGAAGACCCTTTATTTTTCGCTCGCCGAATCCGGAGGCCGCTGCGAGACTTTGGCGCTGAGGGTGGTCAGCAGTTGATTCATCCGCACCAGCATCAAGCGGCGGCGGGTTTCGGCGGTATCGCCCGATAACCCGGCGTCTTCCAGGCCCTTGACCAGCTCGCGCAGCAGGTCGGCCTGGCCCTGGGCGCGGGCAATTTCCTGCGAAGTCTGGATGCGGGCTTCGCCCTGGGCGCGCAAGACGTCGGCCGTCCCAGCCCAGCGGCGCTTCCAGGTGTCTACCCGCTGTGCGGCAATCTGCTCATCCACCGTGTCGAAATGGCCGATGTCAATCCACAGCAGTTCGGCGCCCCGCTCGCGGAAGCGGGCTTTGCCCGACGGGCTATAGAACTGGCTGGTAATGGCCTGGCGCGGGTCTTCGCCCTGGTTCGGGGCGCTCAGGTGATCAATCGGGTTCGAGCGAATGTAATCGGTGATGATCGTATCGACCGCGTTGACGACCCCGGCGTGCCAGGTTGCCGGGCCATCCTGGTTATAATTGCGATTGTAGGTCATGGCAATAACCGCGGCTTCGGAATAGGGGAAGGGATTTTCCAGCGTGCGGGCCGGGCCGGGCGCCGGGCTTGCCTCATGGTACAGGCGGTAGCGGAAGCTCACGTCTTTGACGATCACTTCAATGCCATCCCGGGTGGTGACCGTAATTTTTTCGATCACAAACCGGCGCTCTTCCAATCCAACAGTTTCTTTGACGGTTTCCAGGTGGGTGAGATAGTTTCGTCCAGGGCCTACCACCCGTAGGCTGCCGTGGTAATCCTCCAGCAGCGCCACATGCCCGGGTTGGATTGCCACATACCCCGGCCCACCCACCATACGCACCAGGTTTTCTTCAGCCAGGGTAGTATCTTCTACCGCAGCGCGCTCTTCGGGGATCACCAAAACGGGGTATCCGAACCCAAACATGGCCGCCATCACATACTGGAAGCTATCTTTCCATTCCGATAGGCGGTAGACTTGCCCGGTGTAGCGGACGATGGCAACCAACAGCCAGATCGAAACCAGCGGTGGAATCCAAATGTAACGCCAACCCCGGCCGATTGCCAACTGCGCCAGGCCGCTGCGCTGGTAGAACAGGAAAGCCAGCAGCATAAAGGTCAACGTGAAGACCACCAGCAGCGCCATCCATAACAATCCACGCAGGGTAGGCGGTGAGGGTTCGCGAGCAGGGGTCGAAGGGATGGTCATATGCGCTCAGTCCGCCGGGTTATTTTCATCCAGATCGGGCAGCTGCGAGGCCGGTTTGGCGGCCGGGATGGTCAGGCGGCTGCGACTATCAGGTAAGAGAGTGGCGCCCATGGTCTGCAAGAAACGCAGCGTATCCTGAGAGATCAATTTCTGGTTGGACGAATCGACAATCATGTCTTCCATCGTCTGGAACAGGCGCAGCAGCAGCGCTTCCTCCGAGAAGGTGGTATTCTTGGTAATCTCCATCAGGTTGGCGATCACCTCGCGCTGTTTTTCGGCCCGCGCCTGGCTGCGAATATGTTCGATGTCGCGCTCGCTTTCGGCCGTAATTAGATTAGCTTCTCGCTGCCAGCGCGCCCGCCACATATCCAGGCGCTGTTCTTTGATTTTCGGATCGGTGGGGGTCAGCTCGGTGAAACTGGCGGTGATGACTTTGATCCCGGCATCGCGCAGCACTTTGGAGGCGCGCAGGTCTTGTGGAGCGGCGATATAGAAATCGTTCTTGCCTACCCGCTGGCCCACTACCGGGCAGGCTCCATTGATCGGGTGGACGAACTGGTACGAGGCCACACCCAGTAAGCGCATCCGGCGGCCAAAGGCGGGTTTAAATTCATTCAGCAGGGCATAGGGGCTCCCCGGCTCCAGGCCATAGAGAGCGTCATAGCTGGCGGTAGAAATCATGTTGCGAAAAATCTCGGCCGCCACCTGGGTAGGCAGGTCGGCCCAGGTATCCAGGCTGCCTTCCTTGACCTGCCGGGCCTGGGAATAGACCGCCGAGAATATGCGCTGGTCGCTGATGAAATAGGGCGGCCATTCAGAGCTGGCGTCGTTCGTTTCCAACCGGGCCAGCGGCTCCCATACGCCGATGAAGTTCTGGGCAAAGCCATGAATTTCAGTTTTATCGGCCTCGTCCAGGTCGTCGGTGATGGTCTGGATGCGGTGCGTGGTGGGGTTGATCTGTAAGACGCGCAGGCTGCTGGCGTCTTGCGAGCCGCAGTAAGCCACTTTATAGATGGCCGGCGGCTGGCCCAGGCTGAACAAAGAGATGACATGACAGCGCAGTTGAATGCCATCGCTGGTGCGGCTCAGCACTTCGGTTTTGATGCGGAATTGGCGGCGCAGGCTCACCGCGCCGCGCAGGCGCTCGCCCGAACGGACAAACACCAGTCCGGGCCGCCCCACCCGCGACATGGGATAACGCTGCGAGGCAGCCTGAGGCTGGCGGGCGGAAGCCAGCGGCAGTTGAGCCGCCGAGCCTTCCAGCACCACCGCGCTGTTCAGATCGATCAGCAGGGCGCTGCCGCCGTGGATTTTCTTCAGCGTTTCCTCGGGATATTCGGCCGGTTCTCCGATCACAACCCCTTCTTTGACGCGTACCAGCAGCGGCTTACCGCCAAACAGGCTGCGCAGGAAGTGCCGGCGGATTTTGGAGCGTTCATCAGGTGTGCGGGCGGGCAAAATCGAGCGGCTCACCAACACCGCCGTCAGCGCGATCATGCCGATCACACCCAGCAGCACGGCTGCCAGGTAAAGCAGGGCTGGGGTCAGCACTTCTGAAGGCGGCAGCCCGGTCGCCGGTTCGCCACGCAGCCGAGCGGGGAAGGCCAGGAGCAGCCGAAACAGTAAGATGACCTCGTAGCGAAAAGCGATTAAGACAATACCAAACACAACCCCCTTGAATATCTTTGACCCACAACCAGGCCGTTGGCCGATTCCTTCAAGCGCTTTCATGATGCATCAGTGTGCGTGTATCTTAATGAATCCTTCCATTTATGTCAAGGCGCGCTTGCAGACTAATTTCTTTTTTCGTCACCCCATCTGCCAGCAAAGATAAAAACGGCTCCCCCTGCCCCGCTGGGAAAGAAGCTATCTGTGGGGTTGTTGCATGGCTACGCCACGCAACAACCCCATTATACCGTGGCGCAGGTATGGCGCTCTTCGAGCGCCTTCAAAAAGAGATGTCGTGTGGATTTTGTCGCGCTTCATGCGAAAAATCCACGATTAATTCTCAACCGGAAGAGCCCGATTGCTGTTCCTACCGGTTACTTTTATTGGCGCCGGGCATAGCGCAGCAGCCGCAAGCCTTCCAGGCGAACAACCTGTGGATAGAGGGCCTGGTAGAGCGCGCAGTAAGGAGAGGGGGCGTCGTAACGGCCGGTCTGGCGATAGGTGGCCCAATGACAACCGCCGGCGCAAAAATAGCGCCAGGCGCAAGCGGCGCACTGAGTCTGCTCTACCGGCGGGTTTTGGAAATTCTGAATGGACGAACGCACAGCCGCCAGGGGGTCGTCAGCGTCGGCGTCGGCAATCGGGTCGTTCATCTGCATCTGGCAGCGGTGAATGCGACCCTGAGCATCGAATACCAGATAATTCTGCCCCACCCCACATACCCGGCGATGCGCCACACCCAAATTGGCCCGATCTGCCAGCGCGGCAAGCAGGCTGGCCGCCGGCAGCCTGTCTTCGATTACCCGATAGGCCGCCAGGATACCTGCCAGGATTGTGCCTTGACCCTCGCCGGTCAAACCCAACCCATCTGTCGCCAGGTCGTTCGGACGATAGAAGTTCAAGCTGAAGGGCAGGCTGCGATCCAACAGCCAGGCAACCAGGGTGGCCAGGCCGGGGGCGCTCTTGCGGCTGACGGTGATCGAGATCTCTGGGGTCAGCCCGGCTTGCAGAGCCAACTCAATGCTTTGCAGCACCCGTCCAGAGGTAACGCCCCCCTGCGCATTGAGACGTTGGGCGTCGTGCGTTGGGCCCAACCCATCCAGCGAGATCATCAGCCCCATCTGCAGAGCTTTCAACTGACGCAGGTGAGCGGCGTTAAGCAGTGTGCCGTTGCTCAACACAACCGCCTGCAAATCCACCCCTGCACGCCCGGCGCGTTCCAGGGCATAGCGCTGCCAATCCACCACCTTTTGAAACTGAAGCAGCGGCTCGCCTCCGGCATATTTGAGCTTCACCTGCGGTACGGGATGGCGCGCCGCCGAGCGAAAGACTGCGTCGATGATCTTGAAGCCAACCGGCCGCGCCATGCTGACCGCCTGATGGGGCAAGTAACAATAGGCGCAGCGCAGATTGCACTGATCGGTAACATGCAGCCAGGCTACCAGCGGTTGACCCGCTTCCGCCGGCAACAGCTGGACCTGGTCGGCAGGAGCCAGCAGGCCACAGGCAATCATTTGCGCCAGCGCCGCTTGCATTCGCCCGGCTTCCGGGTCGCCAGCGAGTACTTCGGCCGGGGCCTGCGGCGAATGAAACCGCTGGGCCAGCGCCAGGGCCGACCGGTTCAGCGCCACAGGCCGGGCCTGCGCCAAATGCGCCGCCACATGCTCCCCATCCAGCGGATAAGTCGCCAGGATTTGGCTGCGGTAGCGCCGCCGGGGTTCAAGGCGCGGCGCAACCAGTGCGGCGGCGCTGGGGAGCGTGCAGGCGCAGTCGCATTGGCCGGTAATTGCAGTGGCCGGCTCAGGGTCGAAGAGGATAAGTAGATTCGATATAGCCGGTGAAAATTTACCTTCGTTGCATCTACCCATTCTTAATTTCCTCCCCCCAGCGGCTCCATCGGTGCATGCAAAATACAACTACACCGTAAGCAAGATTAGATTTTTCCTTATTGCGGAACACTGGCTCTAGTTGTTTAGCAATCTGTCGCATGATTTGTGGGTTGTCAAATTCAGCAAAATCATTTTCGATATAGGTCAGGCGCTTACCTACATCAGTGCGCGCATAGCGACCATACTCAACTACATTCACAAGCCCCTCTTTCAGATAGTTAAGACCTGTATCAAAAAATTTCTGATCGCCGGTGAGCACATACCGACGTACGGCCAGACGGCATAAACCCAAATATGCAATTCCGAGAGAGTTCTTATCTGGCTCTATCGCTGCTTCTTGGAATTCTTGCAACTTACCTTCATACTCTTCCATGCGGCTATGATCTTTTTTCTCTGCTGCCAAAACGATCTGTCGAGCAAGGGCGCCCAACCAATATACATAATCGGGTAATATTCTGGCGCACTCATAGCTTGCCTGCATATAATATTCAGCTTTATCCCAGGATTTTTGTGACATATAAACTCGACCTAGACGACATAGAGTTCTTGCCTTATCGTGCGCGAAACCAATTTCTATTGAGCGCAACAAATCTTCTTCTGCTTTATCATACTGCTGTAAATCTTGATAGGTTGCACCACGCCAGGATAGCACACGCCCTTTCCACTCTTGATGCCCTATAGCGTCAAATACATTCAATGCTTCGGTTAGCTTTTCTTCAGCTTTTAGAAGCCTGTTTGCCTGATAATATAAACTTCCTAATGTGGACAGAGATGCTCCATAACTAATAGGATCATTGAATTTTTTCAATTCGCTTACCACCTGCATCTGTTCATCAATAGCAGCATCTTTATCACTATAAGAACTTACAATAGAAAGGTTATTAATAATTAAATAATAGTCTTTATTTGCAATCCCATTGTCATAAGATATATCTCTGGCTTTTTGGTAGCACTCTGTAGCAAGTTTATGATTGCCAGTTAATCGTTGTACATATCCTAAAACATTTAAGGCCTGTATTTGATATTTAACAAGCTCATGTTCTTGCCCAATCTGTAAAGCCTTCTCTAAGTGGCTAATAGCATCTTTAAATTTACCCAAACGTATTTTTATATTTCCCCATTGAATATAGAGCTTACAGGTTTGCTCAAAGTTCATCGGTTGATTTGCTAAAGAAAGCGCATATAAATCTGCTTCTTCATACATCTGATATTCAAAATTCAACTGCACCCTTCTAAAATCCAAATCAAAACCTTGTTCCGAAGAAAGCTTTTGTTGGAAAGGTTGGATCTGAGTCAAAGCAATATCGCACACATTCAAATGATGTTCGTTTACGCCTGTATCAAATAATCGAATAAAAGCATTCCATCCATCTTTTAAGTCAGACCTCAGTAAATAGAGCAAGCGTTCAGCCTGCAACTCCTGGGCTACCCAATCATTCGGGGCTTCTGCGATCATCCGGTCATACCAATCGAGCGCCTGTTTCGCCAGTTCCTTGCTATAGTCGCCCTCTCTGTCAAAACCCGGCCAAAGATATTGCATTGCTAACCGCTCCATTTCGTCATGAAGCTGAATGGTATTGTCTGGGCGTCTCTTGACGAAATGGAAATTCTTCTCCAGGTGATCTAGAACTTCGAATGTAGATAGACCTCCTAAATTAACCCATTTTTTCTGTTGAACCAATTGATCTAGAAACTCAACACTAAAGCGTTGGTTGAAAAACGCCATCATCAACAATGTGTAATAGGCAGCCGTGTCCATTTCTGGAGAGCCAAAAGTTCCCTGTCCAATATTTCGAATCGGAGCGATGACTTTTTCCTCGAACTGTTCTTTGCTAAACCGCTGCAGAATCCCAGGCTGCAAGATTGAGGCGTCGAACCATTCCAAGGCCAGGCTGATCAGCAGCGGATTTTTCGCGCTTTTCTCCCACAACGTAGCGATCAAATCTTTAGCCTCATTATCCAGAGCCGTTATATCTTTCTCTTCCCGGTGGCAATAATATTCCAACGCTTCTTCTTTTGTGAAACCATCTACCAGCTTGCTTGCCATGTGATCCTGCGCAGGCCATTCGCGCCGTCCGGCTATCACGAATTTAAAGTTATCCAGCTTTCGGCCCAATACGTTGATAACCCAATCGCCTACCGCGCCATGCTGTACAACCTCAAAGGTATCCAGGAATACCACAAATTTTTGAGGGCTTAATGCTGCACAATCCTCAATAAACGCCTGTCGAACTTGCTGTGATTTCGTCGCCGTATATTGACCCTCTTTTTGGGCCGCCTCAAACGCCTCAACCCGGCTTTCATAATTCCGGAAATGCTGCTCCGCTACCAACGGCTTCAACAGTTTTACGATCCCGTAGTTCAAACCCTCAATCGAACGATGGTCGGAGGTGAACAAATCGATCATGACGCAGTCAGTCTTACCCGATAAACGTTCTGCCATTTTTTCCAACAGCCAGGTTTTGCCAACTCCACCCGGCCCGTGAAAAAACAAGATGCGCGAATGATCTGAGTGAATAAACTGATTAAACGCCTCTAAATAGGGTTTTCGGCCAATAAACTCATTTGCAGGTGTATGATTAGCAATGGTATTCATAGGGTTTCCTTCGCGAATTTTCACACAAACCACGAAAGCACTGTAGTTGCCGGAATATTTACCTGGCTCTCATCTTTTCCCTGAAAATATCGGGCGCCGAACAGAACCCCTTTTACAAAGCTCTATCTGGATTCGCACATACCTGAGAAAGTTAGGATGTAGATCTGGCATTGTCCACTTTGGATAACAATCTAGCAAACGCATCATCTCCCACCAACGCGCGCAAATCCACATCACCTTCCAGCTCGTGATACAACCGATCCAGGGCCGAACCGCGCAGATCGGAGTCTTGCTGCTCGTATTGATCCAGCCGCTGCTGCAGCAGCGCCGCCAAATCGACCGGCCCTTCCGGCAGCGTGCGCCGGTCCAGGCGATTGATGCGGGCCTGGTGATATAGTTCTTCCACGATATACACTCCGCGATTGTCGCCCGAGCGGGCGATCCAATCCTGGTAAATCGCCAGCGCCAGTCGGTTGACGGTCAGATATTGTTTGGGGTGATGGTGAAAAATATATTCGGTCAAAATATGCCGCAGGGTTGGGTCAATCGTATAGCCTTTGCGTCTATCGTCCCATAAGACCAGCTGCGTGGCGCGCAGGCGCGAGAGCAGCGCGCCGAATTCTTCCGGCTTAAAAGCGGCGTAGATCGATAGGGTCTCTTTGAGGATGCCGCGCAGCATAATCACGTCAAACTGGCGAACCAGCGCCATCACCCGGCAGGCGTCGATCAAATCAGCTTGCAAGCCGGCAAAAGCATAGGCATCGATAAACTTTTGCACCAGATCATCTAACAAACGATCGGCCTGGGTGTTGAACTGCCGCTCGGTCAGGGGAATATTCTGTTCGGTTAGCTCGCCCAACTGATGCAGCACCACGGTATCAGCCAGCGGATGTCCACCCGTGAGGCGATGGACGCGCCCCGACAGGCTGACAATCTCATCATCGGGCAGCCTGGCAATTGCCCCCAGGCTGTTCTCGCGGAACAGCCGGATCGTATCCTTGGGTTCAAAAGGATCCAGCTCTTGCGAATTGAGCCGCCGCCGCACCTCGAAGCGTTTCCAACGCTGCGGGCGGCGGCCAGTCCACACGACCAGGCAGCGCCCGGTCTGGATGAGGGGATTGATGACCCATTCTTCCAACCAATCGACCACGCCTATATCGATGCGCTCGGTTTCATCGAAGAACAGCGCCACCGGCTGCGCCTCGACCAAAGCCAGCATGGCCCGAATAAACGCCCGCCCGGCCTTGTTCAACTGCGCCTGACGCTGCTCTTCAAACGCGTTGGCCGGCAAGGCGCGGTAGCCATCGATCAGTTCTAAAATCGGCCCGGCATCCGATGCTTTGAAGAACAAATGGCGCGTCAGCTCTTCTAAGAGCAGCGAATAATCCTGGGCATAGGTGCGGGCCTGGGGATTGCGCTCGCTGAAATCGATGGCTACATAGGGCGTTTGCAGCTCATCGCACTTGGCCTTGAGCAAATAGACCAGCGTACTTTTGCCAATGCCGGGGCTGCCATACCACTCAAATAAGGTCTGGAAGATAGCGCCTAACGTATGAATGCGGTTAATCGCATCGGCAAATTCTTGCACCGGTTTTTCACGGTTAACTGGATTAATCCTCAGCTCCGGGTAAATGACATTGGTGAGCGGCATGCTACTTCTCCTCCACAATCCCCTTAATGAACTTAAACCTGCCACGGGGGCGGGCCTAAAACCCGACGCGCATTGGCCTCGGCCATGTTCCAGGTTTGCCGGGTGATCAATTCATCGAGATCACGCGGGCCAGAACGAAAGTGCTCGGCCAACAACTCATTGCCGATATAGATCATAGCACGCGGGTTTTTGTATCGGGCAGCAAAGCCAATCAGCAGATCGTCCACCTGGATATTAAAATCACCGTCTGGCGCGCAGAGTCCGCTCAGGGTGTCTTTGCCAGCCGAAATATACAAACGTCTCTTCAAAACTGATCGCAAATCCTGTTGATTCCAGGCAATGGTCCGTTCGGCAAATTTATCCAGCCGCACCACGCGCAAACAATCTTCTTTCATTTCGGTAGGTAGGAAAAATTTAAAGACCAGGCCCGGCAGCCCCAGCAGCTTGGGCGATGCAATTAATGAGCGGATCAAATTATACGCCGGCCTGAAGTCGCCTTGCTCGCTGTAATACTGCGGCTCATCAATATCATCCACTAAAACCAGGATTTCCTTGATGCCAATCTCGTTGCATACAGACACCAGGCCTTTTAGAAGGTTGTAAATAGAAATCGTATCCGGTTTCACTTCTTCAAATTTATCGACGTTAACCATCTCGTTGAAAAAGGACACCAGACGGGCTGTTTTGGGGCCGACAATTTCGGCCGCCACCTCAACTGTTTTCTTGCCAAGTTCCAAAACATTGGTTTTATTAAGGAAGTGACTGGCTCCCTCGGTCTCGCCCAAAATGCGATTTAGCTCCCAGGGGTGAAAGCCGCCAAAGGTGTTGATATACCAAACCAGCAGGCTTTTCTGATAGCGGTTCTTTATATTTTTTAGTTCTCGCTTTTCGTCCAGGTCCTCATGGATAGACATCTGAAACAAACGCTGTACTACCAGGCGGATAATTTGTTCAACATGATGACGAGGCTTGACTGCGGTAGGATCATGCCCGGCCCTTTCCAGCACCAGGTTAAAATCATCATAGATGATGGGCAAAACAGGCCCGTTGATAGAGAAATTATCGTTGTGAAAATCAAAAATGGTCTGTCGCAGCGTAGTCTTGCCGCCGCCGCGCGGTGAAAATATAAAACAGGGACCCGGTGCGCCAGTCTTGCCTAAAATTTCAAAATAATAAGGGAATTCGAAAAAGGCCGACTCACGCTCACGCGTGCCTTTCAACAAAATATCCCCTTCCGCGCGCCGAGCTTCTGGCAAGAAAGGATCTTTTTCGAATTGCATATTTTTCAGCCATAACTCACGGGTATAAACCGACATGTTATGACAGCCCCTTGTTCGTAGCCTATCTATTATTATAGAAGCAATTATCAAAAAATCAATAGGACTGATGTTCTATCTGCAATTTATTTTACACTCCTAAAATACGCCGCACCTGCTCGCGCGGGCCGGGCAGTTCCAGCGTGCGCCCCGCCCCGTAGAATTTGTAATATACATTCCGCTGGTTGACCCCATGATACAGCCACACGTCTTCCCCACGTCCATCCGGCGCAGGGCGAGCGATGAGCAAGGGATGCAGCTTCACGATCAAATCTTCCGAGATCAGCCATAACGCTTCGCTATCCAACGCTCGCCCGCAGGTAATCTCAATCGTCGGAAAAATATTCACATCCCCGGTATACGAAACGCAGCGATGCACATATTGGGCTTCCCGTTTGACCAGGCCAGTCACTTTCACCAGATGCAGCGAGGCGAGAAAGCGCAAGCCAGCTTGAAACTCCTGCAGCCCCGGCTCCAGGCTCTTGAGCAGCCGGGAACATTCTTCACGCGACAGCGTTCCATCATGCGCATATTGATTGCGAATGTCGTTCACCCGTCCCAAAAAGCCCGATTGCTGCTCTGCCCAACGCTGACACTGGCGAACAAACTTAGCACGGCTATCCACCTGGGCGCACAGCTGGCTCAACCCACTTACCGCCGCCCGCCAACGCCCCAATGGAATGCGCATCAGGCTCAGGTCGATCTGCTGCAGCCGCGCCGGGGTATCTGCGCCCACCTTGCCATACAAAAACCCGATCAGCGCCAGCGAAAGATAGGCCAGGCTGGCTTCTACCAGTTCGGTGAATTCCCGCAGCTGCTTATCGGGGTCCGTCTCGCGTTGATAGATCAGATAGGCGTAGGCCAACGGAAAAGGTAAGTCGCGCCGCAGCCAATCGGTGGAAAGGGGTGCATCCGGCATCGGGGCAGCTGGATCCAGTTTCTGGCTGACCACCGTCGCTGGCTCGGCCAGGTCTGCGCTGGGCGCCTCTTGACCCAGGTCTTTCGCCAGGCGGATGGCGGCCCGATTTAAATCGGCCTGGGTCAGGCCAAGCGAATCGCCATCGCCGGAAGCCTGCTCGCAGCGAGCCTGAATCATATAACGAGACAGCAAAATCAAATGGCGGGGGATGCCTTCGGCGCGGCGCGCCAGCTCCCGGTCGATCTTGCCCTTGATTGCCGGGTCGCTGGTCCCGTCCAGGCTGTCTACCGCGCCCTGGCTGCATTCACGCAGCCGCTGCCTTAAAATCTCGACCAGGCGTTCCGCGTCCCACAGGATGTCAACCCGGGCAATCCGGTCGGGGCGCACTTTGCGCGTGGCTTCCAGCAGCGCCGGGGCCATTTCAGTAGGCGCAAAAATCTTGAGAGCCAGGCGCGGCACGGTGTTCATCAGCCGCAGATCAGCCACCAGCGGCAGCAAAAAATCGGCCGCCAGCTTCGGGTTATCGGCGGTTAAGATGTTTTCGTCCAGGCCATCCACCAATACGTAGATGGCTATAATTCCCAGGTCAACAATCAAGTTACCCAGGCGCTCCAATCGTTCCAGCGGCCCCAGGCCGCTCTGCGCGGTAACCCAGGTATCGAACAGGTCGGGCGCGGCGGGCCTCTCTGGCGCAGCGCCATCCATGGCCGCAAACCCCATCGGCGGTCGATTTTCTTCCGGATGAAACAGCTCGCTGCCTAAAACCGTGCGCGCGGATTCCAGCTCGGCAAATGACAGCCCCGGTGGACTTAACAAAAGATACGATTGCAGCTCGACGCGGCGCATCCGATCCATCCGGCGCGCTTTGTCTGCCATCTCAGGATAGGCGCACAGCAGACGCACCAGGGAAACAATGCAGCTTTTCAAGATTTCCTTGACGTGCGCCTCGGCCAGCGCCAACGGCTCCGACAGCAAGGTCAAAAGTTTGGGCGGCGGTATATAGATCACCGGCAAAACCCGCCGCTGTCCGCTTTGGGGATCGCCAAACTGGTCGGGAAATAAGCCCTGCTCGCAGTAATGGGCCAGCATCACCCGCGCGCTGGATTTGCCGCTGCCCCGCCTGGCAAAAATCAGGCTCGATTTGGGATAGTTTGGATCGCCTAAAATGTCATCGAAACAATCGGGCTTCACAAATGTGGCATGGAGAAAATCGCGCGAATAAATATCTTCTCCCCCGGCTTCTGTGGAACTGAAAGGGTCTTGGGTAAAGCCAAACGACTTAAGCCACGTTGCCACAGAAATCATGGCAAGCCCTCACTTCCCTGTTCATCGCCATATTTGAGTAGACAAATTCAGGCCGTGCGATAATTTTACCCCAAAAACGGGTTTTCCGCCCGTTCCACGCCCACCGTCGTTTCCGGGCCGTGGCCGGAAAGCAGGCGGGTATCGTCGGGCAGGCTCAAGATTTGGGTGTGGATGCTGTGCATCAGGGTCATGTAATTGCCGCCGGGCAAATCGGTGCGCCCGATGCTGCCGCCGAAGATCACATCGCCGCAAAAGCATACCCTCTCAGCCGGGGCGTAAAATACTACATGGCCGGGGGTATGACCAGGGGTATGGCGGGCCTCAAATTCCACCCCACCCAGGCGCAGCGTCTGCCCTTCGGCCAGCAAAATCGAAGGGGGCGGCCCCGGCTCGACATGTAAGCCGAAAAACCCGGCCCCACCCTGGCTCTCCCACAGCGGCAGATCAGCGGGGTGCAGGGCCACGGGCGGGGGTTCAGGCACGGCGCGGCTCAACGCCGCCGCCCCAGCCATGTGATCAAAATGAGCGTGAGTGATCCACAACCCGGCGATGCGCCAGCCGCGCTGTTGCGCCTCAGCCGCGAGGCGCGCTCCATCCCAGGCCGGGTCGATCACCACCGCCTGCCCGGTGTGTGGATCGCCGACCAGATAGGCGTTCGTCTCTACAGGTCCCAAGACAAGTGGAATAATTTCAAGCATAAGCCTCGCATCCAATCTATGATCACTGATTCCGGGAGCGGCGGCCCGCTGATTGGCGGCTTGCCGCCAGCGCCAGGCCATCCAGGCCAAAAGCTGCGCCAATCAGCACGCCGGCCAACCCCAACGCGCGTACCCAGGGGCCGTTCACCCCCCACAGGCTGGTCGAACGCAGCTCCAGTCGTTGGGCGCTCAATACTTGCCGCCCGGTCGAGTCTATCCGGTGCAGCCAGACGGTGACGGCAAAAGCGCCCCTATGCCCGGCCTGTACTCGCCAGGCGAACACCAGCGGCTTACCAGGCTGGGCCAACTGACTGACCTCCCCCTGGGGTGAAAAACTTAACCCGGCCAGCTCCAGGCGGGCGGCCAGGTGAGCGGCAGCCTCGCCGCCCGGTTCGACCGCCGGGGCGCTCTCCAACCCGGCAATCTGCAGGTGGATCATGCGCTCATCGCCCACCCGCAGACGAGACGGCCAGGTCAACGTGGCCCGCCAGGCCGGGCCGCCAGGGGGCAATCCCAGGTCGGCTGAAGTGAAGTCCAGGCTGCGGGTCTGGGTGGGCAGCGGCCACAACCCCCAGGCCAGCGCCGCCAGCGAGAACAGCAGCAGCAACAGGCTTGCGGCCCGCCGCAGGCAGGTGAGATTCATAGGCTGTATTATACCGGTAGTACAGGCATCCTCTTGGTGTTTCACCCAATTCATGCTACACTGAGGCAAATTCCACATTCCTCAACCCCATGGAGGTTCCTTTCGATGGCAATCCACCCCCCAGAGCCGTTCCGCATCAAAATGGTCGAGCCGATCCGCCTGATCGGCTGTGAAGAACGCGAGCAGGCCATCCGCCAGGCCGGGTATAACGTATTTGCCCTGCTGGCCCAAGACGTATTCATCGACTTCCTGACCGATTCGGGAACCGGCGCCATGAGCCAGGAACAGTGGGCCGCCATCATGCGCGGCGACGAATCGTATGCCGGGGCGCGCTCGTTCCAACGCCTGGCGGAAGCCATGCAGGCCATCCTGGGCTTCCGCTTCTTTGTCCCCACCCACCAGGGCCGGGCGGCTGAAAATATTCTATCGGCCCTGTACGTGCAGCCAGGCCAGTACGTGCCATCGAACATGCACTTCGACACCACCGACGCCAACATCCGGGCCCGCGGCGGGCGGCCCGCCAATCTGGTAATCGACGCAGCCGCAGACCCCCAAAACCGCCATCCCTTCAAGGGCAACATGGACCTGGTTAAGCTGCGCAACTTCATCGAGCAGGTGGGGCGCGCCAACGTGCCGCTGGGCATGATTACCATCACCAACAACGCCGGGGGCGGCCAACCCGTCTCGCTCGAAAACCTGCGGGCGGTGGCGGCCATCTATCGCGAATACAACATTCCTTTCTTTATCGACGCCTGCCGCTTCGCTGAGAATGCCTACTTCATCAAACTGCGCGAGCCAGGCTATACGAACAAAAGCACCCTCGAAATCGCTCGGGAAATCTTCGCTCTGGCCGATGGCGCCACCATGAGCGCTAAGAAAGACGCCATCGTCAACATCGGCGGTTTCCTGGCAATGAACGACGAGGCCCTCTACCGCCTGGCCTGCAACGAGCTGATCCTGCGCGAGGGCTTCCCCACCTATGGCGGGCTGGCCGGGCGCGACCTCGACGCCATGGCCGTGGGCCTGTGGGAGGGCCTGGACGAAAGCTACATGGCCTACCGCCTGGGCCAGACCGCCTACTTGGGTGAACGCCTGCTGGCAGCCGGCATCCCAATTGTCGAGCCGCCCGGCGGTCACGCCATCTATCTCGACGCTGGCCGCCTGTTCCCCCACATTCCCCAGGCCGAGTTCCCCGGCCAGGCCCTGGCAGTCGAGCTGTATCGCGAGGGCGGTATCCGGGCGGTAGAGATCGGTTCGGTCATGTTCGCCCATCCGGACCCCGAAACCGGCCTCATGCAGTACCCGCGCCTGGAGCTGGTGCGCCTGGCGATCCCGCGCCGCATGTACACCCAGAGCCACCTGGATTACGTAGTCGAAACCCTGCAACGCATCGCCGCCCGGCGCGAGCAGGTGCACGGCTACCGCTTCATCTACGCCCCCGAACTGCTCCGTCATTTCACTGCCGGCTTCGAGCCGGCGGCAT